>CAYUZK010000112.1:0-12949 GCA_964449625.1 uncultured Archangium sp.
TCGACCTGATCGTGGGTGACGTAGATCATCGTCACGCCCAGCTGCCGGTGCAGCCGCGCCAGCTCGCCGCGCATCTGCACCCGCAGGGCGGTGTCGAGGTTCGAGAGCGGCTCGTCGAAGAGGAAGAGCTGCGGGCGCCGCACGATGACGCGCCCCATGGCCACGCGCTGCCGCTGGCCGCCCGAGAGCGCCTTGGGCTTGCGCTCGAGCAGCGGCCCCAGCTCCAGCATGCGCGCGGCCTCGGCCACGCGCGCCTCGATGTCGGCCCGCGGCAGCTTCCGCAGCTCGAGGCCGAAGGCCAGGTTCTCGCGCACCGTCATGTGCGGGTAGAGCGCGTACGACTGGAAGACCATGCCCACGTCGCGATCGCGCGGCGCCACGTCGTTCATCGGCTTGCCGCCGATGAAGAGCTCGCCCGCGTCGATGCCCTCGAGGCCGGCGATCAGGCGCAGCAGCGTCGTCTTGCCGCAGCCCGAGGGGCCCACCATCACGAGGAACTCGCCATCGGCGACGGCGAGGTCGACGCCCTTGACGATCTCGTTGTCTCCGAAGCTCTTGCGGATGCCGACGAGGCGAACGTCACTCACGAGGCGGCGCACGCTAGTCAAAGCCCCGGGTCGGGTGGCGCTCTCTCTTTCGACACGTCGCGTTATCGAGCGAGCGGCGGCCGCGGCCCTCCGTTAGGTGACGCGGGTGAGTGGGGGGGCGACAGGCAGGCGAAGAGGCGGAGCCGGCTGGCTCGGGCTTGCCTCCGCGCTTGGGCTGGCCGTCCTCCACGCGTGCTCAGCGAGCACCACGCCAGCGACGTCCGAGCCCCGGGTGACGATCGAGCAGTCGGTGGGCACGCCGCCACCGAGCCTGACGAGCTGCGCGCCGGCGCACCCGGCCTGCACGCTGCCGCTGGTGTCGGCGGGCGCGTACCACACGCTGGCGGTGCGGATCGACGGCACGGTGTGGGGGTGGGGCTACAACGGTGACGGCCAGCTCGGCGACGGGACGACGATGGCCCGCAGCGCGCCCGTGCGTGTACAGGGGCTCGAGGGCGTCACCTCCGTCGGCGCGGGGTGGGGCCACTCGCTGGCGCTCCTCGAAGACGCGGGCGTGATGGCCTGGGGCAGCAACAGCGGCGGGCGCCTGGGCGATGGCACGACGACCCAGCGGCTGCTGCCGGTGCCGCTGCCCGCCTTGCCGCCGATGGCCGCGCTGGCCGCGGGGGGCTTCCACACCGTGGGGCTCTCGACCGACGGGAGCGTGTGGACGTGGGGCCTCAACGCCAGCGGCCAGCTCGCCCACGGCAGCAGCACCGAGCGCGTGACACCCGGGCTGGTCGAGGGCCTGGACGACGTGGTGGCCGTCGCCGCGGGCTGGACCCACTCCCTGGCCATCACCCGCGATCGCCGCGTGTGGACCTGGGGCGGCAACGCCTACGGCCAGCTGGGAGACGGCACGACGGTGGGTCGCTTCGCGCCCGCGCCCGTCGCCGGCCTCACGGGGGTCGTCGCCGCCGCGGCCGGGTGGGGGCACACGCTGGTCCTCAAGGACGACGGCACCGCGTGGGCCTGGGGCAACAACGAGGCCGGGCAGCTCGGCGACGGCTCGGGGCTGGAGCGGCGGGTGCCCGTGCGCGTGAGCGGCCTCACGCAGCTCGTCGCCGTGGCGGCGCGCGGTGACTTCTCGCTCGCGCTCCGCCGTGACGGCACCACCTGGGCCTTCGGCGCCAACGCGAAGGGGCAGCTGGGCGACGGCACGACGACGCCACGGCTCGCACCCGGGCTCGTGCCGGGGCTCACCGGCGTCCTCGCGCTGGCCTGCGGGGCTGAGCACGGCTTCGCGCTGCGAGAAGACGGCTCCTTCTGGTCCTGGGGCGAGAACGGCTACGGGCAGCACGGGCAGGGCAGCACCGCCGCCTCGTCGGTGCCGGTGCTGGCCGCCTTCTCTCACTTCGTCGCGGCCTGCCAGGCGCTGCCGATCTGCGAAAGCGGCGCGTGCGTTTCCGCGCTGTGCAGCGGTCGCGGCGTGTGCGGGGCCGGTGGCTGCGAGTGCGCGGCCGGCTTCGCGGGCGCGAGCTGCGGCCTCTGCGCGCCGAACCACTACGGCTTCCCGCGCTGTGCCTTCTGCGAGGCCGCGACGACGTGCAGCGGCCAGGGGGCCTGCTCCCTCGCCGGGGGCTGCGAGTGTGACGCCGGCTTCGCGGGCATGGCGTGCCAGTACGGCGACGCGACGACGTGCCGCGGCCACGGCGTGGCGCAGGAAGACGGCAGCTGTGTCTGCGCGACAGGCTTCGCCGGTGCGTCGTGTGAGTTCGGCGACGCGACCACGTGCAGCGGCAACGGCGCGGCCCAGGCCGACGGTGACTGTGCCTGTAGCCCGAGCTTCATGCCTCCGCGGTGCGACGCGTGCGCGCCGGGCCTGGAGGCGTACCCGGCCTGCACGGCGAGCGTGGAAGCCGCGACGGGCTGCGGCTGTGGCGCCGCCGGCGACGGGGCGCTGGGCCTGCTCCTCGTGGCGCTCGCCCGGGCCAGGCGCCGGCCCAGATCAACCTGACCCGGGCCCGCCCCTCTTCCGCTCGACCGACGCTTGTTGCTAGGGACACCCCCGTGCGCCTCTTCAGCCTCGTCTCCGTCCTCGCGCTCGTCGCCTGCGGTCCCACCGACACCGCGCGCCTCTACAAGACCACGCCCTTCGCGCCCTCGCTGACGGCCGAGGCCATCGCGCGCCTCGATCACCTCGGGCCGACCCTCGTGGACAAGGGCATCAACTTCGGCGTCTACAGCGAGCGGGCCGAGCGCATCGAGCTGCTGCTCTTCGACAACCCCGAGGCGCCGCTGCCCACCCGCCAGTTCCCCATGGAGCGCATCGGCGACGTGTGGAGCCTCCACGTCGAGGGCATCGGCGTCGGCCAGCACTACGGCTACGTGGCCTGGGGCCCCAACTGGACCTACGACCCGGAGTGGATCCCCGGCTCGGTGAAGGGCTTCAAGGCCGACGTCGACGCCGACGGCAACCGCTTCAACCCCAACAAGCTGCTGTGGGACCCGTACAGCAAGGCCATCCACCGCGATCACGACTGGAGCAAGGGCAGCCTCGCCACGGGCCCCGCCCGCGCCACCTCGACCTGGGCCGCGGCGAGCAAGAGCGTGGTGGTGCAGAGCCGCTACGTGTGGAGCGAGAACGAGGCGACCTACCGCACGCGCCGGCAAGACGAGAACACGCCGGGCCACCGCTGGAACGACGTCATCATGTACGAGCTCCACCCCAAGGGGTTCACCGCCAGCCCCGCGTCGGGCGTGGCGCACCCCGGCACGTGGCTGGGCCTGGGGGAGAAGGCCGACTACCTCAAGGAGCTCGGCGTCACCGCGGTGCACCTCATGCCGCCGCTCGAGAAGCCGTCGGAGGGCGGGTACTGGGGCTACTCGACGCTCTCGTTCTTCATCGCCGAGAACACCTACGCCTTCCGCAAGGAGCAGCACGAGATCATCGACGAGTTCAAGCAGATGGTCGATGAGCTCCACAAGCGCGACATCGAGGTGTACCTCGACGTCGTCTACAACCACACGGGCGAGGGCGGCTTCTGGCGCGAGCGCCTCGAGTTCGACTTCAACCCCGACCCGAACATCACCCCGCAGCTGGTCAACTTCGACCCCAAGGAGGTCGTCGGCCTCTACAACTTCCGCGGCCTCGACAACCACGCGTACTACGCGCTCTCGGAGGACAAGCAGTCGTTCTTCAACAACACCGGCGTCGGCAACCAGACGCGGTGCAACTACAAGCCCTTCCGCCGCCACATCCTCGACTCGCTCCGCTACTGGGTCGACGAGATGCACGTCGACGGCTTCCGCTTCGATCTGGCGCCCGTGATGGGCGAGAAGGACCTGCAGTACTGGGTGTGGGACGATCCGAAGAACACCGTGCTGCAGGAGATCGCCGACGACCCGGTGCTGCTCAAGTACAACACGCGCCTCATCAGCGAGCCCTGGGCCGCCGGCGGCTACGACCTGGGCCTGTCCTTCAACGGGCCCAACAACAACGAGTTCAGCAACGGCTACGGCACGCGCATCGGCCTCTTCCCGCCCTCGCTCACCAAGCCCGGCGCCGGCTGGGGCGAGTGGAACGGGCGCTTCCGCGACTGGTGGCGCAGCTTCTGGAACCGCGACGACTTCAAGTGGAACAGCACCGAGGTGAAGGACGGCGGCTTCTTCCTCACCGGCAGCAGCGACTGGTTCCGCTGGAACGACCGCAAGCCGTACCACTCGGTCAACTTCGTCACCGTGCACGACGGCTTCACGCTCTACGATCTCTTCTCGTACGACATGAAGCAGAACGGCTGCGGGCCGCTCAACCCCATCTGCTGCACCGAGCCCACCAGCCCGTGGTGCGAGAAGAACTCGGGCGAGAACAACAACCGCAGCCGCAACTGGGGCGACGAGGCCACCAAGCGCCAGATGATCCGCAACGTCTACGTGGCGCTGATGATCAGCCAGGGCACGCCGCTGCTCTACGCCGGCGACGAGTGGATGCGCACGCAGCTGGGCAACAACAACGCCTTCTCGACGCGCGCCGACAACGCGTTCAACTGGCTCGACTGGGGCGCCTGGCAGGCGCAGGACGAGCGCCACCGCATGTTCGACTTCGTCAAGCAGATGATCCGCTTCCGCAAGGAGCACCTCTACGCCTTCGCGCCCCTCGAGTACGGCGCCGCTGCCCCCTTCGCGTGGAAGAGCGCCCAGAACACCGACAAGACGAACTGGGGCGACAAGCAGCTGATGATGCACTTCTACGATCCCACCAGGGGGCCGGAGCTCGCCATCCTCATCAACGGCGAGGGTGGCGACGTCACCTTCACGCTCCCCCAGGGCCGCGCGTGGAAGCGCGTGGTGGACACCCAGAGCTACTGGGATTTGCCGGCCACGCTCGTGCAGCTCAACAAGCCCCAACGGCAGACCAGCAACGTCACGCTCGACGCGCCCGAGGCCGTCACTACCGCCGACTTCACCGTAAAGCCGCGGTCCGTGGTGATCCTCGAGGCGCGCTGACGCAGGTCAGTTTTAGCGACGACGGAAACCGATTTGGGGAGGTTGCGCGGGCGCGCGACGCGGGTGCAGGCTCCTGCTGCATCATTCCAACGGGGGAAGTCATGAGCATTCACTTCGAGCTGTCGACGTCGCACCAGTACTCGCAGGCCCGTCGCTTCAACCGGCTCCCGGCCGACTTCTCCGTGATGGTCCGCACAGGCAAGCTGCGCCTGGCCGACCGCGCCTGCGACCTGTCGGAAGGGGGCCTGGGCCTCGAGACCGACGAGCCGCTCTCGCCGATGGAGCTGGTCTCGCTGCGCCTCGAGTGCCCGCACATGCCCGAGCCCATCGACGTGCTGGGGCGGGTGATGTGGACCACGCCCCGGCGCATGGGCCTGCGCTTCGAGCAGATCGATCAGCGGCTCCACGACGCGCTCCAGCGAATTCGCCAGGATTTCGAGCGGATCTGAGGGCCGGGTTTGGGTAGAAGCGCGCTCCCGTGCGCGCCCTCGCCTTCATCGTCCTCCTCGCCGGCGCCGCCTCTGCGCAGGCGCCCGACAGCCGCTTCAGCGCGGGCGGCTACTTCCGCATCATGGCGCGGCCCGACTTCCAGGGCGGCAACGGGCGGCTGGGGTACTGGAACCTCCACGGCCGGCTGATGAACGAGGGGCCCTGGGCGGCCCTCGAGATGAAGCTCGATCTGCTCCAGGCGCCGCCCGGCACCACCGACATCTGGGCCAGCCTCCACGCCCGCGTCGAGGGCGGCTCGGTCAACGCGGCCGACTCGGGCAACGGCAACCTCGTCAACTTCCGCGTCAGCCAGCTCTACGCCCGGGCGGGCAACATTCTCGCGCCGAACATCGTCTGGCAGCTGGGCACGCTGCAGTACTTCTTCGGTGATCTGGGCCTCTACGACTTCCGCCCCGCGCAGCTGATGGAGGACACCATCGGCCTGTCGGCGCGCTACTCGAACAACCGCTTCGACGCGCTGCTGGGCATCGGCGACGCCGGCTTCTTCAACCGGGGCGCGCAGTACGTGCCGATGATGACGGCCGGCGGCGCGCTGCGGCTGCGCCTGGGCGAGTACGTGGAGATCGGCGGCGGCGGCCAGGTCTCGGTCGAGCCCTTCATCGCCGGCAACCGCAACTCGTCCTACGTGACGCCCGACGTGCGCTACGAAGACTTCGCGCGGCGCGAGGTGCTGCGGCGCTACGTCGAGCAGAACCCCATGGCCGGTGCCGAGCAGTTCCCCCTGCCGCGGGCCTCGGGGGAGACCTCGGTGTCGTGGCGCGCCGTGGGCTACCTGGGCTTCGGCAAGTTCGGGCCCGTGCGGTGGAACAACTTCTTCGTGCGCTACCAGCGGCTCCACCCGCAGAACTCGTACCTCGACTCGTGGCAAGGCCAGAGCGTGCAGGTCTACGTGGCCGACATGACCCGTGATCGGTACGCGCTGCAGGTGGGCAACGAGATGCAGCTGCGCCTCATCCCCGACCGGCTCGACGCGGTGTGGGCCGCCCTCTACGGGCAGGATCGCGATCTGTCCGACACCATCCGCGCGAGCGAGGGCAACCGCACGTACATGTCCACCGTGCTGCGCCTGCAGCTCTACTTCACGCGCACGGTGCACTGGCTGCTCGAGAACTCGCTCTCGCAGGAGCGCTCGCTCAACGGCAACCTCTTCCGCACCAACTACGACTCCATCTTCCAGAACAGCGGCGGCATCTCCGACACGCGCGGCCTCGAGTTCGGCGACGCGGCGGTGCGCAACACCTGGCAGTTCAAGACGGGCCTCGTGCTCAACCCCACGGGCTTCGGCATCTACGCGCGGCCCTCCATCCGCCTGCTGTACGGGTTCCAGTACTCGAGCCAGCACGCGGCCTTCGGCAACGCCTTCGTGGAGCGCCTCGAGCAGTACGACGCGTTCCGCCCGACCAACACCATCGCCTGGCATCACCTCGTGTCTCTCGAGTCGGAAGGGTGGTTCTGATGCGCCGCGCCGTCGCCGTCCTCCTCCTGGTGCTCGCCACGGGCTGCCTGCCCAAGGTGCCGCGCCAGCGCCTCACCGAGCGCGCGAGCATCGCCGTCGCCTACATCGTCGATCCCAGCTACGCGGGCTCGGCCTTCGCGCCGCCCGACGCGCTCAAGGCCCGCATCAAGGCCGAGCTCGACGCCCACAACCTCGAGGTGGTGGAGCTGCCGCTCGAGGCCATCTCGGCCCAGCGGCTCACCGACGCGCGCTTCGACGTGCTCAAGCGCGGAGCCGGCGAGGCCCCCTTCGTGCTGCTGGTCGAGCAGCGGGTGCACTTCTTCTCGCAGCTCGACGGCCGCTACCGCTGGGAGGTCGCCACCACCCTCACCGCGTCGCGCAGCGATGGGGCGAAGACCTCGGACCCCTTCGAGATCCCCGTCATCCTCATGTACGACCACGAGAAGGAGCGCGAGGCCATCGCCCAGGCCGCCCCCGACATCGCCAACCGCGTCGGCGTGCTGATGGACGGGCTCCTCGCCGGCGCCCCCGGCGCGGCCCCGGCAGCGGGCGCCCAGAAGCCCAGCGGCGTCTACTTCGTGATGCTCGACCGCTTCGAGAACGGTGATCGCGCCAACGACGGCCAGGTGGATCTCGCCGACCCGCAGGCCTTCCACGGCGGCGATCTCGCCGGCCTCATCGGCCGCCTCGACTGGATCCAGGCCCTGGGCTTCGACACCGTGTGGCTCTCGCCCGTCTTCTCGATGCGCACCGAGAAGTTCCACGGCTTCGGCGCCTTTCACGGCTACTGGACGTGGGACCTCGCCCAGCTCGAGCCGCGCTTCGGCGACGAGCTCTTGCTGGCCCGGCTCCGCGAGGAGCTCGACCGCCGCGGCATGAAGCTGGTGCTCGACCTGGTGCTCAACCACGTGGGCCCTGACGCGCCGCTGGTGACGCAGCGGCCCGACTGGTTCCACGGGCGGGGCGGGGTGCGCGACTGGA
This sequence comes from uncultured Archangium sp., assembly GCA_964449625.1. Taxonomy (GTDB): domain Bacteria; phylum Myxococcota; class Myxococcia; order Myxococcales; family Myxococcaceae; genus Archangium_A. Next base: position 7,981 of record CAYUZK010000112.1, read on the forward strand.
ACGACCCCGAGCAGCTCGTGATGAACGACGTGCACGGCCTGCCCGACCTCGCTACCGAGAAGCCCGAGGTCTACGCGCACCTCGTCGACGCCTCGCGGAGGTGGCTTCCGGGTCGCCAGGCCTGACGGCTTTCGCCTCGACGCGGTCAAGCACCTCCCCCTCGACTTCTGGGCCCGCTTCAACGGCGAGTTCGCCCAGCCCGGCTTCATCCTCCTGGGCGAGCTGCTCGACGGTGACCCCGGCGCCGTGGCGCGCACCTGGCGCGAGGGCCGCTTCACCTCGATGTTCGACTTCCCCTTGGGCTTCGCCATCGCCGACGTCTTCTGCCGCGGCGAGTCGCCGGCCAGACTGGCGGCGACGGTGACCAACGATCGCCGCTACCCCGACGCCACGCAGCTCGTGACGCTGGTGGACAACCACGATCTGCCGCGCCTCAAGAGCCTGTGCGGCGGCGATGAAGAGAAGGTGAAGCAGGCGCTCTCGTTCCTCCTCGCCATGCGCGGCGTGCCGTCGATCACCTGGGGCACCGAGGTCGGCCTCGACGGCGCGAAGGAGCCCGACAACCGCCGCTCGATGCGCTTCGTCGAGCACCCCTTTCGCGCGCACCTCGCCCAGGCCATGCGCCAGCGGCAGGCCTCGGCCGCCCTGCGCGACGGCGTGGCGGTGCCCGTCGAGGTCTCGGCCTCGCGCGCCGTCATTGCCCGCGTCGCTCCCGACGGGCAGGCGGTGAACGTGGTGATCGACCAGGGCCGCGTCTCCCTCGCCCCCGCGCCGGCGCGCGGGCCTCGAGAGATCGAGGCCTGGCGGCGGGGCGGGCCGCTCGTGGAGATCTCCTTCACCGGCGAGGGCGCCGTGGTCGGCTCCGGCCCCGAGCTCGGCGACTGGGACCGCGCGAAGGCCCGGCGCCTGCCCGTGACGCTCTCGCTCCCGCAGCACGGCGTCTTCGAGTTCAAGCGGCTGCTCGAGGGCGAGTTCGAGGCAGGCGCCAACCGCGTGCTCCTCGTGCGCGGCCCTGCGCAGGTCGTTCTTGACTGACGCTCTGCGTCAATTGTCGTTGACTCTGCAGTCAGCGGCTCTTAATGCGACCTCGACTCGTCACGAGGAGGTCACATGCCGAACCGTCGCGTCGCCATCATCGGGGGGCTCCGAACGCCCTTCGTGAAGGCCAACACCGTCTTCAACGATCTGACGGCCCTCGACCTGGGGCGCATCGTCGTGCAGGAGCTGGTGCAGCGGTACGATCTGCCGCAGGACGAGATCGACCAGGTCGTCTTCGGGCAGGTGGTGCCGTCGCTGACGGCCTCCTCCATCGCCCGCGAGGTGGTGCTCCTGGCGGGCCTGCCGAAGAAGATCGAGACCCACACCGTGATGCGCGCCTGCGCCACCTCGGTGCAGGCGGCCGTCGACGTGGCCAACTGCATCGCCCTGGGCCAGTCCGACGTGGGCATCGCCGGCGGCACCGAGTCGATGAGCGACCCGCCGATCTTCACCTCGCGGCCGCTGGCCCACGCGCTGGTGAGCGCCTCGAAGGCCAAGAACCTCTCGGCGCGCGTGAAGCCCTTCCAGCGGCTGACCGCGAAGGACCTCGTGCCCGTGCCGCCGGCCATCGCCGAGTACACCACGGGCCTGTCCATGGGCGACTCCGCCGAGAAGATGGCCAAGGAGAACGGCATCACCCGCCGGGAGCAGGACGAGCTCTCGCTCGCCTCGCACCTGAACGCCGCCCGCGCCTGGAAGGAGGGCTACTTCAAGGACGAGGTGATGTCGGTGCCGGTGGGGCCGAAGTTCAAGGACATCGCCACCACCGACAACATCGTGCGCGCCGACACCACCATCGAGGCGCTCTCGGCGCTCAAGCCGGTGTTCGACCGCCGCTACGGCACCGTCACCGCGGGCAACGCCTCTCCGCTCACCGACGGCGCCGCCGCCCTCATCTTGATGAGCGAGGCCAAGGCCAGGGCGCTCGGCTACGAGCCGCTGGGCTTCATCCGCAGCTTCGCCTTCGCCGCCACCGACCCGGCTGACCAGCTGCTGCAGGGGCCGGCCTACGCGGCGCCGCTGGCCCTCGACCGCGCGAGGCTCACGCTCAAGGACATCGATCTGATCGACATGCACGAGGCCTTCGCCGCGCAGGTGGCGTCGAACATTCAGGCCTTCGAGAGCCGGGCCTTCGCCGAGAAGCTCGGGCGCAAGGGCCCGCTGGGGCAGGTCGATCGCTCGCGGCTCAACGTCAACGGCGGCTCCATCTCCCTGGGCCACCCGTTCGCCGCCACCGGCGCGCGGATCCTCCACCAGTCGCTGCGCGAGCTGAAGCGCCGCGGGCTGGACAAGGCCCTCGTCACCGTCTGCGCCCAGGGAGGCCAGGGCGCGGCCGTCGTCCTGGAGCGCGCGTGATGAGCACCGTCTCGAAGAACTTCTCCTACGCCGTCGAGGGCGAGGTCGCGATCATCACCTTCGACATCGAGGGCGAGAGCGTCAACACCCTGAGCCCCGCGGTGGGCGCCGAGTTCGAGGCGCTCATGACCCGCGCCGTCGGCGACGCGACCGCGAAGGCCGTCGTCTTCATCTCCGGCAAGAAGGACTCGTTCATCGCCGGGGCGAAGATCGACTTCCTCCAGACCATCAAGTCGTCGGTCGAGGGCACCGCGCTCGCGCGCCAGGGCCAGGTCGGCTTCGATCGCCTCGACGCGCTGAGCAAGCCGGTGGTCGCCGCCATTCACGGCACCTGCCTCGGCGGCGGGCTGGAGTGGGCGCTCGCCTGCGACTACCGCGTCGCGACCGATCACCCGAAGACGTCGCTGGGGCTCCCCGAGGTGCAGCTGGGCCTCATCCCCGGCGCCGGCGGCACGCAGCGGCTGCCGGCGCTCATCGGGGCGCAGACGGCCCTCGACCTCATCCTCACCGGCAAGACGCTCAAGGCGAAGAAGGCGCTCAAGCTGGGCGTGGTCGACGAGCTGGTGCCCGCGCCGCTGCTCGAGCAGGTCGCCTGCGCCCGCGCCCTCGAGCTCGCCACCGGCAGCCTCAAGGTCGACAGGAGCCGCGGCCTCAAGCCGGCGGTTGCGAAGGGCGGCTCCCTCGCGCAGTTCTTCAAGGGCATCACCAACAAGGAGGCGTGGACCGAGCTCGCGCTCGAGGACAACCCCGTCGGCCGCAAGGTGCTCTTCGACCAGGCGAAGAAGCAGCTCCTGAAGAAGACGCGCGGCAAGTACCCGGCGCCCGAGAAGGCGCTCGAGGTGGTCCGCGTCGGGCTCGAGAAGGGCATGCAGGCCGGGCTCGAGGCCGAGGCCGCGGCCTTCGGCGAGCTGGTGATGACCGACGTGAGCAAGCGGCTGGTGGAGATCTTCTTCGCCACCACCGCCCTCAAGAAGGACAACGGCGTCGCCGACCCGAAGGTGAAGCCCCGGGAGGTGAAGAAGATCGGCATGCTCGGCGGCGGCCTCATGGGCGCCGGCATCGCCTACGTGAGCGCCGCGCTCCAGGGCGTGCCCGTGCGCCTGAAGGACAAGGACGACGCCGGCGCCGGCCGCGCGCTCGCCCACGTGCGCGGGCTCTTCGACGAGCGCGTCAAGCGCCGCTCGCTCACCTGGCGCGAGGCCGACAAGCAGTTCGCGCTCGTCACCGCCACCACCGACTACACGGGCTTCAAGCACTGCGACCTGGTGATCGAGGCCGTCTTCGAGGACCTCGCCCTCAAGCACCAGATGGTGAAGGACATCGAGCGCGTCTGCGGGCCCGAGACGATCTTCGCCTCCAACACCTCGTCGCTGCCCATCACCGACATCGCCAAGGCCAGCGCCCACCCCGAGACCGTGATCGGGATGCACTACTTCAGCCCGGTCAACAAGATGCCGCTGCTGGAGATCATCACCCACCCGGGCACCGCCGACTGGGTGACGGCCACCTGCGTGGAGGTCGGCAAGCGCCAGGGGAAGACGGTGATCGTCGTCAACGACGGCGTCGGCTTCTACACCTCGCGCATCCTCGCGCCGTACCTGAACGAGGCGGCCTTCCTCCTCGCCGAGGGCGCGGACATCGCGGAGCTCGACCGCGCCCTGGTGGACTTCGGCTTCCCCGTCGGGCCCATCACGCTGCTCGACGAGGTGGGCATCGACGTCGCCGCCAAGGTCGCGAAGATCATGCACCAGGCCTTCGGCGATCGCCTGCTGGCCCCCGACACCACCGACGCCCTGGTGAAGGACGGGCGCCTGGGCCGCAAGGCGCAGAAGGGCTTCTACCTCTACGCTGACGGCAAGAAGGGCGAGGTGGACGAGTCGATCTACGCGCTCACCCCGCACGGCAAGACCCGCAAGCGCCTCGAGCGCGCCGAGATGGCCGAGCGCTGTGCCCTGCAGATGGTGAACGAAGCCGTGCGCTGCCTGGGCGAGGGCGTGCTGCGCAGCCCCCGCGACGGTGACATCGGCGCCATCTTCGGCCTGGGCTTCCCCCCGTTCCTCGGCGGGCCCTTCCGCTACGCCGACGCGCAGGGCCTGGGGCGCATCCTCCAGCGCACCGAGCACTACCAGGAGCGCCTGGGCCAGCGCTTCGCCCCCGCGCCGCTGCTCGCCGACAAGGTGAAGGCCGGCAAGAAGTTCCACTGACGTGCTGCGCCACCCGGCCCTGGCCGTCTTCGCGCCGCTCCCGCTGGGCGAGCGGCTCTTCGTGCGCGCGCGCCTGGCCACCGCCCCGCTCGCCGAGGTCGCCCGCCACGTCGAGGGCCGGCGGGTGCTCGACGTCGGCTGCGGGCACGGGCTCCTCGCGGCCATGGTGGCGCTCGGCTTCTCCGATCGAGAGGTCGTCGGCATCGACCCGGACCCGCGGAAGATCGCCTGGGCCCGGCGCTCCGTCGGCCGCCTGGGCAACACGCGCTTCGACGTGATGACCGTCGAGCGCCTCGCGGCCCTCGAGCCCGGCACCTTCGACACCATCACCGTCGCCGACGTCCTCTATCTGCTGCCGCACGCGGCCTGGC
>CAYUZK010000112.1:12959-19677 GCA_964449625.1 uncultured Archangium sp.
GCATCTTCGCCCGGCCCGACTTCCTCGCCGCCTGCCACGCCCTCCTCACTTCCGGGGGTAGGCTGCTCCTGAAGGAGGCGGAGGACGACGGCGGCTGGCGCGCGCAGAAGGCCCTCGCGCAGGAGCACCTGATGGTGAAGCTCTTGGGCCGCACGCAGGGCAGCGGAGGCCTGGGTTTCTTGCCGCGTGAGAAAACCGCCGCGCTCCTCGCCCAGGCGGGATTCCAGCTCAAGCAGATCGTCTCGCTCGCGCGCGGCAGCACGACGCCGCATGTGCTTTTCATCGCTCAGAGCAGCTAGGCTTCCGGCCCGCAAAGGGCTTTTCGGGAGACTCCGCTCATATGACTCGACTTCTCTGGCTCGCGCTCTCGAGCGCCTTCTTCGCTGCCTGCAGCTGCGGCGGCACCGTGGTGAAGTGCACCGACTTCACCGACTGCCAGTCGGGGCAGGTCTGCGTGATGGGCGAGTGTCGCGCCACCATCGGCACCGGCGGCGGCGGCGGCACGGGCACGGGCGGCGGCATGGGCACCGGCGGCGGTGGGGCCGGGCAGGGCGGCGGCGGGGGCGGCGTCGTCACTGGCTGCGACCCGAACGCGCTCGACAACCTCACGCGCGACACCGACTGCGACGGCCTCTCGGACGCCGAGGAGTACGGGACCGACTACGGCAACGGCGCGAAGACCGACCCGTGCAACGCCGACACCGACGGCGACGGCCTTCGCGATGGCCTGGAGATGGGGAAGACCTCGAGCGTCTCGGCCGCCTGCGCCGGCACCTTCGTCGCCGACGCCGACCCCAACTCGAAGACGAACCCCACCGTGCGCGACACCGACGGCGACGGCCTCGACGACGGCGCCGAAGACGTCAACCGCGACGGCCGCCGAGACCCGACGGAGACGGACCCCACCCGCAAGGACACCGACTGCGACGGCTACTCCGACGGCGAGGAGGCCGCCTCGGCCGCCGGCTGCGTCACCGACGGCACCAAGCGCGACACCGACGGCGACGGCCTGCCCGACGGCGTCGAGGGCGGGCTCCAGCCGGTGGGCGCCGACCCCACGGGCTGCAGCTACACCGCGGCCACCTACGACGCCGACTCAGCCACGCGCACCAACGCCTGCAACCCGGACACCGACGGCGACGGCGTGATGGACGGCGCCGAAGACACCAACTTGAACGGCCGGGTGGACATGGGCGAGCTCGACCCGAACAACGCCAGCGACGGCACCGGCCCCGTGAACCAGGCCTGCGCCACGGCGAACTTGAAGCCCGTCACCTTCCACTCCAGCGGCGCCAGCGACGTGCAGCTCGCGCTCGTGCCCGACTTCGCCGAGGTGACGCGCCTGGCCGTGCCCGGCACCTCGGGCAGCGTCGAGGCGGGCTTCGCCTTCTACGATCAGTCCACGAAGATCGCTGGCCTCGCGCTCTCGAAGGCGCCCGCTGGCGCTGACGCCAACGCCGAAGAGGCCTTCGGCCGCGGGCGCATCGGCAACGTCACCGCGCCACTGACCCAGACCTTCACCACGTGGGACGGCTTCGGCGGCTCGGTGCGCGCCATCTACGACGTGTCCGGCAGCGGCGACGTGAAGACGGTGGTGAACGGCATCGCGCAGAACTACCTGGGCATGACCGCCACCGGGCTGCTCTCGGGCACCGCCGGCGCCAACGGCCCCTTCAAGGTCGTCGCCGAGTTCGTGCGCCGCACCTCGACGCGCGCGGTGGTGGTGATCGCCGTCATCCCCGCGAGCCTCTACTCCGGCCAGGCCCTCTTCCGGGTGGACGACACGGCCGGCGGCACGGCCCTGGCGCAGTTCGGCGACTACGCCAACACCCAGTGCGAGGTCTTCCAGGCCTCTGTGAACCAGAAGGTCGACTTCCTCTGGGTGGTCGACGACAGCTGCTCGATGCAGAGCTCCCAGACGGCGGTGGCCAACGCCGGCACCCTCTTCGGGCAGAAGCTGCTCAGCGCAGGCCTCGACTGGCGCGCGGCCGCCGTCACCACCGGCTACTACGCCACGGGCTACAGCGGCTCGACCCGGGAGTGGACGACGAGCGCCACCACCATGCAGTCGTGGTTCAGCGGCGGCGGCGCCTTCGGCACCAGCGGCAGCGGCTCGGAGCGCGGCTTCTCGGGCGTGCAGGCCTTCATGGACCGCGTGGGGCCCCAGGTGCGTGGGCCCTTCCGCACCGACGCCCAGGGGCACTTCATCTTCCTCACCGACACCTCGGAGCAGAGCGGGGCCATCTCCGCGGCGCAGATGGACACGTACCTCACCGGCAAGCTGCCCGGGCAGCGCTACGTGACGCACGGCATCCTCTGCCCCGAGGGGCAGTCGTGCGGTGACGCGACCGAGACCAACCCCGGCAAGTACCACGGCCTCACGCGCAGCACCGGCGGCGTCATCGGCAACATCCAGATCTTCAACCCCGCCAACCCCACCGCGCAGCAGCAGGCGCAGCAGGCGGCCACCATCGACGCCATCCTCACCGCGGTCATCGGCGGCACGGGCACGCAGCTGCAGCGGCCGCCCATCTCGGCGACCATCAAGGTGGCCGTGGCCACCACCCGCGGCGCCTGCAACGCGGCCGACGTGCCGCGCGATCGCACCAACGGGTGGGACATCGACGCGGCGACCCGGCGCATCGTCTTCTTCGGCAACTGCATCCCCAGCGCGGCGGGCGTGCAGGTGGCCGTCAGCTACAAGTACTGGAACGACGCCAGCCCCGACCCGAACGGCGACGCCTGCGGCGGCACCTGCGTGGCCCCCCTGGTGTGCGACCCGGGCCAGCGCTCCTGCGTGTGCCCGTCGAACTGCGGCGGCTGCGGCGTCAACTTCAGCTGCAACCAGGCCACCTGCGCCTGCGAGCCGGACATCGGCTGACGGCAGGCCGGCGGCGCCGGGCGCCAGCACGGGCCCGGCGCTCGCTCAGCTGAGCTGGCCGTAGCTGACGAGCTGGATGCCGCGGCGCGCGATGGCGTCGCGCACGCCGGGCGCCAGCACCGCGGCGAGCTCCGCCTCCCACGCGTACTTCCAGTCGGGGTCTTGCGGCACGCGGCCGGGGTGCAGGCCGGGGTGGGTGACGATCTCGTGGTCGCCCGGCCCGAGGCGCTCGATGAGGCGCACCAGGCGCCGCTCGGTGAGGCGCCCCGACTCGAAGACGCCGTGGGCGGGCACGCGCTTGACGCCGCGCGGCTCCTTCACCCGCGCCAGCGCCCCGAGCACGGCGGCCTTCATCGCCGAGCGCGGGTGCAGCAGCCAGTGGCGGTTGGGGCGCTCCGAGGGCCAGCGCACGGGCACGCCCAGCTCCGCGGCGAGCACCTCGACGATCGAGGTCAGCCCCGGCAGCAGGTGGAGGTGCTGGTGCGTGTCGAGGTGATCGATCTGTGCGCCCAGCTCTCGGGCGCGGCGGGCCTGCGCGCGGAACTCGGTGACGATCTCCTCGGCGGGCACCAGCCGCGCCAGCCAGGCGGCCGACAGCTCGCCCCAGTCGCGGCGGAAGCGGCCACCCGGCGCGAGCCAGCGCACCTCGCGCGCCGGCGCCGCCGGGGTGAGGTGGGTGGTGAGGCACAAGTGCAGGCCCAGCGGGAGCTTCGACTGGCGCGCCCGGCGCACCGCCTCGGCGGCCGTGGGGCCCGTGGCGAGCAGCGTGGCGCTGGTGACGACGCCCCCGGTGTGGGCCGCGAAGATGCCCTCGTCGATGCGGGCGTGGAGGCCGAGATCGTCGGCGTTGATGACCAGGCGGATCATGTCACGGCGCGCCGGCGGCCCGGCGGGGCGGGAAGGCGGCCACCTCGGGCGGCAGCCGCACGGGGCGAACGGGAGGCGCAGGGTGCTTCGTGTCGCCGTAGAGCGCGCCCAGCTCCTTCACCATCTTGAGGATGACGGTGGGGCTGGCCAGCGTGCTGACGCCGCGCGTGCGCGGGAAGTAGTCGACGCCCATCTGGAAGACCTTGAAGCCCTTGCGGATCGCCTTCACCACGAGCTCGGCGTCGATGAAGGAGCCCTCGCTCTTGAGCTCGATGGCCTCGAGCACGCGCCGGTGCACCACCTTGAAGGAGAAGTTGATGTCCTTCACGTGCACGTCGAAGAGCGTGCGGATGAGGAAGTTGTACGCGAGCGAGTAGACGATGCGCTTGGGGCCCTCGCTGGTGCGATCGTGCCGGAAGGCGCTGATCATGTCGGCCTCGAGGTACTCGAGCAGGTGCAGCGCGCGCTCGAGCTCCGCGAGGTCGAAGGGCAGGTCCATGTCCGAGTAGATGACGATGTCCTTGGTCGAGGCCGAGAAGCCCGTCTTCATCGCGCCGCCGAGCTTCTTGTTCACCTCGTGGGTGATGCAGCGCACGCGGCCGTCGCGGCGGGCGAGGCCCTCGGCGAGCTCCCGCGTGCGATCCGTCGAGGCGTCGTTGACGACGATGATCTCCCAGTCGTCGGTGAGCCGCGCGAGCACCACCTTCGCGCGCGCCACCGAGCGCTCGACGTACTCCTCTTCGTTCCAGGCGGGGAAGAACAGGCTCAGGCTCGGGGTCGGCATGCGCGGCGGGTCTTGCCATACCTGCGGGCTCGGGGCCACGGGCCCACGAAAAAGTGCCCCGGCTGACGGGGCGCCCGGCTATGCAGCGGCCATGGTCACCCCGTGGGTCACCCTGGTCGTCGCGCGCGAGGAGGCCGATCGCGCCCACCTGGCCGCCGCGCTGGCGGGCGCTGGCGCCGAGGTGCTGACGGCGGACGACGCCCCGGGCGCCATCGGCCTGGTCCTCGAGCGGCCGGTCGATGCGCTGGTGGTGGCCTTCGACCTGGCCGGCGAGTCGGGGCTGGCGGTGCTCGAGCACCTGCGCGAGGGCCGCGACGCGACGCCCGTGCTGATGGTCAGCCCGGGGGTGGACGCCGCCGCGGCCGTCGCCGCCTTCGAGGCCGGCGCCGACGACGTGCTGGCCCGGCCCGTCGCTCCAGCCGAGCTGGTGGCGCGCGTGCGCCGCTGCGTCGAGGTGCGCCGGGCGCTGCTGGCCTCGCGCGTCGAGGCCGAGCGCCTGCGCGAGCTGGCGGTCACCGACGGCCTCACCCGGGTGGCCAACCACCGCTTCTTCCAGGAGCGCCTGCGCGAGGAGTTCCGCCGGGCGCAGCGCTACGACGATCCGCTCGCGCTCATCCTCGCCGACGTGGACCACTTCAAGCAGCTCAACGACGCCCACGGGCACCAGGTCGGCGACGAGGTGCTGCGCGCGCTGGCCGGCGCGATGAGGGAGGCGGTGCGCGAGACCGACTTCCTCGCCCGCTACGGCGGCGAGGAGTTCGCGGTGCTGCTGCCGAAGACGCAGCTCGCGGGGGCCCTCACGGTGGCCGAGCGCATCACCGCGGGGCTGCGCGGGCTCCGCCTCGCTCCGGCCGGGCTCAAGGTGACGGCCTCCTTCGGGGTGTCGAGCTTTCCCGGGCGGGCGGTGAACTCCGCCGAGCAGCTCGTGAAGGCGGCTGACGACGCGCTGTACCGGGCCAAGCGCGAGGGGCGAAACCAGATCCGCCTCTCGCAGGTGCCCGGGCCCTGGGCCGCGGCGCCCGCGGCGTCCTGAGCCGCCTTTCCCCGCCTCAGCCGTCCTCGCCCGGCTCCTTCGGCCCGGCGCGCGCGCGGAGGTCCTCCAGCCGCGCCTTGTGCAAGGCCTCCTCGCCGCTGTCCGAGGGCTCATAGAAGCGGGCGCCCCGCAGGCCCTCCGGCAGGTACGACGCGGCGACGAAGTGCCCCTCGAAGTCGTGCGGGTATTGGTAGCCGGCGCCGTAGCCGAGCGACTTCATCAGCTTCGTGGGCGCGTTGCGCAGGTGCGACGGCACCGGCAGCGGGCCGTGCTTCACCACCGCCTCGCGGGCCTTCGCGTAGGTCGTCAGGGCGCTGTTCGCCTTGGGCGCCAGGGCCAGGTAGGTGACGGCCTGGGTCAAGGGCAGGGTGCCCTCGGGGAAGCCCACCAGCTCGACGGCCTGCAGGGCGCTCACGGCCACCTGGAGCGCGCGGGGGTCGGCGTTGCCCACGTCTTCGCTGGCGAAGATCACCATGCGCCGCACGATGAAGCGCGGGTCTTCGCCCGACTCGATCATCCGCGCCAGCCAGTACACGGCGCCGTCGGGGTCGCTGCCGCGCATCGACTTGATGAAGGCCGAGACGACGTTGAAGTGCTCCTCGCCGCCCTTGTCGTAGAGCAGCGTGCGCTGCTGCACCGCCTCCTCGGCGGCTGCTCGCGTCACGTGCGCGCCGCCGTACTTCGCCGCCACCTCCAGCGCCGTGAGCGCCTTGCGCGCGTCGCCGTTGGCGATGAGGGCGATGAAGGCCAGGGCGTCGTCGTCCACCTCCACCTGGCCGGCGAGCCCGCGCGGATCGGCCACGGCGCGGCGCAGGAGCCCGCGGAGCTCCTCCTCTTCGAGGCCGTGCAGCGTCAGCACCCGCATGCGGCTCAAGAGCGCCGCGTTCACCTCGAAGGACGGGTTCTCGGTGGTGGCGCCCAGCAGCGTGAGGGTGCCCTTCTCGACGTGCGGCAGCAGCGCGTCTTGCTGCGCCTTGTTGAAGCGGTGGATCTCGTCGACGAAGAGGATGCTGCGCCGCCGGTGGAGCTTCCAGCGCTCCTCGGCCGCGGCCACGGCCTCGCGCAGGTCCTTGACCCCCGAGAGCACCGCCGACACGGCCTCGAAGTGCGCGCCCATCTCGTTGGCGATGATGCGCGCCAGCGTCGTCTTGCC
>CAYUZK010000113.1:0-19400 GCA_964449625.1 uncultured Archangium sp.
CGCCGTCGATCAGCGGCTCGAGCCACGAATGGCTCTTCGGCGCCTCGGCCACCGTCACCGGCGCGACCTGGTCTCCGGCGAGCGCGTAGTACCGGGTCAGCCCCCGCTCGGTGAGCAAGGAATGCACGGCCTCACAGCCATGGCAGCAGAACTGCGCAGAGTTTGCGTCGGGAGGGATCGGGCTTCTGCAATGGATGCACAAACTCTCGCTACTTGCTGCCATCGCCTGCGGCCACCTGCGAACGGCATGCCTGTTGTAAGACGCGGGGCCATGGAGTGGACGTTGGTGCTTGCAGGCGCGACGAGCGCAGGGGTCGCGGGCCTGACGGGCAGCCTCCACTGCGCGCTGATGTGCGGCCCCCTCGCGTGCGCGGCCAGGAGCTCCGCTTCGGCGTGGCACCTGGGGCGTGTCGCGGCCTACGGCGTGGTCGGCCTGCTGCTCGGCGCGCTGGGCCGCGGCGTGTCGCTGGCGCTCACCGAGTCCATCGCGCCAGTCTTGCCCTGGGTCATGGCGTTGGGCCTGGTCGCGACGGCCTTCGAGCTGGGCAAGCGGCTTCGGCCCCTGCCCGGTGTCACCCGCATCGCGCGGGCGCTGGCGAAGGCGGGAGACGGGCTGCCCCCCTCGGGGCGCTCGCTGGCCCTCGGGGCGGCGACGCCCTTCCTCCCGTGCGGGCTCCTCTACGGCATGTTCCTCGCGGCCATCGCCACCGGGCAGCCGCTGGGCGGCGCGGTGGTGATGCTGGCCTTCTCGCTGGGCGCCATCCCCGCGCTGGTGGCGGTGCAGTTGGGCGCGAGCCGGGCGGGTCAGTGGCCGCGGGCGGCGCTGGTGGCCCGGCGGGTGGTGCCGCTCGTCGCGGCGGCGGTGTTGATCGTCCGCGCGCTCACGGCCCGTGCGGGGCCGGAGCAGTGCGGCTGACGCGCCCTCAGGCGCCCTTGAACTCGGCCGGGCGCTTGTGGAGGAAGGCCGCCATGCCCTCCTTCTGATCCGCCGTGCCGAAGAGCTTCGCGAAGCCCTCGCGCTCCAGCGCGTTGGCCGCCTGGAGCTCGAGCGACGCGCCGGCGTCCACCACGCGCTTGGCCTGGGCGATGGCCAGGGGCCCACGCCTGGCGATGGTCGCCGCCACCCTCTTGCAGTGCGCCAGCAGCTGGTCTGCCGGCAGCACGTCGAGGGCGAGCCCGATGTCCTTCGCCTTCGCGGCGTCGAGCATGTCGCCGGTGAAGATGATCTCCTTCGCGCGCGCGCGGCCGACGATGCGGGTCAGGCGCTGCGTGCCGCCGAAGCCGGGGATCACGGCGAGCGTCACCTCGGGCAGGCCGAACTTCGCCTTCTCGGAGGCGTAGATGAAGTCGCAGGCCAGCGCGAGCTCGGTGCCGCCGCCCAGGGCGAAGCCGTTGACGGCCGCGATCACGGGGATGGGAAGGGCCTCGAGCGCGTCGAGCACGCGGTGCCCCAGCTCGCCGAAGGCCATCGCCTCGGCGGTGGTGAAGCCGGCCATCTCCGCGATGTCGGCGCCGGCCACGAAGGCCTTCTCGCCGCCGCCGGTGATGATCAGCGCGCGCAGCGAGGGGTTCGCCGCCACCTGGCCGATGGCCGCCTGCAGCTCCGCCAGCACCTGCTGGTTGAGCGCGTTGAGCGCCTTGGGGCGATCGATGGTGAGGACCGCGGTGGAGCCGTCGAGCTCGAGCTTGATGAAGTCCATGGTGCCCTCTCAGTACTTGTAGAAGCCGCGGCCCGACTTCTTGCCCAGCCAGCCCGCCTCGACGTACTGCCGCAGCAGCGGCGAGGGGCGGTACTTGTCGTCGCCCAGGCCCTTGTGCAGCACCTCGGCGATGTACAGCACCGTGTCGAGGCCGATGAAGTCGGCGAGCGTCAGCGGGCCCATGGGCACGTTGGTGCCCAGCTTCATGGCCGTGTCGATGTCCTCGACCGTGGCGATGCCCTCCGTCAGGGCGAAGCACGCCTCGTTGAGCATGGGGATGAGGATGCGGTTGACGATGAAGCCCGGGAAGTCCTTCGAGACGACCGTGGTCTTCCCCATCTTCTCGGCCATGGCGCGCGTGGCGGCGTAGGTCTCGTCGCTCGTCGCGGCCCCGCGGATGATCTCCACCAACTGCATGATGGGCACCGGGTTCATGAAGTGCATGCCGATCACCGCCTCCGGGCGCCTGGTCGACGCGCCGATGCGGGTGATGGGGATCGACGAGGTGTTGCTGGCGAGCAGGCCGCCCGGCTTCACCACCTGGTCCAGGTCCTTGAAGATGCGCTTCTTGAGCTCCTCGTTCTCCGTCACCGCCTCGATGGCGGCGTCGACGTCCTTCACCTCGAGAATGGCCGTGGCCGTGCCGAGGTTCTTGAGCGCGGCGTCTCGTGCGGCCGCGTCGAGCTTGCCCTTCTCGACCAGCTTGCCCAGGCCCTTCTCGATGCCCGCCTTGCCCTTCGCGAGCGACGCCTCGGAGACGTCCGTGAGGGTGACCTTGAAACCAGCCTGGAGCGCGACCTGCGCGATACCCGCGCCCATCTGCCCGGCGCCGACGACGAGGATGTGGTTGATGGACATGCGGCGCCTTGTACGAGCCGCCCCGACGTCGATCAATCAGAACCCACGCCGGCGTCAGGGGCGCTTCAGCTCGATCAACACCGTGTCGCCGCGGCCGGGGTCGAACGCCTGCTGGAAGGCCCGGGGCGCGCCGTCGACCGTCACCGTCGCCACCGCGCGGTGGGGGCCCGGTGCCAGGGGCACCTTGAGGCTGGGCTCGGAGGTGAGGCCCTGCGGCGCGGCGAGCTCCGTGCGCCCGAGCAGCGCCTCGCCCTCCCAGATCTGCAGCTCGACGTGCCGCACCTCGGCGTAGGGCACCGGCAGCCGGAAGACGACGTCGCGCTCGGTGGCGAAGAAGAAGAACCCGAGCTTCCACAGGCCCAGGCCCAGCGCGATCATCACCAGGAACGGCAGCCGCTTCTTCACTCCGGCTCCGGCTCCTCGCCCTTCTTCTTCTTGTCGTAGGTCGTCTTGAGGTCGCTGACCTTGAGCTTGGGCAGCAGCGACGCCGCCTCGCCCTTCACGCGATCGGGCACCAGCTTCACCTCGGCCCGCACCTCGATGGTCATGCCGGCGACCATCTTGAGGAACTCGTCGCGCAGCCGGTCGGACTGCAGCAGCTTGCGCAGCTCCTCCGAGAGCACGCGGCCCAGCTCGTCCTTGGTGCGGTCGGCCTGCTGGAGCAGGAAGCCCAGGGCCTCCTTGGGCAGCTTGAGCTGGCTGGCCAGCTTGCGGATGCCCTCCTCCGACATGAAGACGGCGCCCAGGCCCGCCCAGGCCATGCGGCGCACGAAGTCCGGCACGAAGCCCTTGCGCTCGTCGCCGCCGATGTCGTCGAGCGGGTCCTCCGGAGGCATCTCTTCGGTGGCCATGGGCGTCACTCTACTCAGGCTGACCGAATCGTCACGGTCGGCGCCGCGCGCTGGGCGTTCTCGGTGCTGATGCGCTGGGCCACCTTCTTCGCCAGCTCCATGAACGACACGCCCTCGGCGCCCTCGGGGTTGCCCACCACCACCGGCAGGCCACGATCACCACCCTGGCGAATGGAGAGCTCCAGCGGCACCTCGCCGAGGAAGGCAATGTCCATCAGCTCGGAGGCCTTGCGGCCGCCGCCGGTGTCGAAGATGTGCGTGCCCTTGCCGCAGTGCGGGCAGATGAACTGCGACATGTTCTCGATGATGCCGAGGATCGGCACGTGGAGCTTGTCGAACATCTGCTTCGCGCGGATGACGTCGGCCAGGGCCACGTCCTGCGGGGTGGTGACGAGCACCGCGCCGGCGCTCTTGAGCTGCTGCGCCACCGTCAGCGGGATGTCGCCGGTGCCCGGGGGCAGGTCCACCACGAGGTAGTCGAGCTCGCCCCAGTTCACGTCGCGCACCAGCTGCAGCAGCGCGCCCTGCAGCATCGGCCCGCGCCAGATGAGCGCCTGGTCGGCCTCGATGAGGAAGCCGATGGACATCACCTTGATGCCGTGCGCCTCGAGGGGCTCGAGCACCTTGCCGTCCTTCGACACCGGCTGGCGCTTGAGGCCCGTCATCACCGGAATCGAGGGGCCGTAGAAGTCGGCGTCGAGCAGGCCCACCGTAGCGCCGTGCCGCGCGAGCGCGCAGGCCAGGTTCAAGGCGACGGTCGACTTGCCCACCCCGCCCTTGCCCGCGCCCACCAGCACCACGTTCTTCACGCCTGGCAGCAGCTGGTCCTTGCCGCCGCCGGCGGGCTGGGCCCGAACCCGCGCCGACATGGCGATCTCGAAGGTCTCGACGCCCGCCACCTGCTTGAGCGCGGCCTCGGCGTCGCCCTTGATCTTCTCCTTGAGCGGGCACGCCGGCGTCGTCAGCTCGATGCGCAGCGACACCTTGCCGCCGTCGATCTTCAGGTCCTTCACCATGCCCGCGGTGACGATGTCCTGGTTCAAGTCGGGGTCCATCACGGTGCTCATCGCCGCGAAGACATCTCGTTCCTGCACGCTCATGGTGGCTCGCTCTCTCGTTTCCTTCTAAACGCTGCGGTCCATTACGGGCGCGGGAGCCGTCGCGCAAGCCTCCGAACACCCAGGGTCCGATGAACCACTTCGTCTCGGGCATCATCAAGATCGTCCTGCTGGAGGCCTCCGTCGCCCTCCTGCTCCTCGACCTCGTCGCGGGAGATCGCTTCGAGAAGGTGCGCCTGCGCGCCCACGGCGTGCTCGCCGCCCTCATGGTCTTCGCCTGGTGCAACTACGGCGCGCTCCGGTGGAACCTCCCGGCCAGCGTCAGCCTCACCAGCGTGCCGGTGATCTTCGCCTGCGCCTGGCTCGTGCAGGCCGCCTTCGGCCAGGCCCGCAGCGCGCGCATGGAGGCCCTCCGCGCCGGCCTGGGCGGCCGCGTCAAGCCCGTCGCCCTCGCCCTGGTGGTGGCCATGTCGGGCGGCTGGGTCGGCGCTGGCGTGGCCCTGGGCAAGCTCCCGCTGGTCCACACCTGGGAGCAGTTCCACTTCTACCTGGGCGCCAAGTATCAGCGCGAGGTCGGGTGGTTCAACTTGTACAAGGCCGCGATCCTCGCCGACCGCGAGACGGCGCAGGTCCTCACCACCCTGCCCACCACGCGCGACCTCACCACCTTCGAGCAGGTGAAGGTCGACGAGGCGCTCGCCGACGCCGCCGCGGTGAGGGCCCGCTTCAGCGACGAGGCGTGGCTCGCCTTCAAGGCCGACTGGGCGACGATGGCGAAGCTGTGGCCCATCAACTGGACCAACGTGATGAACGATCACGGCAACTCCAACTCGCCGGCCTGGGCGATCCTCGCGGCGCCGCTGGCGAAGCTGGTGCCGGTCTCAGCCAAGGGCCAGGCCTTCCTGGGGTGGCTCGACATGCTCCTCATGCTGGGGCTGTGGCTCTTCGTCTGGCAGACGTTCGGGCACCGGGTGGCGAGCGTGGGCCTCTTCATGTGGGCCGCGCCGCCGCTCGTCTTCGACTACCTCTCGGGCAGCTTCCTGCGGTGGGACTGGCTCTTCGCCGTCGGCATGGCCGCGTGCTTCCTCAAGCGCGGGCGCTACGGCGTGGCCGGCGGATTCCTGGGCTTCGCGGTGGCGACCAAGCTCTTCCCGCTCTTCTTCGCGGTGGCCCTGGGGCTGCGGGCGCTCGTCGAGTACCTCGAGCACCGCACCTTCCGCCGCGAGTACTGGCACTTCGTGCGCGGAGCGGCGCTGGTGGGGGCCATCGCCGTCGCGCTGAGCGCCGGCATGTTCGGCCCGTCGTCCTGGGTCGAGTACTACCGGCGCATCCAGGTCGCGCAGCACGAGAAGTTCTACGCCATCCAGTACTCGCTCAAGACGGTGTACCTCCAGCACGCCGCGAGCCCCGTGAGCGAGTGGACGCAGGCCATCTTCCCTGGAGACCTCAAGCAGCGGCGCGCCGACGTGGACGCTGCCGACTACCAGGTGGGCTTCATGCTGGCCCGGCTGCTCTTCACCGTGCTCGTGGTGGTGCTGCTCCGCCGGGCGACCGACGTGGAGGCCTTCCTCCTCGGGCCGCTCCTCGTCTTCACGTGGCTGACGGTGAACATGTACTACTGGAACATGCTGGGGCTCATGACCCTGGGGCTGGTGGCCCGCGCCGACACGCAGCGGCCCGCCCTGGGCCTGCTCCTCGGCGTGCACGTCATGTTCATGATCTTCTACCTGTACCAGCACCTCAACCGCGGGCTCACCGAGGGCTACGCGGTGGCCTGGTCGCTGGCGGCGCTGATCGTCGGCACGGCGGCGTGGGAGTACCTGACGCAGCGCCGCGCGGCGAGCCCGGCCTGACGACGAAGGCCCACTCCCGGTGAGGAGGTGGGCCTCGTGGACCAGCGCGGGCGCCGGGCTCGGCGTCAGTCGGCCGGCACGGGCGGCACCCAGCTGCAGGTGCTCGACTCGAGGCAGGCCTCCATGGGCAACTCCGCGCCGCCGGTCTGCAGGTACCGGCCGAGCATGTTGAGCATCACCGCGCCCAGGTTGAACGGGAGCGACGGGTTGGGCGTGTCGAAGCCGTGGCGGCCCGTGGGGGCGACCATGGGGAAGATCATGCCGGTGATGCCGCCGACGCGATCAGACGGCTTCACCAGCCGCAGCGGCGGGCTCAGCCGCGGCACGTCGAACTTGTCGTCGGCACCGGACAGCGCCGAGAAGTGGTCGATGTCCATCAGCACGTCCTGCCCCTGCGAGTTCTGGTAGCGCCCCACCCGCTCCACGGCCTCGATCACCCCGGTGTCGATCAGCACCCGGTTCGGCGTCTTCCCGTAGCGCGGGTCGCGCGTGTAGAGGTCCACCATGCCCGCCGCGCGGCCGATGGACACGCCCGCCGCCACCGGCACGTTCATGTCGCCGATGGTGTTGACGACGATCATGCGCGTGCCCACCTCTTCGCCCGTGCCGTAGCGCAGCACGCGGTGCCGCTCGGTGTTGGGGAGGAAGTTCACCGGGTCACCGCGCTCGATGGCCAGCTGCGCCAGGCCCATGAAGCGGCGGATCTCCGGCGACTGCCGGCGCAGGCCGAAGCCGTCGCCCAGCGCCTTGAGCGGCGAGCCCGCGGCGTGCGTGAGCCCCTGGAACTTCACCTGCGCCTCGAAGGCGTCGAGCGTGTAGTAGGGCTCGGCGCCCTCGGGCACCTCGCAGCCATCGCGCTCCTTCGGGGGCAGCGGGCCCTCGAACACCGAGAGCTTCCACAGGTCGCTCTCGTCGGAGCTGATGGCCGCGCGCAGCAGGCCCGTGGGCCCCACCCGGAAGCAGCGGTGCTCGCCCGAGGTGAGGTTGAAGAGCACCGCCGTGTCGCCCTCGGCGAGCGCCGTGCCCACCGTGCCCAGCTTCACCCGGCCGACGCTGTTGAGGTCGGGGAGGATCTGCCACGCCTCGAGCTCGCCCGCCTGGGTGCGGAGGGTGACCAGCAGCGGCCCCAGCATGCGCAGGTTGACCGCCTCGCGCACGCCGCCCTGAATGCTGCGCACGCCGATGTCCGGCAGGCCGGCGCCGCCCGACACGGGCACCGCCACGTCGATCTGCGGCTCGAGGCCCGAGAGCATCGCGCTCATGATGCCGCCCAGCGAGCCGCCGGTGATGTTGATGGGCGCGGTGCCGCCGATGTCGAGCACGCCGTCGCCGTCGAAGTCGCCGGCGAGGTCCTTCGTGCCGTCGCGGTTGGCGTCGTACTCCCAGCGCTTGACGCCGTTGAAGCCGCGGATCAGCCGCACCAGCTGCATGTAGTCGAGCGCGCTCTGCTTCACGACCTCGCGGGTGTGCGTGATGTACGCGGTCCAGAAGTCGGCCGCCGAGTCCTTCACGCCGTCGCGGTTCTGGTCGAAGGCGCGATCGTTCATCACCAGCGCGTCGAACATGTTGCCCAGGCCCTTGCCCGCCAGCAGGCCCCTGGCGAGCTGCGCGTCGGTCTCGTCGAGCCCGATGCCGTGGCTCACGTTCTCCATGCCGATGGAGGCCAGGCCGTAGCGCGCGAAGAAGCCGCCGTAGAAGAGCGGGTCGAGCTTGTTGCCGGTGTAGCCGTGCCCGAGGATCACCACCGGCGCCGGGCCCTGGCGGCCCTTGGGCACCGTGAGCCACACCGTCACCGTCTCGGGCCGCACGAAGGCCGCGCCCGTCTCGGCGTTGATGTCGATGAGCTGCTTGTAGAGCGGCAGCGGGTTGCCCTCGGCGTCGTTGCGCGGGAAGAACTGCGGCGCGACGAACTGGAAGACGACGTGGAAGTCGATGAACTTGTGCGACTCCGAGACCTCCTGGAGGTCCGGAGAGAGCGGGCCGCTGCCGCCGCCGCTCATGCTGCGCAGCAGGTCGGTGGCCGCGCCGCGGAAGACGTCACCGGGCACGATGCGCGCGTTGATGGTGGAGCCCGGCATCACCGTGTCGCGCAGCGTGAGGATGCGCGTCACCTCGGCGGGGAACTCGTCGGCCAGCCGCTGCATGGGGCCCAGGCCGTAGAGGCCGTCGCGCACCGCCACGTAGTCGCTCGACACGCTCTGCGTCGAGTACGCCCAGGTGAAGGCCACGTCGTCGAGGCCGAGCCCGAACTGGCCGATGCACTCCTCCACCGGCTCGAGCTGCTGCGTCTGCGAGGTGTGGTTGATGTACGCGAAGGGCGAGCGCACCGGCCGGCCGTCCTCGTCCACCAGGCGCTTGGTCAGCACCACCGCGTAGGTGGTGCGCTCGCGCAGCGGCATGATCGGCTTGAGCATGAGCGTGTTCGTCTCGCGCTCGTAGAAGGGCAGCACCTTGAACGTCGAGTCGCCGGGGAAGAGCGTGTTCGGGTGATCGAGCACCCCGTCCATGTCGAGGTCCTCGCCGGGGTCCAGCTTCCCGTTGCGGTTGAGGTCCTCCTCGCGATCTTCGTAGGTGAGCTGGTCGCCCAGGCGGTCGTTCTCGAAGTAGCCCGGCCGCTCCAGCACGATGGGGAAGTTGCCCTCGCCCAGGTCCAGCGGCACCCGCTTGCAGAAGTCGGGCGAGTCGCGCGTGACGTCGAGCAGGTACGCCACGTCGTCGCGCGGGTTGTAGTCGTCGCCCTGGTGCCGGCGAATGATGTTGTGCAGGTCGAGCGGCTTCTCGAAGGCCACCGTCACCGTCTGGTAGGTGCCCCAGCCGTCGAGCTGGTCGAGGGCCTGGCGGGTGAAGCGCTCCCAGTTCGTCGAGGCCTCCATGGAGGCGTTGACGCGCCGCTTCGTCGGCGAGCTCGCGTCGAAGCGCGTCGCGAAGTCGTTGGGCAGCGGCACGTTGGGCAGCGGCCTGGCGTAGATGTCGAACATCACCTGCGCGCCCGTGCCGTCGCCCGTCGCTCGGAGGCCCTTGCCCTCGGGTGACGCGCAGGCGGCCAGCACCAACAGCGGAAGAGTCAGTCGCTTGAACATGGGTCGGTTTCCTCTAGATGCTGACGGCCAGACGAATGCGCCCGAAGCCCACCGGGGCCATCACCCCGCCACCGGGCAGCGTGTAGGCGTCGCCGGGCAAGAACAGGCCCCCCTCGCCGGTCGCGGTGATGAGCAGCTCGGGGATGGGCTTGAACCGCGCCTGAACGCCCAGGTCGAGCTCCGTGCCCAGGTACATGCCAGGCCGCGCGCCCAGGGGGTTGATGGCCGTGCCGCCGCCGACGCGCGAGTTGAAGGGGTCGGCCAGGCGCGCGGTGCTGAAGGCGAAGAGCGGGCCCCCGAAGGCGTCGAGCCAGTCCGACATGCCGATCTTGACGCGGGGGAAGAGGTACCACGCGCCGGTGATCGAGCCCGCGGTGCCGAGGAGGTCGGCGCCCTCGGGGGGCACGCCGGTCAGCGCCGGGTCTGACGCGCGGACGCCGGAGCGGCCCGACTGGTACGCCATCACCTGGTCGAAGAGGATGAGGCCGACCTTGTAGTCGCGGTCGAAGCGGAAGTTCTCGATGCGATCGTCAGCCGTGTTCTGGTCGCCCGAGGCGTAGCCGCCGTCGATGTACAGCGTGGTGCGGCCCACCCGGTACGACGACTTGATGGCCATGCCGAGCTGGCGGACCTTGAGCAGGTCGGCGTTCTCGTTGCGCGCCTGCGTGGTGGTGCCGGTGATGCCCACGACCTCCCAGCCGATCTTGAAGTGCCGGTTGCGGCGCTTGAAGAGGTCCCACTTGCCGGCGAAGTCCACCACCACCACGTCGGTGGCCTTGCCGCCGTCGGTGACGTTGACGTTCCGCTGGTTGCGGTACACCGCGTAGACGCCGAAGTTGTTCTCCTGGTCCTTCGCGTAGCGCAGGGCCAGCACGCCCTGGAAGGCGCGGTCGCCCTTGACGTACTCGCCGAAGTTGTCGCGCACGATGAGGTCGGCCGCCAGCACCGTCTCGAAGCCGCGCCAGCCGCCGCCCATGCCGAAGAAGGGCCGCGCCGCCAGCAGCGCCCGGTAGGTCAGGTTGCCGAAGTGCTGCTGGCCGAAGTCACCGGCCTCCGCGTCTCTCGCGCCGTCGTTGGCCAGCAGGCCCAGACCCCAGTTCGACGTCTGCTGCCCGACGCGGAAGGCGCCCGACTGCCACTTGTACTCGAGGTAGAGCTTGCGCAGCTCCAGCACCTGGAACTCGTTGATGGGCCGGCGGTCGCCGACCATCGACTCCGGCGGCAGCCCGAAGATGGCGCCCGTCGCCGTGTCGGCCTCGCCGACGAGGCCGAAGCCGCCCAGGTGGATCTCCGGGGTGACGCGCACCCGGGTCTGCAGCGGCGAGATGGGCGCGGTGACGCCGTCGGCCGAGAAGGGGAAGAGCGTCGCCCCGCCGTAGTTGACGCGCAGCGAAGCCGCGAGGGCGGCAGTGAAGTCCCAGCCCGTGGCCTCCTTCTTCGTCGGCGCGGCGGGCTGCTCGGGGTCGGGGTTGCGCGGCAGCGCGACGGGCGGCAGCTCGTACTGCATCGGCTCGGGCGCCACGGCGGGCTCGGCCGGGGCCTCGTCCAGCTCGCGGATCACCGTGGCCGGCGCCGTCTCTTCACCGGGGTTCGCTGCCTTGAGCTCGATGCCCCCGTCTTCGGCCGGCTGCGCCCATGCAGGCGCTGCCATCGCCGCCGCGGCGGCCAGGGCCCAGGTCCTCCACGTCATGTCGTTCTCCCCTTGTGGTGCGTCTGGAACGCGGCGCGGCGCATACCACTGTCACTCCCGCGTGACTACATCGCCTTGACAGCCCCCGGTGGGCCACGTAGGAGCGCCCCTCTTTCGGCCACATCTCGTGGCTCGAAGTCACCCCGCTCACCGGGCCTCCCGGTGGGCAAACCCAAGGGGATCACATGGCAGAAGCAGCGAAGGGCGCGGCGAAGCTGCGCGAGTACGAGACGGTCTTCCTCGTGAAGCCCGACCTCACCGACGAGAACGTCGACAAGGTGAAGGACAAGGTCCGCAGCATCGTGGGCCGCGACGGGGGCAAGTTCCTCCGCTTCACCATCTGGGGCAAGAAGAAGGTGATGTACCCCGTGGCCAAGCAGCCGCGCGCCATCTTCATTCACGCCCACTACCTCGGCGGCACGCAGCTCGTGGCCGAGATCGAGCGCAACCTGCGCAACCTCGACGAGGTCAGCCGCTTCATGAGCAAGCGCCTGGCCGACGACGTGGACGCCGAGGCCCACCAGCCCCAGGAAGACCTGAAGCTCAACGGCGACGTCGACGACAACAAGCCCTTCGGTGGCGCCGAGCGTGAAGGCTTCGGCGGCTTCGACGGCGACGGCATGGAGGACGACGGCGGCTTCGGTAACTAAGAGCCCCGCGAGAGAACACCATGAGCACTATGACTGCAGAGAAGACGAAGCGCGCCCCCCGCGGTGAGGGTGGCGACATGGACGGCGGCGACGACAAGCGCGGTGGGCGCGGCTTTGCCCGCCGCAAGGTCTGCCGCTTCTGCGCCGACAAGAACGCGAAGGTCGACTACAAGGACCAGTCGACGCTGAAGTACTTCGTGACCGAGCGCGGCAAGATCATCCCCCGCCGCATCTCGGGCAACTGCGCCAAGCACCAGCGCGCGGTGGCGAAGTCCGTGAAGCAGGCCCGCGGCCTGGCCCTCATCCCCTACCTCGTGCTCCAGAGCTGACCCATGAAAGTCATTCTTCGAGAGGACGTGTACAACCTCGGCAAGTCGGGCGAGCTGGTCTCCGTGAAGGAAGGCTACGCGCGCAACTTCCTGCTCCCCCGCAACCTCGCGATGCTCGCGTCGACCGCCAACGTGCGGCAGCTCGAGCACGAGAAGCAGGTCATCGAGCTGCGCCAGCAGAAGCTCAAGGGCTCCGCCCAGGAGCAGGCCAAGAAGCTCGAGGGCGTGAAGATCACCATCAAGCGCAAGGTCGGCGAGCAGGACAAGCTCTTCGGCTCCGTCACCGCGCTGGACATCGCCGAGTCGCTGGCGGCCGCCGGGCACAAGCTCGACCGCCGCATCATCCACCTCCCCGAGCCGATCAAGGCCGTGGGCGCCTTCCCGGTCGAGCTGCGGCTCCACCGCGAGGTCACCGCGACCCTGACGGTGAACGTCGAGGGCGAAGCGCAGGCCTGACCCAGGCCGGCTTCTGCTAGATCCGCCGTGCGCTCCGTCACCGGGGCGCACGGTTTTTCTTTTCGCCTTCACCCCGGAGCCCCCCGCCCGTGAGCACCCCCTCGAGCTACCAGGACGTCGCCGCCGAGCGCGCGGTGCTGGGCTGCATACTCATGGACAACGCGGTGCTCTCGAACGTCCAGGAGGTGGTGATCGCCGAGGACTTCTCGGTGCCGGCCCACGGCGACATCTTCCGCGCGATCGTGGCCCTCGACGCGCGCCAGGAGCGCATCGACCCGCTCACCCTCGCCGAGCAGCTCAAGGTCGACGGCAAGCTCGCCTCGGCCGGCGGCCCCGGCTACCTGGCCCAGCTCGACCAGGCCGTGCCCTTCGCGCAGAACGCCGTCGACTACGCGAAGATCATCAAGAACCAGTCGACCCGCCGGCTGCTGGCCACCGCCGGCCGGGAGATCATGGAGCTGGCCAGCCAGGAGACCGGGGAGGTGGCCGAGCTCCTCGACGAGGCCGAGCGCAAGGTCTTCCACATCGCCGAGAAGCGCCGCGCGGGCGACCTGCGGCCCATGGCCGAGCTGATGGACGAGGCGCTCCAGCTGCTCGACAAGATGAAGACCAGCGGGGGCGGCATCACCGGCGTGCCCACCGGCTTCGTCGACCTCGACAACCAGCTCACGGGGCTCCACGGCGGCGAGCTCCTCATCCTCGCGGCGCGGCCCGGCATCGGCAAGACGTCGCTGGCCATGAACATCGCCCTGCACGTCGCCAGCCGCGAGAACCGCGCGGTGGCCGTGTTCAGCCTCGAGATGCCCTCGGTGCAGCTGCTGACCCGCCTGCTCTCCACCGAGGCCAGGGTCGACATGAAGAAGCTCCGCGGCGGCCGCCTCACCCCGGCCGACGAGGAGCGCATCGCCGAGGCGGCCAATAACCTCTTCAACGCGAAGTTCTACGTCGACGACTCCGGCGGCCTCTCGTCCTTCGACCTGCGCGCCAAGGCCCGCCGCCTCAAGCAGAAGGAAGACTCGCTGGGCCTCATCGTCATCGACTACCTCCAGCTCATGCACCAGAAGGGCAAGGTCGAGAGCCGCCAGCTCGAGATCGCCGAGATCAGCCGCGCCTTGAAGCAGCTCGCCAAGGAGCTCGACGTGCCGATCATCGCGCTCAGCCAGCTCAACCGCAAAGTCGAGGAGCGCAAGGGGGGCAAGCCCATGCTCTCTGACCTGCGCGAGTCAGGCGCCATCGAGCAGGACGCCGACGTGGTGATGTTCATCCACCGCGACGACGGCGAAGAGGGCGAGCAGGCGGGCGAGTCGAACAAGACGAGCATCCCCGTGGAGCTGATCGTCGCCAAGCAGCGCAACGGCCCCATCGGCTCGGTCAACCTCATGTTCCTGAGCGAGTTCACGCGCTTCGAGAGCCGCAGCCACACCTGGCAGCAGGGCTGACCCGCTTGCGCGGGGCAGACAGGTGGCCTAGTTGGCCGGGCCGAGATGCCCGTTCCTGCCATCACCGACCCCACCAGCGCCCCCACCTACGCGCCCTCGGCCCTCAACCGGTGGGTCGAGGGGCTGCTCTACGATCCGCGTGACGCGGTCTTCGTGCGGCTCGCGCTGCGCTCGCTGTTCATCATCGGCCCGCTGATCGCCCTGCTCTACTGGCGCTTCTCGTGGTGGCTGGCGCTGGCGCTCTTCGTGGTGCAGGTCGCGGTGATGGCGCCTCCGGCCATCCTCATGCTGCACAACACCATGCACCGGCCGTGGTTCAAGAAGGCGCGCTGGCTCAACCGCGTGGTGCCGTACACCATGAGCGGGCTCTTCGGCATCCCCACCGGGTACCTCGAGCACCACGTGGGCATGCACCACATGGAGAACAACCTGCGGGCCGACCTCTCGTCGACCATGCGCTACCAGCGCGACAACATCGTGCACTGGCTCGCCTACGTGACGCGCTTCCTGCTCTTCGCGCACATGGACCTGACGAAGTACTTCCTCTCGCGCAACAAGCCGGCCTTCGCGCGGCGGGCGCTCCTGTCCGACGCGGTGCACGTGGGGGCCATGGTGGCGCTGTGCTTCGTGCACCTCGAGGCGACCCTGGTGGCCTTCGTGGTGCCCTGGTTCTTCATGCGCTTCGCGATGATGTGGGGCAACTGGGGGCAGCACGCCTTCATCGACCCCAGCCGCCCCGGCGACAGCTACGTCAACTCGATCACCTGCATCAACTCGACCTACAACCGGCGCTGCTTCAACGACGGGTACCACATCGGCCACCACGTGAAGCAGAACCGCCACTGGACGGAGCTGCCCCAGGACTTCCTCGACAACACCGAGCGCTACGCGAAGGAGGGCTGCATCGTGTTCGAGGGCGTGGACTTCTTCATGGTCTCGCTCTTCCTCTTCCTCGGGCGCTACGACTGGCTGGCCAGGCGCTTCGTGCGCCTGCCGGGCGACAGCCGCACCGACGAGGAGGTCATCGCCTTCCTCAAGTCGCGCACCGCGCGCATCGCCGACGACGTGCCCGAGGGCGTCGTGATGAACGCCTGAGCTCGCCATGCGCAAGGGCCTCGACTTCAGCAACCGCCTCGTGCTCGTCGTCGACGACGACGACCCGACGCGCCAGCTCCTGCACGACCTGTGCGAGGCCTCGAACTTCAAGGTCATCTCCGCCGCCGACGGCGTCGAGGCGACCGAGCGCATCATCAGCGACAAGCCCGACCTGGTGCTGCTCGACCTGATGATGCCCCGCCGTGATGGCTTCTCGGTGCTCAAGTGGGCCCGCGAAGACGCCCGCTTCACCGACCTGCCGATCATCCTCCTCACGGCCATGGGCGAGATGGACGGGAAGATCCGCGGCATGGAGCTCGGCGCCGACGACTACGTCACCAAGCCCTTCAAGCTCATCGAGCTGCAGACGCGCATCAACTCGGCGCTCCTGGTGCGCGAGTACCGGCGCCGGCTCATCGACGCCGAGGAGGAGCTCGCCCAGTTCCGCGCGGTGGACCCGGTGACGGGCGCCGGCACCTACTCGCAGCTCAAGGCCAGCCTCGACGCCGAGCTCGCCCGCAGCCGCCGCTACGGCCGGCCGGTGGTGGGCCTCATGTTCGGCTTCGACGACTACGCCGCGGTGCGCTACCAGCTCGGCCGCGAGGCCTGCGACGGCTACCTCAACGAGCTCTACCAGGCCGCCCAGGCGTGCCTGCGCGGCGCCGACCGCCTCTTCCGCGTCGACAGCGACGAGTTCGTCGCGCTGCTCCCCGAGACCGACCTGGCCGGCGGCCGCATCGTCGGGCAGCGCATCGTCGAGGGCCTCGCCAGCACCACCACCCCCGGGGCCCAGGGGCTGATCCGCGTCGTCGCCCGCTGCGGCGGCGCCGTGTTCCCCCGCGAGACGGTGCGCTCGAGCGAAGATCTCCTCCGCGAGGCGAACCGCAGCTACCGCGCCCTGCAGGGCTCGACCCAGCTCATCTTCGACGCCTGACCTCGGCCCGGCCAGGTCGACCGGGCCCAGGCCGAGCCTACGCAGGCCCCGCGCCTGGGGGCCCGCGTGGCGCCGAGCGCGACCGGCCTAGTTGATGCCGCCCGAGCAGCTACAGGTCGACTGGTTGCAGGTGGTGCCCGTGGGGCACCCGCCGCAGTTCGCCTTGCACACGCAGCTGCAGCTCCCCGGGTCGGCGTCGTAGGTCGAGCCGCAGTTGAGCGCCGCCGTGTCGCAGACGCACCCGCACACGCCGCCGCCGTTCTGGAAGCGGAAGCCCGTGGGGCACGACGCCGTCTGCCGGCACTCGCAGGAGCAGTCGGCCACGTTGCAGGCCTCGAACTGGCTGCAGGTGCCGCCGCAGTCGTTGGTGCAGACGAAGTCGCAGACGAGCCGGTTGGTGTCGCACACCTTGCCCGGCGGCGGCGTGCCCCCGCAGTTCGCCGGGCACTCGCAGGTGCTGGTGGCGAGGTTGCAGGCCAGGCGGCCCCGGCAGAAGTCGGCCTCGGTCGGATCGTAGAAGGGGTCGGTGCTGCACGGCGGCGGGTTGCCGCCCGGGTTCGGGGTGGTGTCGATCCAGTAGCGGTACGACACGGCCGCCGCGGTGGTGGTCGCCGAGGGCCGGCAGGCACCGAAGAACGAGATCGACCGGTTGATGCCATCGAAGTCGAAGCCGTCGGCCCGGCTGCGCGGCAGGTCGTTGCGGTTGCACATCGCCCCGTTCTGCACGGCGTCCATGGCCACCTTCACCGAGGCGCCGATGGGCGGCTTCTGCATGCGGTAGCCCGCCCCAGCGATGGCCGAGTTCATGATCGCCTGGATGGTGTTGGAGATGGACGTGGCGCTCGTGATGTCACCTCGAATACCCCCGCGGTTGGTGATGACGCCCGCCGCGCGCCGGGGCGTGTACTGGGTCTCGCCGCACGTCTGTCCATCGGGGCAGATGATGCCGTGGATCGGCAGGGGCCCGAGGCGGTTGGTCCACCCGTTCAGGGTCGCGTTCTGGGTCGAGAAGAACGTGGTGTAGGCCGCGACGTAGTCGCTGCCCGGCACCGTGAAGGACGACTGATCGTCGGCGTCGGCGAGGAAGACGAGGACGACCTGCGCGCCGTCGCGCACGCGCCCTGCCTGCTCCGTGGCGGTGACCGGGGTCAGCGTCGTGATGGCGCGCGCAGCCGACGCCATCAGGCGCTCCGTGCCGCTGCCGCCCGTGCCCACCCAACAGCCGCCGTTGCTCCCGCCCGGCCAGCAGGCCGTCGTCGGCGTGATGCCCGAGCAGTTGCCGCCGCTGCAGGTCGAGTTCTGCGTGAGCCAACTCCGGAACTGGTTGATGTTGCGCGTGAAGCCTCGCACCACGTTCTCATTGTAGGTGGTGGTGCCGCGGTCGTAGGCCGTCGTCACCATGGCGATGCGCCAGTCGAGCGTCGAGTTGTTGAGCTGCGCCGCCACCGCCGTCGCCGTGTTCGCGAGCGCCGTCTGGTAGCTGGCCATCGAGCAGCTGTCGTCCACCACGAAGAGGAAGTCGACGATGCCGGTGCCCGGCGCGAAGGTCTCGCACTGGTAGGCGTTGGCGTCGCCGAACTGCGCCAGCGCCGAGCCGCCCGCGGTGTCGCTCATGTTGAAGAGCGCCGCCCCCGAGTAGCTCGCCAGCGGCGTGATGGCGACGATCACCACCACCGCCTGGTTGGTGCGGTGGAGGTACTCGACCTGCAGCTTGTAGGGCCCGGCGACGCCGGCGGCGCCCGGCAGGTTCCCGGCCCCCGCGCCCACCAGCCCGTTGGCGATGGCGTTCGCGCGGGCCTTCAGGTCGGCCGTGCCAGCCATGTCGTAGAAGGCCTGCAGCGCCGGGAGGTTGTCCCAGCTCGTGAAGGTCTGCGTGGTGGGGTTGGTGATGGCACCCAGGCCGTTGAGCTGCGGGCGCAGCGCCGCCTCGTCGGCCGTGGGCGTGGTGGCGTTGCCCGGGGCCGCCTGGCGCCAGGCGACGAAGGCCACCTGGTTGATGGGGTCGGAGGCGATGTGGCCGCGCGTCTGCCCGCCCACCGGCATGGTGTTGATCTAGGTGAAGCTCGCCGGCAGCCCGAGCTGAATGTCGGGCTCACCCTCGGCCCTGAAGAGGACCGGCCGCAGGTTCATCTGCGTGCACACCGCGCCCGCGGGGGCCACGCCGCCGTCGGGCAGCACGCCGTCGCCCGGGTTGTTGGGGTTCAGCTCGCCGGGGTCGACGCGGCCGTTCTGGTTGATGTCCTCAGCGCCGTCGTCGATGCCGTCGCCGTCGGTGTCGCGGTTGTTCGGGTTCGTCGTCGTGGTCGGGTCGAGGTCGACCGGCACGTTGGGGCAGTTCATCGGGTCGGCGATGTTCGCGGTGATGAGGCCCAGCTCGACGCCGTCGGAGATGCCGTCGCCGTCGGTGTCGAAGCGGCGCGGGTCGGTCTCGCCCATGTCGAGCGTGCCGTTCGCGTTCAGGTCTTCACCGCGCACGGCGCCCTGGGTCGGGCCGTCGAGGAGCCCGTCGCAGTCCGTGTCGCGCCGCAGGGGGTTCGTCTCGCCGGTGTCGAAGCGCCCGTTGCGGTTCGCGTCCTCCAGGCCGTCCGAGAGCCCGTCGCCGTCGGTGTCCGGGTTGTTCGGGTCGGTCTCGCCCGGGTCGACCACGCCGTTGCCGTTCTTGTCCTCGATGGCGTTGGGCAGCCCGTCCATGTCGGTGTCGGGGTTGTTGGCGGGGCCGCAGTCGGTGCCGTCGCGGGGGTTCGTCTCGCCCGGGTCGACGATGCCGTTCTGGTTCGCGTCCTCGGCGCCGTCCGAGCAGGTGTCGCCGTCGGTGTCGGCCTTGAGCGGATCGGTCATGGTGGTGGTGCGCTCGAGCCCGTCGCTGATGAAGTCGCCGTCGGTGTCGCGCAGCCGCGGGTCCGTCTCGGTGGGCTCGCGGATGCCGTTCTTGTTGGTGTCCTCCTCGCCGTCGGAGAGCCCGTCGAGATCGGTGTCGGGGTTGGTGGCGTCCGTCTCGCCGGGGTCCGCGCGGCCGTTGCGGTTCGCGTCCTCCACGCCGTCGCTCAGCCCGTCGCCGTCCGTGTCGGCGGCCGTCGGGTTGGTGCGCGAGGCGGGGTCTGCGTCGCCGACGAAGTTGGTGCACCGCGCGTCGACCGAGCTGATGCGGCCGGCCTCGACCCCATCGGGGATGCCGTCACCGTCGGTGTCGGCGATCGCCGGGTTCGTCTTCAGGCCGCCGGGGTAGATGTTGCCGAACTCCTCCTGGTCGGTGAGGCCGTCGCAGTCGGAGTCCTTGAAGGCGTTGTTGGGGTCCGTCGGGTCGACGATGATGCCCGCGTCGAAGGGGTCGCCGCCGCCAGTGCCGCCGCCCACGTCGCCGCCGCCGCCGCCACCCGCGCCGCCGCCGACCTCGCCTCCGCCAGAGC
>CAYUZK010000114.1:0-19384 GCA_964449625.1 uncultured Archangium sp.
CGGGCTGGGCGGCCCGGGTGGCAGCGGCGGCGCCGGCGTGCAGTACGACGACGTGCGGAGCGGGCGCGGCGGCGGCGGTGGCCGCGGCGGTAACGGCAGCAACGGGGGCCGCGGCGGCGACGGCGCGCCGGGCTCGTCGGTGGGCATCTGGTGCTCAGGCGTGACGGCGCCCGTGGGCGGCAACGGCACCACCTACGCGCTGGGCTCCGCGGGGCAGGCGGGCTTCGAGACCGGCCTGCGCGTGCAGCAATACGGCTGCCCCTGAGCCTGGCCTGCTGAGGCCGGCGCGCGCGGCTCCCCGCCTCGGTGGGGAGCCGTTCGCGTTACTGTGGGGCGGTGCGCCTGCTCCTCGTCGTCCACGACGCCGCCTTCTCTGGAGCGCTCCTGGGCGAGCTCTCGGCGCGGCGCGACGCGGTAGAGGCCTGGTCGGCCGAGACCTTCGAGGAGGCGCGGGCCTGGCTGGAGCGCTCGCCCTTCGACGCGGTGCTGCTCGCGCCTGGAAGCAAGCGCCTGAGCTACGAGGGCTTCGTGAAGCGGGTCGGCGCCCTTGCCGCGCCCCCGGCGCTGTTGGTGCTGGGCGAAGACGCGCCCTCCGCCCGGCGCATCGAGCCGGGCTCGCCTCGCCGCGTCGTCGACCAGCTCTTCCCCGCGCTGGGCATCGCCCGCAGCGCGCTCGCGGACACGCGCGTCGTCGAGTGGCTGGGCCTCTCTGGCGTGGCGCACCTCGAGCGCGTCGAGTGGCCGGGCGCCGGGGAGCCGCTCGTGCGCGCGTCGGCGCGGGCCGGTGAGTTCGAGCGGGAGGCGCTGCCGCTCGCCCAGCGCGTGGCGACGCTCGCGGGGCCCGGCCTCGCGCCGACCCTCGAGTGCTTCTGGGACGACGCGAACCCTCACACGCTGCAGGCCGTGGG
Organism: uncultured Archangium sp.; assembly: GCA_964449625.1. GTDB lineage: Bacteria > Myxococcota > Myxococcia > Myxococcales > Myxococcaceae > Archangium_A. The sequence goes on from CAYUZK010000114.1 coordinate 909, forward strand.
GCCGGGCGTGTGTCTCTTCCGGTTGATGGCGCAGCGCCCGGCGGAGGGCGTGCGGGGCGCGCTGGCTCTCGTGCGCGGCGTCGCGGAGGGCGTGCGGACGGCGCACGCGGCGGGCGTGTCGGCGGGGCACCTGGCGCCCTCGTCGATCTGGCTGGGCGCTGACGGCTCGGTGCAGCTCCTCGGGCTGCAGCTGGGGCAGCTCCCGCTGCCTGCGCCCCGGCACTACGGCCTCGCGCGAGAGGCGCCGCCGGAGGAGTTCGGCACGGGCCTGGCGCCGCAGCCCGAGGGAGACGCGTATCGCCTCGGCGTGCTCCTCATGCGGCTCGCGGTCGACGATGACCCCGTGCGCGACCTGGCGCCCTTCGCGCACGTGCGGGCCGAGTGGGCGCCGGAGCTGCGCGCGCACCGCGAGGCGCTCGGCGCCGCCGGTGGGCTCATCGAGACGCTGGTGCAGCCGCTCAGCGGCGATCGCCCTCGCGGCGAGCTGCTCTTCGAGCTCGTCGACGCCCTCGCGCCGGCGGACTGGCGGGCCGTCGTCGCGGAGGCCGTGGCCTGGTCTCTCGGGCAGCCGTACTTCGTGTCGATGTGACTTCGAGGCTTGCGCCGGCGAGCGTCAGTGTAGGGTGCCGCGCTCCGGAGGCACCCTGCACATGAGCGACACCGCGCTCAACTTCATCGAGACCCTCATCGAGGCCGACAACCAGAGCGGGAGATGGGGCGGCCGCGTCCACACCCGCTTTCCCCCCGAGCCCAACGGCTACCTGCACGTCGGGCACGCGAAGAGCATCGTGCTCAACGCGGGCCTGGCGAAGAAGTACGGCGGCAAGTTCAACCTGCGCTTCGACGACACCAACCCGGCGAAGGAGGAGCAGGAGTACGTCGACGCCATCATCCACGACGTGAAGTGGCTGGGCGGCGACTTCGAAGACCGCCTCTTCTACGCGTCGGACTACTTCGCGCAGATGTACACGTGGGCCGAGGCGCTCATCACGAAGGGCGTGGCCTACGTCTGCGACCTCGACGCGGAGCAGATGCGTGAGTACCGCGGCACCCTCGACCAGCCGGGCAAAGACAGCCCCTTCCGCGGCCGCGCGCCCGCCGAGAACCTCGAGCTCTTCCGGCGCATGAAGCAGGGCGAGTTCGCCGCCGGCGCGCGCACCCTGCGCGCGAAGATCGACATGGCGTCGGGCAACATCAACCTGCGCGACCCGGTGATGTACCGCATCGTCAAGGCGCACCACCACCGCCAGGGCGACACGTGGTGCATCTACCCGTCCTACGACTGGGCGCACGGCAACGAGGACAGCCTCGAGGGCATCACGCACTCCATCTGCACGCTGGAGTTCGAGAACCACCGGCCGCTCTACGACTGGTTCCTGGGCCAGCTCGGCGTGCACCACCCGCAGCAGATCGAGTTCGCCAAGCTGCAGCTCACCTATACGGTGCTGAGCAAGCGGAACCTGCTGCACCTGGTGAAGGAGAAGTACGTGCGCGGCTGGGACGACCCGCGCATGCCCACCATCTCGGGCATGCGACGCCGCGGCTTCACCAGCGAGGCCCTGCGCGCCTTCTGCGAGGAGATCGGCGTCACGCGGAACGAGAGCGTCATCGACCTGGGCCGCCTCGAGAACGCGGTGCGCGATCACTTGAACGCCACCGCGCACCGGCGCATGGCCGTGCTCGACCCGCTCAAGGTGGTGCTCACCAACTTCCCCGAGGGGCAGGTGGAGCAGGTCGAGGTGCAGAACAACCCCGAAGACCCGGGCGCCGGCGTGCGCCTGGTGCCCTTCTCGCGGGAGCTCTTCATCGAGCGTGACGACTTCCTGGAGGACCCGCCGAAGAAGTTCTTCCGCCTGGCGCCGGGGCGCGAGGTGCGCCTGCGCGGCGCGTACTTCATCACCTGCACCGAGGTGGTGAAGGACGGCAGCGGCGCGGTGACGGAGCTGCGCTGCACGTACGATCCGGCCACGAGGGGCGGCAACGCGCCCGACGGCCGCAAGGTGAAGGGCACCATCCACTGGGTGTCTGCCAGCCACGCGGTCAGCGCCGAGGTGCGCGTCTTCGACCGGCTCTTCGCCGCGGAGGCGCCGGGCAAGGCCCACGAGGGCGTCGAGTTTCCATTCTTGAAGGATCTGAACCCGAAGTCTCTCGAGGTCGTCGCCGGCGCGAAGCTCGAGCCGACGCTCGAGGGCGTGAAGGTGGGCGAGCGCTTCCAGTTCGAGCGGCTGGGCTACTTCACGGTGGACCTCGACTCGAAGCCGGGCGCGCTGGTGTTCAACCGCACCGTGCCGCTCAAGGACACCTGGGCGAAGGAGCTCGCCGCCGAGGACGCGCCGCGGCCCGCGGCCGCGCCCCCGAAGCCGCCGAAGGCCGCGAAGCCCGAGCAGCCCGCGGGCCCGCCCGCGGAGATCGAGTTCGGCGACTTCACGAAGGTGCAGCTCAAGGCGGGCAGGGTGCTGGCCGCCCAGAAGGTCGAGAAGGCCGACAAGCTGCTTGAGCTCTCGGTGGACCTGGGCGAGGGCACCCCGCGCACCATCGTCTCGGGCATCGCCGAGGCCTTCGCGCCCGAGCAGCTCGTGGGCCGGAACGTCGTGGTCGTGGTCAACCTCAAGCCGCGCGCGCTCAAGGGCATCGAGTCGCGCGGCATGATCCTCGCCGCGGGCAGCGGCAAGGCGCTGCAGCTCATCAACCCGGGCGACGTCGCGCCGGGCAGCGACGTGAAGTGAGCAGGAGGAGCGCCCCCAGATGACCGACCGCCGCAGTCTCTACCCACCTCTCGACGCGAACCGCACTGGCCACCTCGCGGTCGGCCACGGCCACCAGCTGTACTGGGAAGAGAGCGGCAACCCGCAGGGCAAGCCCGTGGTCTTCGTGCACGGCGGCCCGGGGAGCGGCACGGAGCCCAAGCAGCGCTGCTTCTGGGACCCGGCGAAGTACCGCATCGTGCTGTTCGATCAGCGCGGCTGCGGCAAGTCGACCCCCTTCGCCTCACTCGAGCACAACACCACGTGGGACCTCGTGGCCGACATGGAGCTGCTGCGCGAGTTCCTCGGCGTCGAGCGCTGGCAGGTCTTCGGCGGCTCCTGGGGGAGCACGCTCGCGCTCGCCTACGCGCAGACGCACCCGGCGCGCGTGAGCGAGCTGGTGCTGCGCGGCATCTTCCTCTTGCGCAAGTGGGAGATCGACTGGTTCTACCAGGACGGCACCAGCCACCTCTTCCCCGACGCGTGGGAGAAGTACCTCGCGCCCATCCCCCAGGCGGAGCGCGGCGAGCTCGTGAGCGCCTACTACCGCCGCCTCACCAGCGAGGACCCCACGGTGCGCGCCGAGGCCGCGCGCGCGTGGAGCCAGTGGGAGGGCCGCACCAGCTACCTGCTGCCCAACGCCTCGTACCTCTCGAAGACCGGCGACGACGCCTTCGCCGACGCCTTCGCGCGCATCGAGTGCCACTACTTCATGCACGCCGGCTGGCTGGAGCACGAGAAGGCGCTCCTCGCGAAGCCGAACGTGGACGTCATGCGCCAGATCCCCGGCACCATCGTGCAGGGGCGCTACGACGTGGTGTGCCCCATGGAGTCAGCGTGGGCGCTGCACCGCGCGTGGCCCGAGGCCGATCTGCGCGTCGTCGAAGACGCGGGGCACTCGGCCTTCGAGCCGGGCATCCTCCACGAGCTGATCGAGGCGACGGAGCGCTACGCGTCTCGCGCCTGACACGCGATTGCGTCACAGGTACTTGTTGACCGCGCAGCACCAAAGAAAGTAGCGAGCCGCTCCCCATGGCATCCAAGCCTCTCGTCATCGTCGAGTCTCCCGCCAAGGCGAAGACCATCGGCCAGTTCCTCGGCGCCGACTTCACGGTGATGGCCTCGGTCGGCCACGTCGTCGACCTGCCCTCCACCGGCCTGTGCGTGGACGTCGAGAACGACTTCAAGCTCACCTACGAGGTCACCAAGAAGGACGTGATCCGCGATCTCAAGGAGGCGCTCAAGGGCGCGTCGGAGCTCTACCTGGCCACCGACGAAGACCGCGAGGGGGAGGCCATCGCCTGGCACCTCCAGGAGCAGCTCAAGCCCAAGGTGCCGGTCAAGCGCATGGTGTTCCACGAGATCACCAAGAAGGCCATTCAGCACGCGGTGGACGACTCGCGCGACATCGACATGGGCCTGGTGGACGCGCAGGAGACGCGGCGCACGCTCGACCGCCTCTACGGCTACGAGGTCTCGCCGGTGCTCTGGCGCAAGGTGAAGGGCGGGCTCTCGGCCGGCCGCGTGCAGTCGCCGGCCATTCGCCTCATCGTCGAGCGCGAGCGCGAGCGCATGCGCTTCCGCTCCGTCACCTACTGGGACGTCACCGCGAAGCACCCGACCTCGCCGGCCTTCGAGTCGACCCTCTGGGCGGTTGACGGCCAGCGCGTGGCCACCGGCAAGGACTTCGATGAGGGCGGGCAGCTCGCCAACGCGGGCGCCGTGTGGGTCGACGAAGCGAAGGCCAAGGCCCTCGCCGACGGCCTGGCGGGCAAGGCCTTCGCGGTGAAGAGCCTCGAGACGCGGCCCTACCGCAGCTCGCCCAAGCCGCCCTTCATGACCTCGACCCTGCAGCAGGAGGGCGGGCGCAAGCTGGGCATGAGCGCGCAGCAGGTGATGCGCGTGGCGCAGGGGCTCTACGAGCGCGGCTACATCACCTACATGCGCACGGACTCCACCACGCTCTCGGACACGGCGCTGACCGCGGCGCGCGCGCAGGTGAAGGACCTCTTCGGCGAGCAGTTCCTCCCGGCGGCGCCGCGCACCTACGCGCGCAAGGTGAAGAACGCGCAGGAGGCCCACGAGGCGATCCGCCCGGCGGGCGAGGCCTTCCGCACTCCGCAGGAACTCGGCGGGGAGCTCGCGGCGGCCGAGCTGCGGCTCTATGAGCTCATCTGGAAGCGCACGCTGGCGTCGCAGATGAACGACGCCGAGGGCGAGTCGGTGTCGCTCAAGCTCGAGGCGGCGACGACGGGCGGGCAGCAGGTCGAGTTCTCGTCGTCCGGCCGCACCATCACCTTCCCCGGCTACCTGCGCGCCTACGTCGAGGGCTCCGACGACCCCGAGGGCTCCCTCGACGACCAGGAGTCGCCGCTGCCGAAGCTGGCGCAGGGCGACGCGGTCGAGGTGACCTCGCTGGAGGCCAAGGGCCACACCACCTCGCCGCCGGCCCGCTACACCGAGGCCAGCCTGGTGAAGAAGCTCGAGGAGCTCGGCATCGGCCGGCCGTCCACCTACGCGTCGATCATCGGCACGCTCCAGGCCAAGTACGTCTGGAAGAAGGGGCAGGCCCTCATCCCCAACTGGGAGGCCTTCGCGGTGGTGCGGCTCATGGAGCAGCACTTTCAGGACCTGGTGGACCTCGAGTTCACCGCCGAGATGAACGACGGCCTCGACCAGATCGCCGGCGGCGAGCGCGAGAAGGTGCCGTACCTGCGCGAGTTCTACTTCGGCGACAAGAAGCACAAGGGCCTCAAGCGGCAGGTCACCGAGAACATCGAGCAGATCGACGCGGCGGCCATCAACTCGATCTTCATCGGCAAGGACGCCGACGGCGTGGAGATCGTCGTCAAGCCCGGCCGCTACGGCCCCTACCTCAAGCGCGCCGAGGACACGGTGTCGGTGCCCGAGTCGCTCGCGCCCGACGAGGTGACGGTCGAGAAGGCCCTGGCGCTCCTCTCAGCGCCCAAGGGCGACGTGCCCATCGGCAGCGACCCCGCGACGGGCAAGCCCGTGTACGTGAAGCAGGGGCGGTTCGGGCCCTACGTGCAGCTCGGCGACGTGACCGACGAGGAGAAGGCGAAGACGGCGTCGATCTTCAAGAGCATGAAGCCCGAGTCGGTGACGCTCGAGCAGGCCCTCGAGCTGCTCACGCTGCCGAGGGTGCTGGGCGCCGCGGAGGACGGCGAGGAGATCATCGCGCAGAACGGGCGCTACGGCCCCTACCTCACCAAGGGCAAGGACAGCCGCAACCTCGGCGCCGACGCCGAAGACCGGCTCCTCACCATCACGCTCGCGGAGGCGGTGGAGATCTTCAAGCAGCCCAAGCAGTTCCGCGGCCGCGGGCAGGCTAAGCCCGCGCACGTCGTGGGCAAGGACCCCCAGAGCGGCAAGGACCTGCTCCTCAAGGAGGGCCGCTTCGGCTGGTACATCACCGACGGCGAGACGAACGCCTCGCTGCGCCGGGGTGACGAGCCCTCGGACCTGACGGTGGATCGCGCCCTCGAGCTCATGGCGCAGCGCCGGGAGTACCTCGCGTCGCCCGAGGGCCAGGCGAAGGCGGCGTCGCGCGGGGCGAAGAAGCCGCGCAAGGCCCCGAAGGCCGCGAAGGCGCCCAAGGCCGAGAAGGCACCGAAGGCCGCGAAGGAGAAGCCCGCCCCGGGCGAGGCGGCGCCGAAGAAGGGGAAGAAGGTGGCGAAGGCGAAGGCGGCGAAGAAGCCGGCGGGGAAGCCCGCGTGAGCCCGGCCAAGCGCGAGGCCGGCGAGGAGCAGAGGTTCCTCGAGAAGTACCGCGCGAAGGACTACCCGCGGCCGTCGGTCGCGGTGGACCTGGTCATCTTCACCATCATCGACGCGCAGCTCCGCGTGCTGCTGGTGAAGCGGCAGGAGCACCCCTTCCGGGGGCAGTGGGCGCTGCCGGGCGGCTTCGTGCGGGTGCAGGAGTCGGCCAAAGATCAGGGCGAAGACCTCGACGCCGCCGCGCGCCGCGAGCTGCACGAGGAGACCGGCCTCGAGCCCGACCGCGTGCACATCGAGCAGCTCTACACCTTCGGGGCCTCGGGCCGCGACCCGCGCATGCGCGTCATCTCGGTGGCCTACTTCGCGCTGGTGCGCCCCGATCTCGCGCCCTTCGTGAAGGCCGGCGGCGACGTGAGCCACGCCGACTGGGTGCCGGTGGAGCAGCTCAAGAAGCACGAGCTGGCCTTCGATCACCGGCAGATCATCGAGCTGGGGCTGGCCCGCGTGCGCGGCAAGCTCGAGTACTCGGGCATCGCCTTCGATCTCGTGCCGCTCACCTTCACCATCCCCGAGCTGCGGCACGTGTACTCCATCGTGCTGGCGAAGGAGATGGACCCCGGCAACTTCCGCCGGAAGTTCAACCGCATGGTGGACGACGGGCTGATCGAGCTGGCGCCCGGCAAGCGCATCACGGCGTCGAAGCCCGCGACGGTGTACCGCTTCAAGCGACGCTGACCCTACGCGAAGGAGGCCCATGGCCACGGCGCTGCTGCTCGGACGTTTCCACGCCGTGACGCGGGCCCAGGCCGATTGGCTGGCATCGCTGGGCGCGGCCCCGGTGGACCGCCTGGTGTGCGTCATCACCAGCGCCAACCACGCGGGCACGCGGCGCAACCCCCTCGACGTGGCGACGCGCGAGGAGATGCTGGTGCCGGCGCTGGAGCGGATCGGCAAGCCCTTCGCGCTGGTGCGCATCGACGACGTGCCTGACAGCGGCGCGTGGGTCGAGCACGTGGTGGCCCAGGTGCAGCGGCAGCTGGGCGCGCCGCTGACGCCCGCCGACACGACCGTCTACTCCTCGAACCGCGACGTCGATGCGCTCTTCTCGGCGCGCGGCTTCTCGACGGTGACCACCGAGGTCAAGGGCCTGACGCCCCACGAGCTCGTGCAGCGCGTGGTGGACCGGCGCCCCTGGGAGGACGAGGCCACGCCGGAGACGCGGGCGGTCTACGCGCGGCCCGGCGTCGCCGAGAAGCTGCGCGACGTCTTTCGGCAGACGCTGCTCAACGACGACGGCGAGCTGGGGCACCTGCGCGACTTCCAGAGCTACGGCGCGATGATGGACGCGTCGATGGCGCAGAAGCTCGAGGACCTCGTGCGCTGGGTGAAGCCCGGCTGCATCGTGGACAAGGGCTGCGGCACCGGGAAGCTCCTGGTCGAGCTCTCGAAGCTCTACCCCGACTCCCGGCTGGTCGGCGTGGACCTCTCGCGCGAGTTCCTCCGCGTCTGCGACGAGAACACCTACGCCACCGACGACGTGACGCTCGTCTTCGGGAACATCATCGAGCGCAACGTGCCGCCGGGCTCGGCCACCACCGTGGTGTTCTCATCGGTGATGCACGAGGTGCACTCGTACAACGGGTACGACGTGACGCAGATCGACCGGGCGCTCGCGAGCGCCGTCGAGGAGCTCGCGCCCGGCGGGCACGTCGTCATCCGCGACGGCGTCAGCCCCGAGCCGGCGACCTGGCGCCTGCGGCTCCTCACGCCGCAGGTGCGCGAGACCTTCGCGCGCTTCGCCCGGGAGTTCTGCCAGGGCCGCGGCGCGAAGTTCGAGCAGCTCGCCCAGGACACCGTGCGCCTCGCGTCGCACGACGCCAACGAGTTCCTCTGCAAGAAGGACTACCTCAAGAACTGGCACATCGAGGTGCACGAGGAGTTCGGGCCCTTGACGCTCGCCGGGTGGAAGGACGCGCTGCTGCGGGCCGGGCTCGCGCCGCTCGAGCTCCACGCGTACGCCAACCCGTGGATCGTCAAGCACCGCTACGAGGGCACCGTGGAGGTGCTGGACGACGCGGGCGGGCGGCTCCCCTGGCCGGCGACGAACCTGGTGGTGGTGGGCCGCAAGCCGCGCTGACGCGCCGTCATGGGGTCCGGCGGCTGGGGGAGCGGGCGTGCGCGCGCTCCAGGCTGAGCCGGAGCGCGTCGAGCTTCACGGGCTTGGCGAGGAAGTCGTCGGCGCCGGCCTCGTAGGCGGCGCGCTCGTCTTCGGGGAGCGTGCTGGCGGTCACCGCGATGATCCACGGCTGGGGGCCTGGGCGCTGGCGCAGCCGCCGGGTCGTCTCGCGCCCGTCGAGGCCGGGCATCATGATGTCCATCAGCACCACCTCGCAGGGCTCGCGGGCGCAGGCGTCGAGCGCGGCCAGGCCCGACTCCACCACCAGGACGGAGCACCGGAGTTCCTCGAGCAGCGTGCGGAGGATGCGGTGGTTGGCGGCGTTGTCTTCGACCACCAGCACCCGGGCCGGGAGCGGGGCGCCCGCCGGGGCGGGCACGGGCTTGAAGTCGCCGGACACCGGGGCACCGGCGGCGTTGGGCGCGAGCACGGTGACCCAGAAGGTGGAGCCCTGGCCGGGGGCGCTGCTCACCCCGATGGCGCCCTGCATGAGCTCGGCGAGCTGCTTGCTGATGGCCAGGCCGAGCCCCGTACCGCCGTGCCGCCGGGTGGCCGAGGCGTCGAGCTGCTCGAAGGGCTTGAAGAGGCGCTCGAGGTCAGCGGCGTCGATGCCCGGACCCGTGTCGGTCACCGCGAACCGCAAGCGCTCCCCGGGCTCGAGCGTCACCGAGACCGTGACGGAGCCGCGCTCGGTGAACTTGAGCGCGTTGCCCGCGAGGTTGAGGAGGATCTGGCGGACCCGGGTGCGATCGCCCAGGACCCGCGGGGGCACGTCGTCAGCGATGGCAGTGACGAGCTCGAGGCCACGCGCCCGGGCCTGCGGCGTCAACAGCGCCACGACCTCGGCGAGGGTGGCCCGGGCATCCCACGGCGCGCGCTCCACGGTGAGGCGGCCGGCCTCGATCTTGGCGAGGTCGAGCACGTCGTCGAGGAGCTTCACCAGCGCGTCGGCGCTGTCGGCCATGAGCTGCACGAACTCGGTCGACTCGTGGTCGAGGCTGCGGGTCTTCAGCAACTCCGTCACGCCGATGATGGCGTTCATCGGCGTGCGCAGCTCGTGGCTCATGTTCGCCAGGAAGGACATCTTCGAGCGCGCAGCCGCCAGCGCCTGGTCGCGCGCCTCGAGGAGGCTCTGCGTGCGCTGGCGCACGGTCTCCTCCAGGCCCGCCTGCGACGCGAGCAGCTCGCGGTTGGCCCGGGCCAGCGCCTCGCGCGCCGTGCGCGTCTGGGCCAGGGCGTCGCGGAGTCGACGCAGCGCGAGGAGGAAGATGGCCGTGGTGACGCTGAGGGTCAGCACCGCCGTCAGCCCTCGCTGAAAGAAGGACATGCCGGCGTTCTCGGGGATCGCGCCAGTCGCCTGTGCGGCGAGCAGCGCCAGGCTCCCCGCGACGGACAGCAAGCAGACCACGATGGCAGCCCGGGCCGACACGATGACGCCGGCCATCACCGTGCACATGAGGTAGAGGCCGACGGTGCCGGTGTAGAGCCCGCCGCGGGCGACGCTGATCGCCCCGACCATCAGCCAGGCGACGGAGAGGAAGAGCCACGCCGCGGCCGTGTGCCGCCGGAGCCGGGTGAGCGCGACCGTCACCGCGCAGGCGAGGACGACGACGCACCCGATGCCCGTCGCCGCGGGCCCCGCGGTGCCGCTCACGAGGCGCGAGGCGATGCCGAGGAGCGTCGAGGCCGCCACGAGCGTCGCCGCGAACACCAGCACGCCCGCGCGCGCCCGCTCCTCGTCACCGTCGTGCCGGTCGGGTGCCTCGCGCTCGCGGTCGGCGCGCGTCTCTCCCCCGAGTCCTGGTTGAGCCCCCAGCGCCACGCGCGCCTTCGTGCCAGATTCGGCCCGGGCCGTCGAGGTTCTCCACGGGGCGTCAGGCCCGCTTGAGCTGGGGGTGCCGCGCGAGGAGGCCGGAGAGCAACAGGTCAGCCTGCTTCTCGAGCACCGAGTTCGCCCGCAGCCGCATGTCGAGGTGGGTGAAGTCGACCGCGTCGAGGTCCTGGTCCTGGTTGAAGCAGGAGTAGACGAAGGACTCCTTGCCCGTGCGCGGGTCCACGTGCCGCTGGAGGCACTGCGCGCAGATCTCCTTCATCATGCACTGCATCGGCGAGTTGATGCTGCCGACGGCGCAGTGGCTGGGCTTGAGGTAGGCGGCGAGCACGCCCTGCCGCGCCTGCTGGACCGCGTGCATCATGCGATCGCTGCCGATGACGATGAACCGGTCCACCTCCTCGAGGCGAATGGAGGGCGCGCCGAGCTCTCCTCTGGCCCAGGCCACCATCGCCTGCACGATGTTCCCCACGAAGCTGCGATCATTCGGGCGCCGGGCGGGCAGCGGCGCGCCGCCGTCGACGGACCAGACGACCTGGTCGGCCGCGTGCTCGAGGGCGTCTTCTTTGTAGGCGTCTGCGGCCTTCCGGTAGCCGGCGAAGTAGAGCACCCGGCAGCCGGCGGCGCGCAGGGCCTGGCCGATGGAGAAGAGCACCGCGTTGCCCAGCCCGCCGCCGGCCAGCAGCACCGTCTCCCCTCGGGGGATCTCCGTCGGGGCGCCGGTGGGGCCCATGAGCACCACGCGCTGGCCGCGCTCGAGCGTGGCGCACAGCTTCGAGCTCGCCCCCATCTCGAGCACGATGGTCGAGAGGAGGCCCAGGTCCTTGTCCACCCAGGCGCCGGTGAGGGCCAGTCCCTCCATGGTGAGGCGGGTGCCCTCGACGAGGGGCGCGGTGCGCTCGTAGTTCTGCAGCCGGTAGAACTGCCCCGGCTCGAAGTGCCGCGCCGCGAAGGGCGCCTTCACCACCACCTCCACGATGGTGGGCGTCAGCCGGTTGACGGCCTCCACGGTGGCCAGCAGCGCGGCGTCGAGGCGCGCGAAGAGGTCGGCCCGGGCCGCGTCGCGCGCCGGCTGCTGGGTGGGGTCGAGGGTCGCGGCGTGGGCGGCAAAGAGCTTCACCACGTGGGGGTAGCCGTTCTTCGCGCTGGCCATGGCCTTGACCACGTTGCCGGCGAAGGTCGGGTGGTTGTCGCCGTAGAAGGTGACGAAGCGGCCCTCGTGGTGGGCGCTGGTGAAGAAGCCGGCCTCGCGGCCGAGGTCTTCGTGGGCCTCGACCTCCACGAGCTCGAAGCGGCCGCCGCGCTCGACGGCGTCGTAGGTGCGGAAGAAGGCGCCACGGGCATCGAGCTCGAAGGTGCCCGGCCGCTCGCGCTCGACGGTGACGTTGGGGGCGGTGCCGGCGGCGAGGCACACGGTGCGCGCGGGGAGCTCGCGGCGCTCGCCGGTGCCCGTGAGCTTTCCGTCCACCACCGTCATGCGCTCGACCACGACGGCCTGCACGGCGCCGTGCTCGTCGGGCACCACCTCGAGCGGCGCCACGCGCTCGATGAAGCGCACGCCCTCCTCGAGGGCCTTGGCGAGCTCCTCGTGGCTGCGCCGGTACGCCGGCGAGTCGGTAAGGCCGCGCCGGTAGCACAGCGCCACGCCACCCCAGGCGCGCACGAGCTTGATGAAGTCGGGCGCCTCGTGGGCCTTCGCGGCGCGCTGCCGCTCGGCGCGCACGGCGCGGCCGTGCTCGAGGAACTCGCGGTACACGGCGAGCTCCTCGGCGTTCAGCCGCGCGAAGACGGCGGCCTCCCCCAGCTCGGCGGCGAGGGCCTCGTGGCGGGCGAGCACCTTCTCGACCTGCACCGGGTAGTAGGCGAAGAGCTCCGTGGCCGTGTCGATGGCCGTCAGCCCGGCGCCGATGACGAGGGCCGGCAGCCGCACCTGCAGGTTCGCCAGGGAGTCGCGCTTGAAGGCGCCGGTGAGCTGCAGGGCCATCAAGAAGTCGCTCGCCGCGCGCACGCCGCGCACGAGGTTGTGCTTCATGGCGGGCAGGGTGGGCTTGCCGGCGCCGGCGGCGAGGGCCACGTGGTCGAAGCCGAGCGCCCAGCAGTCCTCCAGGGTGAGGGTGCCGCCGAAGCGCACGCCGCCGTAGAGCCGGAAGCCCTCGCGGCGCGCCAGCGTCAGGTGGATGAGCGTGAGGAACGACTTGTCCCAGCGGACGGTGATGCCGTACTCCGAGACGCCGCCGAAGCCCTCGAGCACGCGCTCATCGAGCGCGCCGGCGAACTGCCTCCACTCGCGAATGGGCTGCAGCGGCGCCCCGTTGGCGCCGGTCAGCTCGTCGGGGAAGGGCTCGATCTTGAGCCCGTCGATGCCCACCACCGTGAAGCCCTCGTTGAGCAGGTAGTGCGCGAGCGTGTACCCGGCCGGGCCCTGGCCCACGACGAGCACGTGCTTGCCCAGCGCCGGGGCGGCGAAGGGGCGGCGCGCGTGAAGCGGGTTCCAGCGCGTCAGCAGCCCGTAGAGCTCGAAGCCCCAGGGCAGGGCGAGCACGTCGGTCAGCGCGCTCGTCTCGATCTGGGGGATGTTCACCGGCTCCTGCTTCTGGAAGATGCAGGCCTTCATGCACTCGTTGCAGATGCGGTGGCCGGTGCCCGGGCACATCGGGTTGTCGAGCATCACCATCGCCAGCGCCGCCAGCGGGTCGCCCTGGCCCTTGAGCGCGTGCATCTCGCTGATGCGCTCGTCGAGCGGGCAGCCGGTCAGCGGCGCGCCCAGCGGGTTCTCCTTGAAGGTGTGGCCGGCGGCCACCGGGTCCTTCTCGCGGAAGCCCTTGCTGCAGGAGTCCTTCTCGCGCTCGTGGCAGACCACGCAGTAGTCGACCTCGCCCATCACCAGGCGGTCGTCACCGCGGGGGTCGGTCAGCCCGAAGCCATCGCGGCGGCGCAGGTGCTGCTCGGGCGCCTCGAAGACCTCCGGAGTGGCGGCGTCGGCCACGCGGAGCTCGACCAGCGCGTCGAAGCGCAGGGGCTTGGGCTGCGTGAGCGTCGCCCAGCCGTGGAAGGTGTGCGTGTACGAGGCGCGCGCCCACGTCCAGCGATCGAGCAGCGAGAGGAGCCCGCGCACCTGCGCCAGCGGCTCGCCCACCAGCGTCGAGCCGAAGGCGGCCCGTCCAGCCTCGGCGGCGAGGAGCGCGGCGCGGAGGGTGGCCCAGCGGGGCTCGAGCTCCGGCTTGGCCTGGCCGGCGAGGTGCCGCTCGACGTTCATGAGCAGCAGCGTGGCCTCGGCGAGTGCGCGCTCGTGGTCCACCGGGCCGCCAGCCGAGGGCTGCTCCGGGGGGAGCGCCTGCGCGAAGCCCAGGGACAGGAGCAGGCTGATGCGGGCGTCGAGGGCCGGCAGCTCCTCGCGCTTCGGTCGGTCGGTGGTGCCCTTCTTGAAGACGCGCCGGGTGACGAACTCCCGCTTGAACTCGAAGAGGGCGAGCTCGCCCGTCAGCGCCTCGCGCCGGTGGCCGAGCTCGGCCTCGATGCGGAAGAGGCGCCCGAGGAAGCGGGACACCTGCGTCGCCACGGCGATGAGCAGCGCGGACTCGGCCGGGGCGGTGAGGCCGCCGCGGGGCGTGCCGGCGCGCGTGGCGGCGGCCCAGCGCTCGAAGCGGTCGGCGAGGTCGGGCTCGGCGGCGCGCAGCGCGTCGACGAAGGCCGCGTGGAGCCGCGCGAGGCCCTGGGACCGGTAGAGATCGTCGAACGAGAAGCCCTCGAGGCCGAGCTGCAGCATGGGCGCGGCACTAACCCCCGCTCCCCGACCCAGCAAGGGTGTTGCGCGGAGCCTCTTCGAGGGCGAGCCCCAGCTGCCGCGCCGCCGCCGCGGCCAGCGCGAGGACGCGCTCGAGGCGCTCGCTCGTCGCCTGGATCCTCGCCGCGAGGTGCTCGAGCTCGCCGAGGAGCTGGGCCACGGTGCTCGCCAGCTCGACGTGGCCGCGCTGCAGCAGGGCGACGCGGAGGTGCGCCGCGGTGCGCTCGTTCTCCCGCCGCGACAGGGCCCGGGGCTCGCCGCGCAGCGCCCGGGTGCCCAGGAGCAGGGCCAACAGGCGGCGCAGGCGCGCGTGGGCCGAGCGGAGCGCCAGGCGCAGCACGGCCCGCTCCGTCTCGACGCGATCAGCCAGGGCCACGGCGGTCAGCGTGGTCGCCTCCAGGCCCACGAGCGCCTCGCTGACCTGGCCCGCCCGCTCCAGGCTCCGCAGCCGCCGCGACGCGACGCGGTAGTGCCGCAGCACCCTCCAGCTCTCCATGCCGGTGTCCTCCCTGTCTCGCCGTGGAGCACGGTCGATGCCAGCGCCAGGGGCCCGGAATCACGGCAAACGAGCGGACAGGCCGTCTCGTCTCGGGTATCAGCCGTCCGCATGGCGTCTGGGGTCGTCACTCTGCGGGCAATGGGGCTCGTCGTGCTCTTCGGCGTGCTGTGGGCGCGCGCGCTCGGGCTGACGGCGCTGGCCGACCCCACGTTCCTGGACTGGATGATCGAAGGCGACTGGCTGGGCCACCTCTTCGGGTGGCTCTTCACGCGCAACGGCCCCTGGGGGCTGCCGCTCGCGCAGGCCCCCGAGCTCGTCGCGCCGGCGGGCTCGAGCGCGGCGCTGACCGACGCCATCCCGCTGCTCTCGGTGGCCGGCAAGCTCCTCTCGCCCTTCTTCGGGGAGCGCCTCCAGCTCTTCGGCGCGTGGATGGTGCTGGGCGTCATCGGCACGGGCGTGGCGGGCGTGCTCGTCTGCCGGGCGTGGCTGCACGACTGGGTGTCGCTGGGCCTGGCCGGCTGCCTCTTCGTGATGAACCCCATCGTCAGCACCCGCTACGGGCACCCGCCCTTCTTCGCCTTCTGGATGCTGACGGGGCTGGTGGGCACAGCGCTCTGGCCCGTCACCTCGCTTGCGTCCGCGCGGAGGACCGCGGCGGTGACGCTGGCCCTGGGCTTCTTGGCCAGCGCCACCAACGCCTACCTCGCGGTGATGGCCGCGGCCCTCGTCGGCGCCTCGCTCGCGCGGCTGGCCGTGGTGCTCCGGCGCTTCGCGGCGGGCGAGGCGGCGGCGTGGCTGGTGAGCGGCCCGGCGGTGGTGGTGGGCGCGCTGTGGCTCTTCGGCTTCGTCTCCGGGGCGCGCTCGGCGCCGATGCAGACCCTGGCCATCGAGGGCTTCGGCCAGTTCAGCGCCGACCTGCTCACCTTCGTCAACCCGGCGACCTGGAGCCGCCTGCTCCCCGCGCTCGGCATGGGCCCCCGGCAGTACGAGGGCTACGCGTACCTGGGCCTCGGCGTGCTGGGGCTGCTCGCGGTGCGCGGCCTGCTCCTCGCGCGGCGCCGGCCCACGAAGCTGGAGCTGCTGGGCCTCGCGCCGCTGGCCCTCGCGGCCCTGGCGACGAGCTTCTACGCGCTCTCGAACCACGTCACGGTGGGGGGCACGCGCGTCGCGGATCTCTCGGGCCTCTATGCCCCGCTGGGCTCCTGGCCCTCGGTGTTCCGCAGCTCGGGGCGCTTCGTGTGGCCCCTGCACGCCTGGCTGACCATCATCGCGGCCCTCGCGGTCGCGCCGCTGGCCACGCTCCCGGCCCGGCGCCTGGTGCTGGCCGCGGGGGTGCTCGTGCAGCTCGTGGACTTCGACCCGGGGCGCACGCCGCTGCACAAGGGCTTCCGGGTCTTCGAGCCGTTCCGCGACCCCACCTGGCAGCTCCTGGGCGACTACCGTCACGTCGTCATCCACCCGGTGCAGATCCAGTGGACGTGCCCCTTCAACCACGAGCTCGTGGCGAAGCTGTCGTGGGAGGCCTACCGGCAGCGGGTGAGCATCAACAGCGGGCACGTGGGCCGGGCGCCGCCGGGCACCGACTGCACCCGGCACCTGGGCCCCGCCGAGCTGCGCGACGACACCGTCTACCTCCCGTACTTCCCCCAGTACCTCCAGGACTTCCAGCGGGCGGGCTACGTGTGCGGGCCGGTGGAGGGCTTCACGCTCTGCGTCTCGCCGGCCCGACAGACGCCGCTGCTGCAAGCGCTTCTCCAGCGAGCCCCGGCAAGGTAGGAGCCTCCCCCGAATGGAAGCCCCGTCGCCGGACTCACGGAAGCTCGTCAGCGTCGTCTGCCCCGTCTTCAACGAGGAGCAGGCGGTGCCGCTGTTCTACGAGCGCCTGGTGAAGGCGATCGCCTCGACGGAGGACCGGGTTCGCTACGAGATCCTCTTCGTGAACAACCGGAGCACCGACGGCACCGTGGCGCAGGTGCTCAAGCTCCGCGAGACGGACCCGCGGGTGCAGCTGCTCACCATGAGCCGGAACTTCGGCTACCAGGCGTCGATCACCGCGGGCATGAAGAACGCGTCAGGCGACGCGAGCGTGAACATCGACGTCGACTGCGAAGACCCGCCCGAGATGATCCCCAGGTTCGTCGAGCGCTGGCTCGAGGGCGCGGACATCGCCTACGGCATCCGGGCGAGGCGCGAAGAGTTCGTGCTCATGCACCTGGCGCGCAAGCTCTTCTACCGCGTGACGAAGCGCCTGTCGGACCACGAGATCGTCCTCGACATGGCGGAGTTCTTCCTCATCGACCGCAAGGTGAAGGAGTTCGTGCTCTCCACGGCGAGCACCTTCCCCTTCGTGCGCGGGCAGGTGGGTTACGTCGGCTTCCGCCGGGAGGGCATCGCGTACAAGCGCGAGAAGCGCATCATCGGCGAGACGCACTACAACCTCATCAGCGCCATCCGCTTCGGGCTGGCGGGCATCCTGTCCTCCTCGACGCTGGCGCTGCGCATCCTCGCGTACGTGGGCGTGTCGCTCTTCCTGGTCGACCTCGTCGCGGCGGTGGGGTTCCTGGTCGCGCCCACCACCTCGGTCGAGACGCTCCTGCGCGCCTTCGCCGCGGGCGTGGCGGTGCACCTGGGCTGGCTGGTCTTCTCGGTCGGGACGCTCGGCATCTACCTGGCGCGCGTCTACAAGGACACCATCAACCTGCCGCTGTACGTGGCCGACCCCAAGCACTCCACCATCCCGGTACGCCAACACCATGACTGACGTCGCGCCCCTGAAGTGCCCCCTGTGCGGAGGCGCGGAGCTCGCCCACGAGCTCACCTCCACCAACGGCTACGACGTGGTGCGCTGCGGCGGCTGCCGCCTCGTCTTCGTCGACGCGCGCAAGGCGCCGCCGCCCTCGGAGCTCTACCCGGCCTTCGAGCAGTCGGACACCGCCGCGCAGCGGAGCGCCCGGCAGGCCCTCTCGCTCTTCACGCTGCAGCGCGCGAAGGTGGTAGAGGCCGCGAAGCCCTCGGGCCGGCTGCTCGACTACGGCGCCGGCGCGGGCGGCTTCGCGCGCTTCATGGCAGGGCGCGGCTTCGAGGCGGTGGGCCTCGAGCCCTACAGCCTGGGCACGACCCTCGAGGAGCCGCGCCTGCGCCTGGTGCGCGCGCCGCTGGCCGACGTGAAGGCGTCGCTGGGCACCTTCGACGTCATCACCATGTGGCACGTGCTCGAGCACGTGCTGAACCCCGTGGAGGTGCTCGCACAGCTGCGCTCGATGCTCGCGCCTGACGGGGTGCTGGTGGTGTCGGTGCCCAACTTCGCGAGCTGGCAGAGCGAGATCTTCAAGGGCGGCTGGTTCCACCTGGACCCGCCGCGGCACGTGCTGCAGTTCGAGCCCGACACGCTGGCCGAGTGCCTGCGCCGCGCGGGCTTCGCGGTGGCCGACCAGGCGCCCTTCCTCCCGGAGTACGGGACGAGCGGGTGGATCCAGAGCGCGCTCAACCGCGTGCTGCCGCACCAGAACTTCCTCTACGAGTGGGTGAAGGACCGGGGCGCCCTCTCGAGCATGGGCCCGGTCGAGCGCGCGGTGCACTTCGCCGCCTCGGTGGCGGGCTCGATGCCCCTCTTCGCCGCGTCGATCCCCGTGGAGTTCGCCGCGGCCCAGTCCAACCGCGCCGCGGCGCTCACGGTCGTCGCGCGCCCGGCCTGACCGCGGCGGT
>CAYUZK010000115.1:0-19276 GCA_964449625.1 uncultured Archangium sp.
GACGCCCGACGCCGGTTCGACGCCCGACGCCGGTTCGACGCCCGACGCCGGTTCGCCGCCCGACGCCGGTTCGCCGCCCGACGCCGGTTCGCCGCCCGACGCCGGCCCGCCGCCGCCCGCCTTCGAGGCCGTCTTCTCCACCCGGCCCGCGGACAACGCGCGCTCCCTCACCGTGGAGAGCCGCCTCGTCTCCCTCATCGACGCCGCGCTGCCGGGCTCGTCCATCCGCGTCGCCGTCTTCACCTTCACCCGCGCGGCGCCCTCGTCGGCGCTGATCCGCGCTGCGAACCGCGGCGTCGACGTGCGCGTGGTGGTGGACGGCGCCGCGCCCAGCACCGCCGGCTCGGAGGTGGCGACGCTGCAGGCGGGCCTCGGCACGAGCCGCGTGCACGTCTGCGACAGCCCCGGCACAGCCTGCGTCGGCTCCGGCATCATGCACCACAAGACGTTCCTCTTCTCGGCGCTCGCCGACGGGAGCCGCGACGTCGTGGTGCAGGCCTCGCACAACCTCACCACCACGCAGCTCACCATGCACAACAACGCGCTCATCGTGCGCGGCGACGCGGCGCTCTACGCCGCCTACCGCCGCACCTTCGACGACCTCGAGCGCGACGTGGAGATCCCCAACTACTACCGCACTGACGACGGCGACCTCGCCACGCGCGTCTACTTCTTCCCGCGCCCCTCGGGCGGCGACACGGCCGCGAGCATCGTGGGCAACATCACCTGCGACGCCAGCGCCCGCGTGCGCGTGGCCATGGCCTTCTTCACCAACGCGCGCCTCGAGGTGGCCCACGCCCTCGCCGCGAAGGCGAACGCGGGCTGCGACGTGCGCGTGGTGGTGGGCGATGCCGAGATCCCCGTCGGCTCCACGGTGGCCAGCACGCTGACGGCGGCGGGCGTGCAGCTCACGCGCTACCCCGAGCGCACCGGCGGCTGGAGCCTCCACTCGAAGTACCTGGTCATCGACGCGAAGTACGCGGGCTCCACCGCCAACCGGCGCCTCGTGTTCACCGGCTCTCACAACTGGACCGGGCCTGCCCTCACCATCAACGACGAGACGCTCCTGCGCGTCGAGAACGACGGCGTCTTCGCCGCGTACCTCGCGGACTGGGCCCACGTGCAGGCCAGCGCCGCGCGCCCCTGACGATGCGGGTCAGTTGACGGCGGGCGTGTCGCCGGCCGACCACGGCTGCTTCGAGCGCCGGGAGAGCCCGGTGGCGGTGGCGCAGAGCTGGCCCTGGGCGTCGAAGAGCTCCGCCTGCGCGAAGACGAGGGTCTCGCCACCCCGTGAGACGTGGCTGCGCGCCACCACCCGGTCGCCGCGCACCGCGTTCATGAAGTTGAGCGAGAGCTGCACCGTCGCCGAGCGCCGCGTCGGGTCCACCAGGGCCGGCGCGCAGCCGATGACGAGGTCGAAGATGGCCGCCAGCACGCCGCCGTTCACCGCGTCGCTGCCGAGGCCGCCGCGCTGCGCCGGCTGCACCGGGTCGAGCACCACCTCGCAGGTCTCGAGGTCGGGGAAGGACACCTTCACCCCGAAGTGCTTGAGCGTCTCGCTCTGGTTGAAGGCGTCGGCGTAGCGGGCCAGCTGCTCGAGGGTCGGCGTGGTCGTCGGCACAGGCGCCGTTCTACCGCGCGCGTGGCGGCCGGCGGTGACTTCCCGGCGCGCGGCCCCGCGGTCGTGCTATCCGCCGGCCATGTCCTCCGTGTCGCTGTGGGTCGCCCAGGTGCTGGCCGCCGCGTTCCTGGCCGTGCTGTTCCTCCAGTCGGGCCTCGACAAGGTGCTCGATTGGTCGGGCAACAAGGCCTACATCGCGAGCGTCTTCGAGAAGACGCCGCTGCGGCGCCTGAGCACGCTGCTCCTCCTGGGCATCACGGTGCTCGAGGTGATGACCGGCGTGGTCTCGGCCGGCGGCTGCCTCACCGTGCTGCTGACGCGCGAGTCGGGCATCGCCTTCGTCGGCGCGTCGCTCGCCGGGCTCTCGCTGCTGGGCCTCTTCGCCGGCCAGCGCCTCGCGAAGGACTACGCCGGCGCCGCCGGCCTCGTGCCCTACGCCCTCTTCGCCCTCGGCGCCGTGCTGCTGCAGGGCGTCGAGCGCTGACGTCTCCCCCAACCACGAAGGCAGGACCTCATGATGGATCGCCGCGACGTGTTGCTCACCACCGCCCTCGGGACCGCCGCCGTCTCGCTCTCCGCCCTCGCCCAGGGCGCCGCCCCGGCCCTCGCGCCGACGACCGGCAAGGCGCCGACCCCGCCCTCGGGCATCGAGAAGCACAAGGCCATCTATGACGCGGCGCTCGAGTGCGTGCGCGTCGGCGAGGAGTGCCTCGACCACTGCGTCCGCAGCCTCTCCACCGGCGACAAGATGATGGCGGAGTGCGCCGGCACCGTGCGCGCGATGCTGCCCCTGTGCGAGGCCGTGGTGGAGCTCGCGCGCCTCGACTCGAAGCACCTCAAGGCGCTCGCGGCCGTGTGCGCGAAGGCGTGCCGCGACTGCGAGGTGGCGTGCAAGAAGCACGCGGGCCACCACGCGGAGTGCAAGGCGTGCATGGAGAGCTGTAAGGCCTGCGCGGCGGCCTGCGAGAAGGCGTAGCGCTCCGGGGGAGGCGGGGGCGATGGAGGAGCGTCGCGGTGCTCGCGTCCGTCAGCCCCTCGACTTCGCGCGAGGGGCGCCACGGGACGAGGCCATGGACCACGGGGCCGCGCTCCAGGCGACGCGACGGGACGGCGGGGAGCGACGCCTCGCGACCGCTGCATTCCTGGCGCGGGTGCGCACAAGAGGAGCAAGGGGGACCGGCCGGAGATTTCGACGCGTACTCAGTGAGTACAAATTTGTACTCACTGAGTACACGCGGAAATCGTCGGCCCCCCTCCCCCTCGTTTCCGTGACGTCGTGAGCAGCGCCCCGAACACGGGACGACGCGAGTGATCGCGGCGGTTGCACGACGAGCCGGCACTCGGGGCAGCAAGAGCCCGGGCACGAAGCCGAGGCCCCTCGGGAAGCGGCCGCGGCCCCAGGCCCGCGGCGCATGCCTGGCGGAGCCACCCGCACGGCCCGCCGCTCGACCGACGGCCTCCGCGTCAGCCGAACGCCCCCACCGCCACCCAGAAGTTGTGCAGACTTCGCGAGCCGAACGCTGGCGTTGCGCCCGCGGAGAGACGGGCCGCCGCGATGAGGGCAGTGGCTTGCGACGAAACGCTGCTCCCGCGGCTCGTCGAGCACGGAGCCGCGTTCATGGGCGGAACCATTTCGCCCGACCGTCGAGCATCAGTCCCGGTCGACCACCGAGCTGTCCTGCGGGATGACCCAGCGAGCAGCCGCCGAGCCTCTCGCCGCGCCTCGCGTACGGCCGCTGTGAGCGTTTCGTGAACGCCAGGGGAATCGGGCCACCCGGCGAGCGCGACGAGGGCTCCCGTTGGCTGGGTGGCGGGGGTTCAATCACCCACCACGGCCTCAGCCCCCGTGGCCACGCCGCGGCGTGAAGCCGAGCGCCGTCGCCACCTCTTCATCGCCGAGCTCCCGCGCCTCGCCCTCCGCCACGTCGAGCGTCAGCGCGCCGACGGCCTCGCGGTGGAGCGAGAGCGTCGGCAGCCCCACCGCGTTGAGCATGCGCTTGACCTGGTGGAACCGCCCCTCGGTCAGCACCAGCTCCACGGCGTCAGCGCCGCGCACGGTGGCGCGGGCCGGGCGCGTGAGCTCGCCGTCGTCGATGCGCACGCCGCGGGCCAGCGGCGCCAGCTTCTCGGCCGTCACGCCCGCGCCCACGCGCGCCACGTAGCGCTTCTCGAGGTGCGTCTCGGGAGACGTCGCGTGCTGCACGAAGCGCTCGTCGTTGGTGAAGAGCAGCAGGCCCGTGGTGTCGCGGTCGAGGCGGCCTACCGCGTGCCAGCCGAAGGCCTGCAGCGCCGGCGGCAGCGTCGCGCGCAGCCCATCGAAGACGGTGCCCACGCCCTCGGGGTCGGAGCCGTGCGTGACGAGGCCCGCGGGCTTGTGGAACACCAGCACCCGCGTGCGCCACGCGAGCGACACGGGGTGCCCGTCGAGGGTGACGCGCGCGCCCTCAGGCACGGGCGCGAGCGGCTCGGTGACGAGGCGGCCGTCGACGGCCACGCGGCGCGCGGTGATGGCCGCCTCGGCCTCGGGCAGCGGCCTCACGCCGGCCCGCGCGAGGGCGCGGCTGAGCCAGTCGCCGGCGCTGCCCGTGCCACGCTGGCGCGCGGCGTCGAGCCAGCGGGGGGCTTTGCGAGGGCGGGGCACGGGGGCCTCGTACACCAGTCGGGGCCCGAATCCTTTGCGCGCGAGGGCCCTCTCAGGGCACCGTCATGGCCATGTCTGCGTTCGTTCGTGAGATCCCCGAGGCGGAGTTCGAGACCGCGGTGCTGGCGCGCTCACGGGAGGTCCCGGTGGTGGTGGACTTCTGGGCCGCGTGGTGCGCGCCGTGCCGCATGCTGGGCCCCACGCTGGAGCGCGAGGTCGACGCCCTCGGCGGCCGCGTGGAGCTGGCCAAGGTGGACGTGGACCAGGCCCAGGCGCTCTCGCAGCGCTTCGGGGTCCGCGGCATCCCCGCGGTGATGGCCTTCCGAAACGGCGAGGTGGTGGCGGACTTCGTCGGCGCGCGCGACGCGGCCTTCGTGAAGGGGTGGCTGGCCGGCCTGGCGCCCTCGGCGGCGCAGCAGGCGCTCCAGGCCGCCGCCACCGACGAGGCCCTCGAGGCGCTGCTCGAGGACGCGGAGGTCGGCACCGGCGCGCGGCTGCGGCTCGCCGAGCGCCGCCTCGCGCAAGGCCGCGCGCACGACGCGGCAGCGCTCCTCGAGGCCGTGCCCCGCCGCGGGAAGGACGGCGAGCGGGCCGACGCGCTGCTGCAGTCGGTGGCCTTCGCGCGCGACGCCGAGGCCTTCGGAGGCGAAGCGAAGGCCCGCGAGGTCCTGGCCGCCGCGCCCGCGGACCTCGACGCGCGCTGGGCGCTCGCCTCCGCGCTCGCGGCGAAGGGTGACCTGCCTGGCGCGCTCGAGGCGTTCCTGGCGGTCGTGACGAAGAAGCGCGCGTACCGCGACGACGGCGCCCGGAAGGCCATGCTCGTGCTGTTCGAGCGCCTGGGTGCGCAGCACGAGGTGACGCGCGACTTCCGGCGGCGCCTCCAGGTGGTGCTGTAGCGGCCGCGGCTCGAGGCCCTGGGCTCGAGCCGAGGTTGCCGTACCACCGCCCCGTCGGTATAATTGCACCGCGGTCATGCACGTCGCAGCGCGGCGGCGAGAGCGCGGCCGAGTTGCCAGGAAGCCCCTGGCCCCCCCAGACCAAGGAGCAGGACGCCATGAGTGACAAGACCAAGCCCGGCACGTGCCCGGTGATGCACGGCGCCAACTCCACGGTCGCGAGCGCGACCCAGGCCTGGTGGCCGAAGGCGCTGAACCTCGACATCCTCCACCAGCACGACCGCAAGCCCAACCCGCTCGGCCCCGACTTCGACTACCGCGAGGCCGTGAAGCAGCTCGACGTCGCCGCGCTGAAGGAGGACCTGCACGCGCTGATGACGGACAGCCAGCCGTGGTGGCCCGCGGACTGGGGCCACTACGGCGGCCTGATGATCCGCATGGCCTGGCACGCGGCCGGCACCTACCGCATCGCCGACGGCCGCGGCGGCGGCGGCACGGGCAACCAGCGCTTCGCCCCGCTCAACTCGTGGCCCGACAACGTCAACCTCGACAAGGCCCGCCGGCTCCTGTGGCCCCTCAAGAAGAAGTACGGCAACCGCGTCAGCTGGGCCGACCTGATGCTGCTCGCCGGCACCATCGCCTACGAGTCCATGGGCCTGAAGACCTTCGGCTTCGGCTTCGGCCGCGAAGACATCTGGCACCCCGAGACGGACACCAACTGGGGCCCCGAGACGCAGTGGCTCGCGCCGAACCGCTACGAAGGTCAAGACCGCGACCCGCTCGCCAACCCGCTCGCCGCGGTCCAGATGGGCCTCATGTACGTCAACCCCGAGGGCGTCGACGGCAAGCCCGATCCGCTCCGCACCGCGCACGACGTGCGACTGACCTTCGCGCGCATGGCGATGGACGACGAAGAGACCGTCGCGCTCACCGCCGGCGGCCACACCGTCGGCAAGGCTCACGGCAACGGAGACGCGAGCGCGCTGGGCCCGAACCCCGAAGGGGCCGAACTCGCCGAGCAGGGCCTCGGGTGGCGCAACCCGAAGGGCACGGGCGTCGGCCGCGACACCGTCACCAGCGGCCTCGAGGGCGCGTGGACCACGCACCCCACGCGCTGGGACGACGGCTACTTCCACATGCTCTTCAGCTACGAGTGGGCGCTCGAGAAGAGCCCCGCCGGCGCCTGGCAGTGGGCGCCCGTCGCCATCAAGGAGGAGGACAAGCCCGTCGACGTGGAGGATCCGTCGATCCGCCGCACCCCCATCATGACCGACGCCGACATGGCGATGATCAAGGACCCCGCGTACCGGAAGATCTCCGAGCGCTTCCACCAGGACCAGGCGTACTTCTCGGAGGTCTTCGCGCGCGCCTGGTTCAAGCTCACGCACCGCGACATGGGGCCGAAGGCGCGCTACCTCGGACCCGACGTGCCGAAAGAAGACCTGCTCTGGCAGGACCCGGTGCCCGCCGGCAGCACCAGCTACGACGTCGCCGCCGTCAAGGCGCGCCTGGCGAGCAGCGGGCTGTCCGTGAGCGAGCTCGTCGCCACCGCCTGGGACAGCGCGCGCACCTTCCGCGGCTCGGACCTGCGGGGCGGGGCCAACGGCGCGCGGCTTCGCCTCGCCCCGCAGAAGGACTGGGCCGGCAACGAGCCGGCGCGCCTGGCCCGCGTCCTCGCGGTGCTCGAGGGCATCGCCCGCGACACCGGCGCCAGCGTCGCCGACGTCATCGTGCTCGGCGGCAACGTCGGCGTCGAGCAGGCGGCCCGGGCGGCCGGCGTCGACGTCACCGTGCCCTTCACCCCCGGGCGCGGCGACGCCACCGACGCGATGACCGACGCGGCCTCCTTCGCGGTGCTCGAGCCGCTCCACGACGGGTACCGCAACTGGCTCAAGGCCGACTTCGACGTGAGCGCCGAGGAGCTGCTCGTCGACCGCACCCAGTTGATGGGCCTGACCGCCCCTGAGATGACGGTGCTCATCGGTGGAATGCGCGTGCTCGGCGCCAACCACGGCGGCACGAAGCACGGCGTCTTCACCGAGCGGGTCGGCGCCCTCACCACCGACTTCTTCGTGACCCTGACCGACATGCGCTTCGCCTGGGCGCCCGCGGCGAGCGGCCTCTTCGAGCTGCGCGAGCGCAGCACCGGCGCGGTGAAGTGGACCGCGACGCGCGTCGACCTCGTCTTCGGCTCGAACTCAGTGCTCCGCGCCTACGCCGAGCTCTACGCGCAGGACGACAACCGAGAGAAGTTCGTGCGCGACTTCGTGGCGGCGTGGACGAAGGTGATGAACGCGGACCGCTTCGACGTGGCCCGCCGGGGCTGAGGGCGTACAGCCGCTCTGCCTGCGCGGCGCCGAACGCCCTGTCAGAGGCCCTTCCAGCCGAGGGCCAGCGCGACCGCGGAGGCCACGGCCACCACCACGCCCAGCCCCAGCCCTGCGAGGGCCTGACCCCGGCGGCCCACGGGCGGCGTGGCGCCAGGGTTCACGCGCGCCAGGCCGACGGCGCCCAGCACCACCGGGAGCGGCGCCACCGCCAGCGTCACCC
Source organism: uncultured Archangium sp. (assembly GCA_964449625.1). Classification (GTDB taxonomy): domain Bacteria; phylum Myxococcota; class Myxococcia; order Myxococcales; family Myxococcaceae; genus Archangium_A. Next base: position 7,709 of record CAYUZK010000115.1, read on the forward strand.
ACACCGCGATGCGCGAGCTGACCCAGCTGAGCATCGCCGCGACGAGCAGCGCGCCGGTGGCCACGGCCCACCGCGCGGCCTGGTTGTCGTGCTCCAGGCGCCAGGCCTCGGCGAGGTCTGCCTCGGACACCTCGAGCTTGTAGAAGAGCCTGCCCCGCGCGCTGCGCAGCGCCAGCACCACGAAGGCGATGCCGAGGAGGTTGGGCACGCTCTCCAGGGCGAGGCTCGTCACCACGCCGAGCGCCGTGCCGACGACGAGCGCGGGGCGGCCGACGGGCGCGCCCGACCAGTACAGGAGGCTGCACGCCCCGTTGAGGACCAGCACGCCGCCGAACACCGGGCTGGCGAGCAGCGCGAAGGCGCCGCCGAGCACCGAGAGCACCCCGGTGACGCCGAAGAACCAGGCCCACCCGTCGCGCTGGCCCCAGCGCGCCTCGCGGTAGGCGCGCGGGTAGTTCACCTCGGGGCGGGCGGCGCATGCGCTGCAGTAGTTGACGCCCAGCACGGCCTCCGTCTCGAGCGGCGTGAGGAAGACGCCGCAGCGCGGGCAGGGCGCCTGGCTCGCGGCGGCCAGCGGCACCTCGGGGTGGCGCCGGTCGTCCGCTTCCACGGGCGCGGTCGGCGCGGTCCACTCGCTCTTCGGCGGTGGGGCCGCCTGCGCCGCGCGCGCGCCGAGCGCCTGCAGGAGCAGCGCGATGCCCTCGTCGTCGAGGCCCCGCGCGCGCAGCGCCGCGGTGATGCGCTCGGAGCTCGCGCCCTGGCGCCGCAGCTCGACGGCCATCGCGTACGGCGTCGATTCTTCGCTCACGCTCCCCTCCTCCTGACCTCGCGGGTCCTCGCCCACCGCTGATACCACGGCGCCAGGCGCCTCCATCGCCAGCCGGGCGGCGCGCGCGAGCCTCGGCCACCGCCGACGACGCCTCGCGTACACTCGCGCGGTGCGCCCCGCCCTCCGCGCCTGCCTGCTCGGCCTCGCGCTGCTCCCGGGCTGCGCGCCCGAGCCCTTCGACTGCGCGCGGCAGGTCGCCCTCACCGAGGCCACGGCGCCGGTGGGCGTCGCCGGCCTCGCGCTGCGCGCCAGCCTCACCTCGACCTCGAGCACCTGCGTCAGCGACGCGCTCCGTGTCACCGCCGAGCTCTTCGACCCCGAGAACCTCCCCCTCGCCGTCACCGTGGAGTCGCTGGCCCGCACTCGCGAGGGCTTCGCCGCCGCGAGCCTGTCCTTCCGCCCGCGGCGCCCGGGCACGCACCTGCTGCGCGCGACCTTCGAGCCCTCGCTCGGCGTGGCGCAGGCGCTGGTGTCCGTCGCGGCGAGCGAGCTGGGGCCCGCCCTCGAGGTGCCAGTGCCCGCGGGCGTCGCGGCCTGCGCGCACGGGCCCTGGCCGCTGGGCGACGACGCCGTGGCCTGCGAGCGCCGCGACGCGGGCGTCATCGAGCTGAGCCAGGCCACGGGCGAGGTGACGCGCTTCGAGGGCCAGCACCTCGTGGTGGCCGGCGCCACGCTGTGGAGCCTCACCGCCGACGGCACCCTGCAGCGCCGGCAGTGGCGCGACGGGGGCGCGGCGCTCACCGCCGAGGCGCCCGGCTTCCTCCTGGCCGACACCCCCGCGCTGCACGGCGACGCCGTCGCGCTCCGCTGGCGGGCCGACGCCACCCTCGCCCTCGTCCGGGGCACGGGCGCCCTCGCCGTCACCAGCACCGATGCGCCCTACACCGCGCCGCCGGCCCTCGCGGCCCTCGACGCCGACGGCGGCGTGCACCTCTGGTCGTCACCCTGGCGCCTCTGCGCGCGCGCCACCTGCGAGGCCCTCGAAGGGCTGCTCGCCCTCGAGCCCACCGTCACCTGGCGCCAGGGCCCGCTGCGCGCGCAGGCCCTCACCACCGCCCCCGCGCCGCAGTGGCCTCCGCGGCTGCGCCCCGCACCGCTGGAGCTGCCGGCCACCGGCTTCGAGCGGTGGCCAGCGTGGCTCGACCCCGCGCAGGTGAGCGACCAGCGCGAGGTCTTCGTCGTCACCACGCCCGCGGGCCTCGAGCTCGTCGCCGCGCCGCCCGGGCCGCGGCCGCGCGTGGGCCAGCGCCACCTCGTGCTCCCGGCGACGCCCCACGCCGTGCACCTCCAGCCCTGGCTTGTCGGCATGTAATGGTCTGAAATCACAGCGACTTCTCGACGCCGCGCAACTCCTGACGCGACGTGTCGACAATCCTCGTACCTTTCAGCAGAAGCGGACCAGCCATGGGCACAGACGGGGACAGCCTCGAGACGTACCGTCGCCAGCGCGGCAGTTCGCTTGCCCCCTCCCCGCGCCGCACGCACACTGCCGCCCTGATGCTGCAGGAGCCCACGCCGGAAGCGCCGGTGCCCTTCGGGCGGTACCAGCTGATCCGTCGCATCGGGGCCGGGGGCATGGGCGAGGTGTTCCTCGCGCGCGAAGGCGGCGCGGCGCCGCGGGCCGTGGTGGTGAAGAAGGTGCTGCCGAACCTGGTGGCGAACCGGGCCTTCGTGGGGCGCTTCCTCGACGAGGCGAAGGTGGTGGTGCGGCTCAAGCACCACAACATCGCGCGCGTGTACGCGATGGGCGACGTCGACGGCGAGTACTTCCTCACCATGGAGTACGTGCAGGGCAAGACGGTGAGCCGCTTCACCAAGCGCCTGCGCGACCGCAAGGTCGACCTGCCGCTGGGCATCGTCCTCCTGCTGGGCGAGCGCGTGTGCCAGGGCCTGCAGTACGCGCACGACGCGCGCGACGAGGCGGGCAACCCGCTGCACCTGGTGCACCGCGACCTCTCGCCGGCGAACGTGTGCATCAGCTACCGCGGCGAGGTGAAGATCATCGACTTCGGCGCCGCGCAGTCGACGCTCAAGGAGGAGCAGACGGCCCCGCGCGTCGTCATCGGCAACCTCACGTACATGGCGCCGGAGCAGGCGAAGAAGCAGATCGTCGACGGCCGCGCCGACCTCTACTCGTGCGGCGTGATGCTCTGGGAGCTGCTCGCCTGGCACGCGCTGCCGCAGAAGGGCGACCCCATCGAGCGCTGGCGCAAGGCGGCGAACCCCTCGTGGGAGGCGCCCTCCTCGGTGCAGCCCAACGTGCCGCGCGACGTGGACGCCGTGGTGCTCAAGGCGCTGCAGAAGGAGCCCAAGGACCGCTACGCGAGCGCCACGGAGTTCGGCGCGGCGCTGGCGAAGCTGCGCCTCGAGCACGCGCCGGGCGTCACCGACCGCGACCTGGGCGAGCTGCTCGCGCGCGTCTTCGCCAAGGAGAAGTCGGGCGAGGACCTCGTGCTGCACGAGGCCGTCTACGGGCAGACGCTCGTCGAGACGTCCGAGAAGACGCGCCGCGTGCACGTGGTGCCGCCCACGGCCCTCGCCTTCGAGCACACCGCCATCCTCCAGCCGGCGGAGCTCTCTGGCGCCGACCAGGACATCACCGACCCCGGCCGCCCCGAGCCCACCGTGGTGGAGGACGGCACGCCCACGCCCGCCCAGGACCCGCGCGCGACGAAGGCCCTCGAGCTGCGCGAGGCGAGCATCAGCGGCGGGCGGCGCACCAGCTTCGGCGTCACCTTCGAGGGCGTCGCCGAGCCGAACATCGAGGCCTCCCTCATTCAGGAGATCGACGCCCTCGGCGACGACGAGGCGCCCTCCGACCCCGAGGCCGACACCCGCGCCCACGAGGCCGCGAGCGGCCGCTGGAAGCTGGCGGTGCTCTTCGGCGGCGTCTTCCTCTTCGCCACGGGCCTGGGCTTCCTCGGCGTGTGGCTCGCGCTGCGCTGAGCCTCCTTCACGGCGCCCAGCGCACGGCGAGGCGCGACTCCACCTCGTCCAGCGCCTCGGGGGTGAAGGTGCCCGTCGTGCCCAGGCGCGCGAAGCAGACCTCCAGCACGCCGCTGAGCACCCACGCGGCGCCGCCATGCGGCCCGTGCAGGTGCAGCGTCGCCTCGCCCGGCTCGGGTTGATCCACCTCGCAGGTGGAGCCGCCCAGGCCCGTGCGGAGGAACTGCGGCACGCGCTCCACGAAGCGGTCTACCTTCATCAGCGGCAGGGCCACGGCGATGACCCGGCCGATGGGCGTCTGGAAGTAGCCGTCGATGAAGACGCGGCCCAGCCGCCGCCACGCCTCGAAGCGCGCCAGCTCCGGGTGCAGCCGCGCGGCCGCCACGTCGAGGCACGCCGTCCACACCTCGACCTCGTAGACGGCGCGCGGGGCCTGCAGCGCGTAGCCGGCCTCGGCGAGCGCGCGGGCGAAGTCGGACGACGGCTCGACGCGCAAGGCGCGCACGAACAGCCCCTCGAACATGCTGGCCTGCACCGAGTACATGCCGCCCCCCCTGCTGCTGGCCCGCAGTGTGCCCCATTCCGTCACCGCCGAAAGCCTGACGTGTGCCAGCCGCTCGCACGGCCCCGCATCCCCGTGTAAACGAGGGCGAGTGAAGCGGCTCCTCGTCCTCCTCTGCCTCGCGCCCGCGGCGGCCTCCGCGCAGGCGCTCGTCACCGCGGTGCTCGACGCGCCCGGCGTGCCCGACGCGCGCGTGGAGCGCGCCCAGCGCGCCACCGAGGCCGCGCTGCGGCAGGTGAGCGCGCTCGCCGTGGGCGAGGGCCCGGCCTTCAAGCGGGGCGCGCCGAAGAAGTGCGACGAGGACTGCGCGGGCGAGCTGGTGGCCTCGCTGCAGGCCGCCGGCGTGGTGCTGCTGGAGCTGCGCGGCCTCGACGCGAAGGGCGAGCGCGTGGCCGTCGAGGTGCAGCTGTGGCTCGACGGCGAGAAGGTGGGTGGCAAGCGCGGCGAGGGCACGGTGGAGGGCTTCGAGGCCGCCGTGCGCCCGGCCCTCGAGGCCCTCGTGCCGCCCTGGGCGCGCAAGGGCTACGGCGGCCTGCGGCTGCAGTTCGAGCCCGGCACGGTGGTGAAGGTCGACGGGCGGCTGGCCTCGGCCCAGGCCGGCGAGGTGCTGGCCGTGCCCGCCGGCGTGCACCAGGTCGACGTCATCTTCCCCGAGGGGCACGCGCTCCTCCAGCGCGTGGAGGTGGCCGAGGGCAGCCGGGTGAAGGTGGAGGCGCAGGCGCCGGGCGAGGCCGTGGCGGTGAAGGCCTCGTCGGCCGGCGGGCCCCTGCGCGCCGTCAGCTACGCCGCGTGGATGGCGGGCACCGCGGCCACGGCCGGCGGCCTCATCGTGGGGGGCCTGGGCCGCGGCACCCAGCAGGGCCTGACGCCCTGTGAGGGCGACTTCCGCGGCTGCGCGCCCCTCGACGAGGTGCTCCAGCGCCAGCAGCAGGGCCAGGCCTACGCCGACGTGGGCAACGCGCTGCTGGGCGTGGGCGTCGGGCTGGCCGTCACCGGCGCGGTGCTCTTCGTCATCGACGCGGTGCGCGACTGATGGGCCGCGCCGCTGCGCTCGCCGTGGCCCTGGCCGCGCTGCCGGGGTGCCTCCAGGGCTGGCCGCTGGGGGGCCCGTGGGCCTGCAGCGCCGACCAGACGTGCCCCGGGGGCGCCACCTGCGACGAGGGCGTCTGCTGCGACCCGGTGAGCGAGCGCGGCTGCCCGACGGTGCCGCACCCGGTGACGCTGGAGTGCGGCGTGGGCAGCGGCCGCAAGGCGACGCTCTTCCACGAGGACCGCGACGAAGACGCCGACGGCAACCCGCGGGTGACGCGCTACCTCTGCGCGCTCCCGCGGCAGGCCCGGTGGGTGACGGCCAGCGGCGACTGCGACGACGAAGACCCGGCCATCAACTCCCGCGCCGCCGAGCGCTGCAACGGCCTCGACGACAACTGCGACGGCGACCTCGACGAGGGGCTCTCGCGCTCGCGCTGGTACCGCGACGCCGACGGCGACGGCTTCGGCGACGACGCCGACTCGGTGTTGGCCTGCGCGGCCCCGCCCGGCTACGTGGCCGCGGCCGGCGACTGCGCGCCCTTCGACCCCACCAAGTTTCCCGGCGCGCCGGAGCTGTGCAACGGCCTCGACGACGACTGCGACGGCGTGCCCGACACCGGCGAGGCCGTCTTCGCCGACACCGACGGCCCGGGGGGCGCGCGCTTCCCCTGCGTGTCGGGCCGGCCCGGCATCTGCGCCCCGGGCACCTTCCGCTGCGAGCCGCGGGGCGCCGGCGTCGTGCGCGAGTGCGTGGCCCTGCGCCCGCCGGAGCGGCTCGACGTGTGCGACGGCCTCGACAACGACTGCGACGGCACGGTGGACCAGTGGCCGAGCTGCGGCGGGCCGACGACGCCGCTGGGGCTGCTCGGCCCGGGCGTCACCCGCGGGGCCCTCGCCGGCTCCAGGTTTCTCCCGCAGGACTCGTCGTGCCTCAGGGGCCGCATGTCGATCGCCGGGAGTTGGAGCGACGCGACGCGCGTGTGGAGCTCCAGCACCGACCCCTCGGAGTTTCAGCTCTGGTACGCGGAGGCGCCGGCCGCCGCGCCGTGGGACCTCTCGCGGCCCAACCTCAAGCTGCGCGTGCGCCTGAGCGTCACCGCGGGCAACACCACCGCCTTCGGCGACGGCGGGCACTTCGGGCACCCCGTCGTCTACCTGTGCGGCGAGAGCGACACCGACATCATCCGCTACGTGGCGACGGGGGCGAGGCTGGCCAACGGCACCATGGAGGTCGACCAGACCTTCACCCTGGGCGCGCCGACGGGCTTCATCATCGGTCGTGGGAGCGGCTTCGACACGCGGCGGGTGCGGCGGGTCGAGGTGCTCTTCTGGAAGCTGTCGAACTTCTCCATTCGGGTCGGGCCTGAGACGGGGTTCGTGCCGTGACGGGGCGCGCGCTGCTGGTCGGCCTGTGCCTGGGCCTCGCCTCGAGCTGCCTGTCGTCGTGGAACGTGGGCGGGCCCTGGGCCTGCCGCGACGACGGCACCTGCGCCGAGGGCTACAGCTGTGACGACGGCGTGTGCTGCGTGCCGGGCGGCGCGCCGGCCTGCCCCACGCTGCCGGTGGAGGGCCAGTGCCCGCTCGGGGCGACGCGGGCCTCGTACGTGCGCGACCGCGACGGCGACGGCTTCGGCGACGAGGCGACGCGCCGCGACTTCTGCCGCGCGCCGACGAAGGAGCTGTGGGTGACGGACGGCGGCGACTGCGACGACGGCCAGGCGGCCATCAACCCCAACGCCGTCGAGCGCTGCAACGCCATCGACGACGACTGCGACGGCGAGGTGGACGAGGGCCTGCGCCGCACCACCTGGTACCTCGACGCCGACGACGACGGCTTCGGGGTGGACACGGACACGCGCCAGGCCTGCGCGCAGCCGCCGGGCTACGCGGCCTCCTCGGGCGACTGCGACGACGCCTCGCCCGAGCGCTACCTCGGCGCCCCGGAGCGCTGCAACGGCATCGACGACAACTGCAACGGGCAGCTCGACGACCCGCCCTTCATCGACGTGGAGAACCCCGGCCAGGACGGCGGCCTCTTCCCCTGCGACACCGGCCGCCCCGGCGCGTGCCAGGCTGGCGGCCTGCAGTGCGTCTTCCGCGAGGGCGCCGGCTTCGAGCCGACCTGCGTGGCCCGCGTCGCGCCGCAGCCCGACGTGTGCGGCAACGGCCTCGACGAGGACTGCAGCGGCGTGGCCGACGATCGACCCGGCTGCGGCGGCCCGGCGAACCTCCTCGGCACGCCCGGCATCGGCTTCGGCGCCATCGTGGTGACGCCGAGCAACATCGGCACCCTGCCCACCACCTGCCTCAAGGACACGGCCAACGCGCCGGGCATGGGCTGGCTCAACCCGGCGTGGATCATGTCCAGCTCGCGCCTGGTGTCCGACGTGCACGTGTGGTGGGCCGAAGCGCCCGCGGGCGAGACGTGGGACGTGTCGCAGGCGACGTCGCTGCGCCTGGCGATGCGGGCCTCGCCCATCAGTCCCAACTCCACGCTGGGCACCTGGGGGGCGGGGCGCTTCCCCAACGCGGTGGTGGCGCTGTGCGGCCCGGCCGGGGAGCTCTTGCGCTACGTGCCCAGCGGCGCGGCGCTCGTCAGCGGCGGCGCCGGCGGCACCTCGCCCTTCGTGCTGACGGTGCCGCTGCGCCCAGCCGGCGGGGCGAGCTGGAGCGTCACCGGCGACCTTCCGGGCACGCTACCCCGGGTCAAGCGCGTCGAGGTGTGGATGTCGCCCGAGCCGCCGTCCGACGGCGGCACCGTGACGGTCACCAACACCTTCGTCTTCGACGCGGGGCTGCCAGGCTTCCGCTAGCGACCGGGCCTCACTTCGCCGCGGGCGCTGGGGCGGCCTCGTCGGCGGGGGCCTCGGCGGCGGGCTTCTCTTTCTTGGAGCCCTTGCCCTTCGGGGTGGCGGTGGTGGCGGCGCCCCCGGCGGGGGGCGCGGCGGCGTCACCAGCGGCCGGGGCGGGCGCGGGGGCCGGGGCGCCCTGCGCGAAGGCGGGGAGCGAGAGGAGCGAGACGAGGGCGAGGGTGCGGACCATGGTGCCTCCTGGGCAGTGGGGGGTGAGGGTAGGCCCATCGACGCGGCCGTCGCGACCCCATTTAGGGCCGGCCTAAAACTGTAGGCCTTCCGGGGGTCTGTATAGTCTCGGGGCCATGGCAGAGAACCTCGTGGAGCGGCTCGACGCATGCGTGGCGACGATTCGCGCGAAGGCGGGCGGCTTCACGCCGACGCTGGGCGTCATCCTCGGCTCGGGGTTGGGCGCCTTCGCCGACTCGCTCGAGCGGCCGGTGGCCCTCGACTACCGCGAGCTGCCCGACTTCCCCGCGTCGTCGGTGCATGGGCACGCGGGCCGGCTGGTGCTGGGCTTCCGGGGCCAGGTGCCCATCGTCGCGATGCAGGGCCGGGTGCACTTCTACGAGGGCTACGCGCCGTGGCAGGTGGCCTTCCCCGCGCGGGTGCTGTGCCGCCTGGGCGTCAAGCACCTCACCGTCACCAACGCCGCCGGCGGCATCAACCCGGCCTTCGCGGTGGGCGACCTGATGGCCATCACCGACCACCTGAACCTCGCCGGGCACAACCCGCTCATCGGGCGTAACGACGAGGCGCTCGGGCCCCGCTTCCCCGACATGAGCCACGCCTACGAGCCCGGGGCGCTCGCGGTGCTGCGCCGGGTGGCGAAGGCCCAGGGCGTGCCGCTGCGCGAGGGCGTGTACGTGGCGCTCGCGGGGCCGAGCTACGAGACGCCCGCGGAGATCCGCATGCTGCGCACGCTGGGCGGCGACGCGGTGGGCATGAGCACCGTGCCGGAGGTCATCGTGGCCTCGCACATGGGCGTGCAGGTGACGGGCATCAGCTGCATCACCAACCTCGCGGCGGGCATCAGCGCGCAGAAGCTCTCGCACGACGAGGTGTCGGAGACGGCGAACCGGGTGAAGGGCGTCTTCACCGCGTTGCTCGGCCGCTTCCTCGACGAGGTCGCGGCGACGGTCTGAGCGCAGTTCCTTCGAAGGAGCACCATGGCGGAGAAGAAGAAGCAGCAGCAGAGCGATGACGAGCGCCGCGACAGCCCGCGGGTGCCGATGAGCTTCCTCGTGCGCGACATCGGGCTGCGCGACGGCGAGTGGGAGGAGCGCCAGGGCGACCTCTCGCTGGGCGGCATCTCGTGGCGGGGCAAGACGGCGCCCCACGGCACGGAGGTCGACGTGCGCTTCCGGCTCCCCGGCGTGCCGAAGGAGCTGCGCGCCCGCGGGGAGATTCTGCGGGTGAAGGCCGCCGGCGTGGGCATCGACTTCCACCTGCGCTTCGTGGAGCTCGACGTGCAGAGTGAGCTGTCCGTCGCCCGGTACCTCGACGACTGGCTCGCCGCGAAGAAGCGCTGACGCGCGAGGCTCCTGACACGCCACGGGCCGGCGGGGAGTGCCCCACCGGCCCGGGTGCGTCGCGGGGGTCAGCCTCGGGTCAGTTGCAGGTGCAGATCACCGGCGCGCTCTGGGTGCCGCGCGGCGCCTGCGTCGTTCCCGCGGCCACCGTGAAGTCGGCGCTGTTGACGTTGGTGTCGGTGCAGCCGTTGGCGGCCCGGTAAGCGACGGTGGTGGTGCTGATGTTCGGCGTTGGAGTCCCCTCGCTGCAGGTCGTGGCCGCGCCGTACCCGACCACATCGATCACGGTCCCTGCCGCCGGACAGTCCGCGAGCACGGTAGTCGACGGCACGAGGGCGACGACGCCGGCCGCCTGCTGGAGGGCGAGATTACTGGCAGTGAAGTCCGGGGCCGGAGTGAGATCAGCCCCAGCAGTGCCAGTAGCACCTGCAACGAGGTAGTAGCCGTTGGCAGGGATGACACCACTCAGTGGTGCAATCTGGTTGAAGGCTCCAGGCGTAGCGGGCGCGGAGGACCGGTACTGGAGCGACCAGCCCACCAGGTTGAAGGGCGCGCCCGTGCGGTTCTTGAGCTCGATGTAGTCGGTCTTGAACGAAGGGGACCCAGTGCTGGCGCCGCCGCCGCCGTACACGGCGCTGATGACGACGGGCGCGTTGCACACCGGGGCCGCGAGGCCGAGGAAGGACGCCGACGTGGTGGCCGCGGGGGTGCCGCGGAGGTCCGTCACGGTGTTCTCCGCGGTGACGGTGTAGGTCGTGCCGCCCGTCATCGCCGAGGTGGTGAGCGTCACCATGCGGGGCGTGGCGAGGGTGGCCGCGCTCACCGTGAGGCCGCCGCTCAGGGTGAAGCCCGCAGGGGTGACGGTGGCCGGGGCGAGGTTGCGCGAGAAGTACACGCTCACGCTGGTGTTGCTCAGGGTGTTGGCGAAGAGCGGCGCCGGCGCCGGGCACTGGAGGTTGACCAGCTCCGACTGCTGGAAGGCCGAGGGCATGCCCGCGACGGTGTTGCGCCAGAAGGGCGCGCTCGCCAGGGAGAAGGTGCAGCCGGGGCCGAAGTGCTGCGCGTCCATCAGCGCGGCCGGGAGGCGCAGGCGGAAGGCCGAGCCCGCGTCGGGCGACCCCGTCGTGGCGATGGTCACCGAGCGATAGCCCGAGTTCTGCGTCGGCGTCGCGTCAGTCGTCACCGTGGCGCTGATGTTGACGACGCGGCTCTCGAAAGTGTCCCACGAGGCGGACGGCGAGAAATCGACCGCGGCGATGTCGGCGGCGAGGCCCGAGGTGGGGTTTCCGCTGCTGCTCTTGGTCACCGAGCTGACGGCGAGGATCTGCCGCAGCCCGCCGGTCCGCCTGACGGTGTCCACGGTGAAGTCGACGGCATCACCCACGGCGAGGCCGCCGGCCACGGTCGTCGGGTCGATGGCCACGAAGAGCGCCGGCCCCGACCGCGCGCCCTGGATGAAGAAGCCAGCGGGGTCATCAGTGCCCGCATCCACGACGAGGGGCTTGAGGTACGTCACCAGCGCGCCCTGGATGGAGAGACTCCCCACGCCTGCGTCGGTCGTGGCGTCGATGGCCGTACGCACCGCGGCGATCTGCGCGCTGGTGGGATCGAGGCCGGCGTCACTCCCCCCGTCGACATCCATGCCCGCGTCGGTGCCCGCGTCGACATCCATGCCCGCGTCGGTGCCCGCGTCGACGTCCATGCCTGCGTCGTCACCGCCGCCACCGCCGGTGCCCGCGTCGTCACCACCGCCGCCGCCGCCGCCGCCGCCCGTCGCGCCGCCACCACCGCCCGTCGCGCCGCCACCCCCGCCCA
>CAYUZK010000116.1:0-19011 GCA_964449625.1 uncultured Archangium sp.
CGACAACGACTGCGACGGCCAGACCGACGAGGGCCTGGGCACCGTGAGCTGCGGCCAGGGCGCCTGCGCCCGCACCGTCACCGCCTGCAGCGGGGGCACCACGCAGACCTGCACCCCGGGCGGCGCCACCACCGAGCTGTGCAACGGCCTCGACGACGACTGCGACGGCCAGGTGGACGAGGGCCTGGGCTCCACGAGCTGCGGCCAGGGCGTGTGCGCCCGCACCGTCGCCAACTGCCAGGGCGGCGCGCCGCAGAGCTGCAGCCCGGGCCCCTCGAGCGTCGAGGTCTGCAACGGCCGCGACGACGACTGCGACGGCTTCACCGACGAGAACCTGGGCGCCACCTCGTGCGGCGCCGGCGCCTGCGCGCGCACGGTGAACAACTGCGTCAACGGCATGGCCCAGGCCTGCACGCCCGGCGCCCCCGTCGCCGAGGTCTGCAACGGCGTGGACGACGACTGCGACGGCTTCGTCGACGAGAACCTCGGCTCCACCTCGTGTGGCCAGGGCGTCTGCGCGCGCACGGTGCAGAACTGCAGCGCGGGCGCGCCCGTCGCCTGCGTGCCCGGCGCGCCGGCGCCGGCGGAGGACTGCAACAACCTGCTCGACGACGACTGCAACGGCCTCGTGAACGATGGCTGCGCGTGCATCGGCACCCAGACGCAGGCCTGCTACACCGGCCCCGGCGGCACCGCGGGCGTCGGCGTCTGCGTGGCCGGCGCGCAGACCTGCAACAACGGCCAGTGGGGCCCGTGCCAGGGCCAGATCACCCCCGCGGTCGAGAGCTGCAACCTCGCCGACGACAACTGCAACGCCCAGGTCGACGAGGGCCTCGGCACCTCGAGCTGCGGCACCGGCGCGTGCGCGCGCACCGTCAACAACTGCGAAGGCGGCGCGCTGCAGAGCTGCACGCCCGGCGCGCCGACGACGGAGGTCTGCAACGGCGTCGACGACGACTGCGACGGCTCCACCGACGAGGGCCTGGGCTTCAGCACCTGCGGCCTCGGCGTGTGCGCCCGCTCCCAGCAGAACTGCGTCAGCGGCGCGACGCAGACCTGCACGCCCGGCACGCCCGGCCTCGAGACCTGCAACAACCTCGACGACGACTGCGACGGCGTGGTGGACGACAACCTGGGCAGCACCACCTGCGGCGTGGGCGCCTGCCAGCGCACCCAGCAGAACTGCGTGGCCGGCCTGCCCCGCACCTGCGTGCCCGGCTCGCCGGCGGCCGAGAGCTGCAACCTCATCGACGACGACTGCGACGGCCAGGTCGACGAGGACCTGGGCAACACCACCTGCGGGCTCGGCGTCTGCCAGCGCACGGTGACCAACTGCCTCGGCGGCGTGACGCAGGCCTGCGCGCCCGGCCCGGCCGGCGTGGAGATCTGCAACGGCCTCGACGACGACTGCGACGGCCTCATCGACGAGGGCCTGGGCACCACGAGCTGCGGCGTGGGCGCCTGCGCGCGCACCGTCAACAACTGCCAGGGCGGCGTGGCCCAGACGTGCAGCCCCGGCTCGCCGGGCACCGAGGTCTGCAACGGCCAGGACGACGACTGCGACGGCGCCACCGACGAAGACCTGGGCACCACCACCTGCGGCGTGGGCCAGTGCGTGCGCACGGTGGACAACTGCGTGGCCGGCGCGCCGCAGACCTGCAGCCCGGGCCCCCCGGTGGCCGAGACCTGCAACGGCCTCGACGACGACTGCGATGGCGAGGTGGACGACAACCTCGGCAGCACCACCTGCGGCGTCGGCGCCTGCCAGCGCACGCAGCTCAACCGCGTGGGGGGCGCGCCGCGCACGTGCGTGGCCGGCAGCCCGAGCGCCGAGACGTGCAACGACGTCGACGACGACTGCGACGGCGCCGTCGACGAAGACCTGCCCAACCTCACCTGCGGCGTGGGCGCGTGCTTCCGCAGCGTGGCCGCGTGCGTGTCGGGGGTGGCGCAGAGCTGCAGCGCGGGCGCGCCGGTGACGGAGGTCTGCAACCTCCTCGACGACGACTGCGACGGCCTCACCGACGAGAGCTTCCCCACCCAGGGCAACGCCTGCCCCACCGGCATCCCCGGGCTGTGCGCCACCGGCGCGCTCGCGTGCCAGACGGGCGCCGTCGTGTGCCAGCAGACGGTGCTGCCGCAGCCCGAGGTCTGCAACAACGGCCTCGACGAGAACTGCAACAACGTCATCGACGACCCCATCGCCTGCGGCTGCAACTCGACCATCGACGTGGACCTCGACGGCCACAGCCAGTGCACCGACTGCGTGGACACCGACGGCACCATCTACCCGGGCGCGGTGGAGCGCTGTAACGGCCGCGACGACGACTGCGACGGCCTCATCGACGAGGGCTTCGACGTCGACGGCGACGGCTTCACCACCTGCGGCACGGTGGTCGGCGGCGGCCTCGACCCGCGGCGCATCGACTGCAACGACACCAACGCCTTCGTCTTCCCGCTCAAGACGGCCGACTGCGGCGCCGCCGCGACGCCCAACAGCCCCAACGGCGTCGATGACAACTGCAACGGGTACGTCGACGAGACCTGCGGCTGCAACCCGAACACCGACCGCGATCGCGACGGCGCCAACGAGTGCATCGACTGCGACGACAACAACGCCGCGGTGCGGCCCGGCGGCACGGAGGTGTGCGACGGCCAGGACAACGACTGCGACCGGCGCACCCTCGACAACTGCGGTGTGTCGGACCCCTGCGGCTACAAGCAGGGCAACAGTTGGTTCCGCTGGCCCGCGGGCACCGACCAGTGCCGGCCCGACCTGGTGTGCGTGACGAACGTCGCCACCGGGGCCTTGACGTGCGGCAGCTACTGCAACCAGACGGTGGGCACAGGCCTCAACGACTCCTGCGACGTGGGCCAGGGCTGCCTGCGCAACCTCATCGACTCCGACAACCAGCACCTGTGCTCGGCGGTGCCCACCGGCAGCTCCACCACCGGCCAGTCGTGCTCGGTGTCGAGCCAGTGCCGCACCGGCGACTGCCTCACCTCCGACGGCGCCGCCTACTGCAGCGACAAGTGCACCCACGAGGCGGGCTGCAGCGCCAACACCACCTGCTACCAGCAGCGCAGCCCCATCACCACCTCGAGCCCGCCGTCGATCATCGGGTACTACAACTGGTCCTTCTGCCGCCTCGACGCCCGCATCACGGCCACCCGGACGCTCGGCCAGACCTGCACCACGGGCCAGTGCCGCGCCGGCCCGAACATGTGCCTCGACGCCGGCGTGTGCGGCGAGCCCTGCTGCCAGCACTCGGCGTGCGGCGCGGGCATGAGCTGCAGCATCGAGGGCCCGCGCGACCGCATCGGCTACCAGAACCAGGCCGGCGAGGCGATCGTCAGCATCATGCCCTCGTGTCGGCCGTCGGGCGGGGCCACCCGCGTCTCGGGCGTCGCCTGCAGCAGCAACACCCAGTGCCGCAGCGGCATCTGCGACCGGAACCTCTCCATCTGCGTCGACCTGTGCTGCAACGACACGAGCTGCCCCAACGGCACCACCTGCGAGCCCGTCAACTACCGGCTCAAGACGGGGGAGATCACCGGCATCCGCGCGTGCGTCTTCACGCCGGTGCCGGTGCGCGTCGAACAGATGAATTGAGCGGGGCGGCCTGCCTGGGGCTGCCCTGACCCACGGTGGGTCCGCGTCCTGCCCCAAATGGGTGACTCCCCGTTTGGCGGGGCCTGCTTGAGTGCCTGACACAAGGCTGGCGGCGAGGACGGGAGAGGGAGCTCATGCATCGGGTGCTCGTGGTGGATGACGATGCCTTCGTCGCCCGGGCGCTGGAGCGCGTCTTGAGAAGGGCCGGAGCAGACGTGAAGGTGGAGCTCGATGGGCGGCAGGCGGTGCGTGTGGCGGTGGCCTTCCGCCCGACGTGGGTCGTGTCTGACTTGTCGATGCCGCACTGCTCCGGGGTCGAGGTGCTGCTCGCCGTCAAGCGGGAGCTGCCCCCCACGCGCCGGGCCCTCATCTCTGGAGACCTCAGCCGCCTCGCCCCGAAAGACCGCGAGGCCATCTCGCCGTGCGTGCTGCTGCGCAAGCCGCTCTCCGACGCGGAGCTGCTGACCGCGCTGGAGCTGGCACCCGACGTGGCGGGGCCATGAGCCTCGACGGCCCCACACGCGCGCTGCACACCCTGCTGGTCGCCGTCGAAGGCCTCGCGCAAGACGGGCGACCCTTCACCGCGGCGCTCGACGCGCTCACGCGCCGGCCGGAGGCCCAGCCCGGCAAGCGCTGGGAGGCCGTGGTCGACGGCCTCGAGGGCTTCTTCGCCACGCACGGCGCGGCGGCGACGGAGCGCCTCGTCGGCGCGTGGGTGCCCGCCTCGGCCGCGGTGCGCGAGCTGACGGAGCTGCTCGGGTCGCCCGGCGTCACCTTGCGGCTGCTGCTCGAGGGCGTCGCCCGGCGCACCCCGCTGCAGGTGGCGGTGCAGCCCGCAAGTGGCGAGTCGCTGCGCGTGCGGCTGTCACTCCCACGGGGCGGTCGGCCCTCCGTCCTCCTCTTCCAGGTGTGCGGGTGGGCGCTGGAGGCCGTGCCCGTGGCCCGCGGCCTGCCGCGCGCGCGCGTGCGCGTGAAGCAGCTCGACGGACAGGGCCTCGACTGCGTGGTGCACCCGCCGGCGGCCCCCCGGCTCGTCGTCAGCTACTCCGACGGCCGGCTCAGCGAGCTCGTGCGGCACCTCTACGGCGACCCGGACGGCCCCCGGCCGCGCGCGCGGCCCACCACCCAGCAGCTCCAGCGGCGCTACGGGCTGACCCTGGCGGAGGCCCGGGTGGTGCGCCGCCTCGCCGAGGGCCGATCGATCCAGCGCATCGCCGAGGACCTGGAGGTGAGCGCCGAGACAGCCCGCACCCACGCCAAGCGCGCCATGCAGAAGACCGAGACCCACCGCCAGGCCGAGCTGGTGAGCCTCGTGCTCAACTCCGGCGACTGAGCGAGCCTCCCCCGACGTCCGTCAGCGCCCTGCCCCACCCGCCGCCGCGACGTTGTGAAATCGGGCTCCTCGCCTATGGTCGCGCCGCCCGTGCGGAACGCCCTCTCGCTCATCGCGCTGCGCTTCCGGCGCACCTGGCTGGTGATGGTGGCCCTCGCCGTCGTGGGCACGGCCTTCGCCTGCGCGTGGTGGTTCAACGACGTGCTGGAGATCTCCGACGACGAGCGCAACGCCTACGACGACGGCCTCAAGGCCTTCACCCTCCCCAAGCGCGCGCCGCTCCAGTGGCTGCAAGACACCACCGGCCTGGGCAAGCCGCGGCAGTCGAAGGACATCCTCGTGGTGGCGCTCGACGACGCCACCATGACGGCCATCGCCGACCACCAGGGCCTGCGCGGGCGCTACGGCTCCTCCGTGCCCTACGACCGCGTCATCTGGGCAGACCTCATCACCTACCTCTCGCGCGCCGGCGCCCGCGCCATCGTCTTCGACATGGTGATGAACGAGCCCTCGGCCGACGGCGTGGGCGACCGGGCGCTGGCCGACGCGCTCGGCGAGGCCACCGCGCCGGTGCTGCTGGGCTTCAACACCTCGGCCATCGCCCCGCCGCTGCCGGCGGTGGAGCCGACGCTGCAGCGCCCGGTGGGCAAGATGCCCTCGCTGACGCCGCCGGTAGCCGACGACGACTTCCCCGAGGAGCCGACCCCCGCGGAGCAGGCCGAGCTGGCGAAGCGGGCGGCCGCGCAGCGCCTCGAGTGGGCCGCGCGGGCCTACGCGGTGCCCGTGACGACGAGCGGCGGGCTCGAGGTGCCCACCTTCCCCCCGGAGCAAGAGCGCCGGGCCGATGGCTCGCCCACCGGCAGGGAGCTCGCCCACGCGCCCATGGCCGCCATGCCGCGCGCGCTGGAGTCGATGCACGGCTTCGGCACGGTGACGGCGGAGGCCGACGAGGACGGCAAGTTGCGCCGTACGGCCTTCGTGTACGGCGACGGCGTCAATACCTACGCCACGCTGCCCGTGGTGGCGCTGGCCGCGCTGGAGCGGGCTGAGCACATCGCGCTCGAGCCGGGGCGCCTCACCGTGGGCGCGCGCTCGGTGCGCGTCAACCCCGACGGCGCCGCGGAGATCCACTACGGCGGCACGCTCAAGGACCGCTTCCGCACGGTGCCGCTCATCGACGTGCTCAACCGCTACCACTTCTGCCTCGCGCGAGAAGGCAAGACGGACGCCGTCGACTACGACTGCCCCGGCGGCGACATCGCCGGCGACCCCGAGGGCCGGCTCTTCGCCGGCAAGGTGGTCTTCGTGGGCAGCATCGCGGTGGGCACCGACGAGAAGGCCACGCCCTTCGAGCAGGAGGCGCCCGGCGTCATCAAGCAGGCCGCGGTGCTCGACAACCTGCTCAACGACGAGTTCATCTTGACGGCGCCGCTGTGGGCCTCGGTGGGCTTCACCTTCCTCGTGGCCCTCTTCTCGGTGGCCCTGGTGCTGGTGGTGCGCAACACCTTCGTGGACATCGCCTGGCCGGTGCTCCTCTTCGTGGGCTTCTTCGCGGTGACGGGCAGCTTCCTCGTGGCGACGCGCATCCACGTGCTCTCGGCGCTGCCGGGGCTCGCCGGCACGGTGGCCTCCATCCTCGCGACGACCTGGGAGCGCCTCTTCGCCCGCCGCGAGCGCGAGCGCATGAAGGAGCTCTTTCAGAACTACATGGAGGCGGACCTGGTCGAGCTCATGGTGGAGCAGAAGCAGCTCCCCAACCTCGAGGGCGAGAACCTCGACGTCACCGCCTTCTTCTCGGACATCAAGGGCTTCTCGACCTTCAGCGAGGCCCTGCGGCACGAGCCCAGGCGCCTCATCGCGCTGCTCAACCGCTACCTCTCCACCGTGACGCCGCTCATCACGGCCGAGGGCGCGTGCATCGACAAGTACATCGGCGACGCGGTGGTGGCGCTCTTCGGCGCGCCGGTGGCCTACGCCGACCACCCCCTGCGGGCCTGCCGGGCGGCGCTGGCGGTGCAGAAGGCCATCGGCGGGCTCCGCGAGGCGCTGCGGCAAGAGGGCCTGCCCGACGTCTACACGCGCATCGGCCTCAACACCGGGAAGATGATGGTCGGCAACATCGGCTCGGCGCAGCTGCTCGACTACACCGCCATCGGCGACGAGATGAACCTCGCCGCGCGGCTCGAGGGCGCCAACAAGAACTACGGCACCCTCATCATGATGGGCCACGGCACCTGGGAGCGCGTGCGCAACGACGTGGTGGCCCGCGAGCTGGACCTCGTGCGCGTGGCCGGCAAGACGCAGGCGGTGGCGGTGTACGAGCTGCTGGCGCTGCGCGGCGAGCTCGACGCGGTGAAGTCGAAAGTCATTGACCTCTATGCCCGCGCGCTGCTCGCCTACCGCGAACGGCGGTTCGAGGAGGCGAAGGGGGCGCTCACGCAGGCGCTGGCGATCGACGAAGACGACGGGCCGAGCCAGCGGCTCCTCAGGCTGTCCGAGGCGTACCTGGTAGCGCCGCCGCCCGAGGGCTGGGACGGCGTGTCGAACCTGGAGAAGTGACGAGTCTTTCTCTCGATGGGAGGCAGCATGAAACGCAGGTGGTATCGACCGCTGGTCGTCGTGGGGCTGCTCGGCGCGTTCGTCGCGGGCGCCGAGGGTGAGCGCAAGCTGTACATCAAGACCAAGGACACCAAGCTCCTCAAGGAGCCGAAGGCCACGGCCGGCGCGGTGGGCAAGCCGCTCCCGCCGGGCACCGAGGTGACCTGGAAGGGCGCGAGCGAGAAGGACAAGGAGTTCCACCAGGTCGAGGTCGACGCGAAGACCAAGGGCTTCGTGCTCAAGGGCAACCTCTCGCCGAGCAAGCCGCAGATGGAGCTCGCCGGCTCGTCGGGTTCGCCGATGTCGCCGCAGGCCTTCGCCAGCTCGGGGGCCGCCAGCAAGGCGCTGACGCCGGCCGGCATCAGCTACGCGAAGAAGGAGGGCCCCAAGGCCGAGGAGGCCGCGGCGGAGATCATCCACGTCGAGGAGCACAACAAGGCGAAGGGCACGCCTGAGGCCGTCGCGGCGAAGTCGAAGGAACTCGGGGGTGCCAAGTGAAGACCGCACGAATCGGAGCCCTCGTGGCGCTGGCCACCGTCGGGCAGGGCTGCGCGTTCTTGAACGCCGCGAAGTCCGGCAACATCGCGGGCGCGGCCGACGCGGCGCAGCGCGAAGTGGCGCTCCTGGCCGACTCCAAGGCCTACGGCGACCGCGAGTGCGCGCCCATCAAGACCACCGAGCTGAGCTGGGAAGAGGAGCGCGCCGTCGGCAGCGCCGTCAGCGTGGGCCTCGCCACCAAGGGCGGGCACTTCTTCATCGACGGCCTGACCGAGAAGGACCCGGCCAAGCTGAACGCCGACCTCGCGGCGAACAAGAAGGTCGAGCTGCCCGCGAGCGCGAAGAACGATCTCACCGCGTGGCTCTCGGTGGTGGGCCGCAACCTCGCCCGCTACTCGTCGCGGCCGGAGCTGCCGTGGACGTTCGGCGTCATCGAGAACGAGACGCCCAACGCCTTCAGCGCGCCGGGCGGCTACGTCGTCGTCACCACCGGGCTGCTCAAGAAGATCTCCAACGAGGCGCAGCTCGCCGGCGTGCTCAGCCACGAGATCGCCCACGTGGTGCACAAGCACTCGCTCAAGCGCTACAAGGAGGCGAAGTTCGTCCAGTGCTCCGTGGCGCTCACCGCGCAGTACTACTCGGAGCGCAGCCCCAACATCCCCGAGCAACTGCGCGAGCCGCTGCGCTTCAGCAAGCGCTTCGGCCCCGGCGGCAAGGTGGACCTCGACGCGCCCGACGAGAACGGCTTCGTGGCCTTCGTGGTGAAGAAGGTCCTCGAGCTCATGGAGCTGCTCGGCAACGAGAAGGAGGACGAGTTCCAGGCCGACCAGACGGCCCTCGAGCTCGTGGCCTTCGCGGGCTACGACCCGGCCGAGTACGAGAAGTTCCTCGCGTCGCTCGGCGGCCAGGGCGGCGGCTTCTCGAAGCACCCCACGACCACCGACCGCGTGGCGAAGCTCAAGGCGGCCCGCGAGGGTGACTTGAAGCCCTTCGCCACCGGCACCGCGAAGCCCGACGTCAGCAAGGCGCTCGCGCCGCTCAAGTAGTCGAGCCCCTGACGCGCCGGGTCAGGCCCGCCCGGCGCGTCGCGCGCCCCGAAGCTGCAAGCGGCCCCGACCTGCGCTAGCAGGCTCCTCCGTGCTCCGGTCCCTCGCCCTCGTCGCGTGGCTCGTGGCCGCGGGGGCGCTCGCGCAGACGCTCACCCGCGCGCCCACGCTGCTCAAGCAGGTAGACCCGGTGTACCCCGCGGAGGCCGCCGACGCCGGCACCACCGCCGCCGTGGGCCTGGAGCTGGACCTGGGGCCCGACGGCAAGGTGGCCGACGCCCGCGTGGTGCAGAGCGGCGGCCCCGGCTTCGACGAGGCCGCGCTCGCCGCCATCCGCCAGTTCGAGTTCTCCCCCGCCGAGGTCGACGGCCAGCCCGCCCCGGTGCGCCTGACGTACACGCTCCACTTCGTCATGGCCCAGCAGGTGGTGGAGGTGCCCGTGGCCGTCGACGCGGGCGTGCCGGTGGTGAACCTCGCCGGCACCCTCAAGGCCGCCGGCACCCGCGAGCCCGTGGCCGGAGCGCAGGTGTTCCTCGGCGAGGGCGACGCGACGCGCGAGGCCTTCAGCGACGAGGCCGGCCGCTTCGAGTTCACCGACGCGCCCGCGGGCACCACCGCCCTGACCGTGGTGGCGACCGGCTTTTCGCGCTTCAGCGATCAGGCCGAGGTGACGCCCGGCCAGCGCACCGAGCTGGTCTTCTACCTGCGCGCCACCGCCTCGGGCCTCGAGACCGTCGTGCGCGGCGAGAAGGACCGCAAGGAGGTCAGCCAGGTGCGCCTCTCGCAGCAGGAGCTGCGGCTGGTGCCCGGCACCAACGCCGACGCCTTCAAGGTGGTGCAGAACCTGCCGGGCGTGGCGCGCTCGCCCTTCGGCACCGGCGCGCTGGTGGTGCGCGGCAGCAAGGCGTGGGACTCGCGCATCTACGTCGACGAGGTGGCCATTCCCCAGCTCTTCCACTTCGCGGGCCTGACGGCGACCTTCAACTCCGCCACCGTCGAGAGCATCGGCTTTCAGCCCGGCAACTTCGGCGCCGACTACGGCCGCAGCACCGGCGGCCTCATCCTCGCCACCGTCAAGTCGCCCTCGAAGACGGGCGTGCACGGCATGGTGGACGTGAGCCTCTTCGACGTGAGCGCGCAGGTGGAGGCCCCGCTGACGAAGGACTGGAGCGTCTCCGTCGCCGGCCGCCGGGGCCTGGCCGACCTCACCCTGCCCTTCGCGCTCAACACCTTCGCGCCGCAGCTCCGCAGCACCGTCGGCTTCTCGGTGGCGCCGCAGTACTGGGACTACCAGCTGCGCGCCGAGCGCAAGGGCGTGGGCAAGAACCGCGTCTTCGTCTCGCTCTTCGGCTCCTCGGACCGCTGGAGCTTCGTGCAGCCCAACTACTTCCTCGACCTCGAGCCCGACTCGACCCTGGGCAACAGCGGGCAGTCGGTCATCTACAACCGCCTCGTGGTCGGCGTGGACCACAAGCTCTCGGAGCGCCTCACGCTCGTCTCGCGCAACTCGGTGGGCTTCGACGTCAACGAGCAGCTCGGCGGCACCACCAACGTCTTCTTCCGCGCCACCATGGTGCCGGTGCAGCTGCGCGAGCGGCTCAAGTGGGAGCTGCCCGAGTACCGGCTCTCGCTCAACCTGGGCCTGGACGCCATGGTGACGCCGACGGTGCTCGCGTCGCAGCGGCCGCCGGTGTTCAAGGCCAACCAGATCCCCGACCCGTACGTGAACCGCCGCCTCGTCGCGCAGGACGAGACGAGCGTCTACGTCGAGCCCGGCCTCTTCATCGACGCCGCCTGGACGCCGACCGACTCGCTCAAGCTGGTGGGCGGCGTGCGCCTCGACTCGGAGCTGGGCGTGATGAAGAAGGTGTGGGTCAACCCGCGCCTGACGGTGCTGTGGAGCCCGCTGCCCTTCCTCACGCTCAAGGGCGGCGCCGGCCTCTACGAGCAGCCGCCCGACTACCGCCAGGGGCTCCTCTCGCCCACCTTCGGCAACCCGGGCCTGCGGGCCGAGGGCGCCGGGCACTTCGTGGGCGGCGTGGAGGCGCGCCTCTTCGACCTGCTCGAGGTGGACGTGCAGGGCTACTACAAGGCCTTCTTCAACCAGGCGCGGCAGACGCTCCTCAACAGCCTCGGCAGCGACTTCGCGGTGCCCGGCGTCGAGACGCGCTACTCGTCGGCGGGCTACGGCCGCGCCTACGGCGCCGAGCTCCTCGTGCGCATCAAGCCCACGAAGCACTTCTTCGGCTGGGTGGCCTACTCGCTCAGCCGCTTCGAGCGCGACTACTACGGCGGCGTCACCTACGCGCCCGGTCCCCTCGACCAACCGCACAACCTCATCGCCGTGGCGAGCGTGAAGCTGCCCTTCGACTTCACCTTCGGCGCCCGCCTGCGCGTCGCCTCGGGGCCGCTGGTGACGCCGGTCATCGGCGCCGTCTTCGACACCAACGGCAACTACTACTTCCCCGTGCCCGGCCTGCCGTGGAGCGAGCGGCTGCCCACCTTCGTGCAGCTCGACCTGCGGCTCGACAAGGTCTTCGTCTTCGACGCGTGGAAGCTGACCGTCTACGCCGACGTGCAGAACGCCCTCAACACGCAGAACCCCGAGGGGCTGTACTACTCGTTCAACTACACGCAGTCGGCCTACGTGTACGGGATCCCCATCCTCCCGACCGTCGGCCTGCGGGGGGAGTGGTGATGCGCGCGTTCACCTTCGTGCTCGCGGTGGCGCTCGCCGGCTGCGGCGGGCAGTTCAAGCCCGAGACGCTCATCGACGCCCTGCGGGTGCTGTCCGTCACCTCCGACCCGCCCGAGGTGGCGCCCGGCCAGGCGGCGTCGCTCGGCGTGCTGTGGAGCGACCCCTCGCGCGTCGGCCAGCCCACCACCGTGCTCTGGGTCGGCTGCCAGCCCGACCCGCTCGACCTGGGCCGCACCACCTGCAGCGACGCCACCATCCTCTTGAAGCCCACGCTCATCACCGACTACCCGGAGGACCTGCAGCTGCTCGGCTTCGGCCCGACGGCGACGTACCTCCCGAAGGCCGACGTCTTCTCGGTGCTGCCGGAAGGCGACCCCATCCGCACCAACGGCACCGTGGGCGTGGTGCTGGCCCTCGTGGTGGGCGAGGAGGTCGACCCGCTGGCTGAGGGAGAGAAGCTGCGCGGCTACTTCGAGCGCATCGAGAACCGCCAGACGCAGGCCGTCGCCGCCATCGCGCGGGTGCTCGTCACCGAGCGCCCGGTGAAGAACACCAACCCCGCCATCGAGCGCCTCACCGTCGACGGCGCGCCGCACCCGCCCAACGCGCGGCTCCAGGTGCAGGCCGGCCAGCGGCGCACGCTGGGCGTCACCGTGCCGGCGGCGGCCCGCGAGACGTACACGCTCCTGCAGCCCTCGGGCCCCGTGGAGGAGACCGAGGCCATCGTCGGCGCGTGGTACTCCTCGAGCGGCCGCTTCAGCCAGGCGCGCTTCGACGTCTACGAGTCGCCCGACACCGAGTTCGTCGCGCCGGGCTCCACCGAGGCCCCCGACGACCCGGTGCCCGAGCGCCGCACCGGCACGGTGTACCTCGTGGTGCGCGACAGCCGCGGCGGGCAGGCCTTCAAGCAGTACCCGTTCTACGTCTGCGACGACTCGCCGGCCCCGAAGGTGACGGCCATCACCGCGCCCGCGGGCACCGAGGACCGGGTGGTGGTGACGGGCGAGAACCTGGCCGGCGCCCTCGACGTCGTGGTGGGCGACGTCGCGCTGGCCGAGGCCTCCTACAGCCCCGGCCGCCAGGCCTTCCTCGGCGCGCCGCCGGCGTTGCCCCCCGGCACGTACCCCGTGCGCGTGCGCGGCAAGAACTGCTCCGACGTGGACACGGGGCTCACCTACACGGTGCCCTGAGCGGAGCTCGACGAGGTCACCGCATGTTCTCCTGGCCGTGGAAGAAGCAGGAACCGTCGCTCCAGGTGGTCGACCGCGTCTGGCTCGACCTCGCCGCGAGGGATCGCGCCGTGGTGCGCGCGGCCCGCGAAGGCCCCGTACTGGTGCTCGCCTTCTTCGACGAGACGCTCGCGCGCGTGCGCGAGGCCCTGCGCCAGGCGGGCTGCAGCGAAGGCCCGGGGCTGCTCGTCGTGCGCGCCGACGCGCTGGTGACGGTGCCCTCAGGCTCCGCCGTCATCCTCGCCGAGCGGCACCCGCTGCCGGCCTTCACCCGCGCGCTCTGCCAGAAGCTGCAGGGCCTCGCCCCGACCGTGACGCCGCTCTGCTTCGGGGCCCTCGATGACCCGCTCATGCAGTCCTTCGGCGGGGAGCGCATCGTGCACCTCATGAAGCAGCTCGGCATGGAGCCCGACGAGCCCATCGAGCACCCGCTCATCTCCAGCTCCCTCGCGAAGGCCTCGAAGAAGCTCGAGCAGCGCCTCGGGCCCGCGGTGTCGCGGCTGGCCCCGGCCGCGTCGATGGCCGAGTGGTTTCAGAAGAACCTGACGCCCAGAGACTGACCCGCGGCGCCAGCGCCACGGGCCTCGAGACGAGCTGAGCTCGCCTCGCATCGAGCGACCGGTTCGACGCGTCTCTCGCTTCAGACCGTGCTCAATCGCGGCTACGTCGACGCCGACGGCAAGCCCTCGCTGGCCGCGCTCGCTCTCCGGTCTCGTGGCGAGCCGACGAGCCTCCTTGCCGCTCGACGACGAGTCCGGACTTGTCAAGTCGCGACTTGACAAGTCCAGCTACGACAACTCACACTTCGCGCATGACGTCCTTCCACGGCCGCGCCGCTGAGCTCGCGATGCTCGAGGCGCAGTGGCGCGCGCCCGGTGGCGCCTTCGTGCCGGTGTACGGGCGGCGGCGCATCGGCAAGACCGAGCTGCTGCACCGCTTCCTGGGCGCCCACCGCGGCGTGCTGCACGTCGGCAAGGTGGCGCCCGCGGGCCTCCAGCTCCGGGAGTTCCTCGAGGTCGCCGCGCGGGCGCTCGACGAGCCGCTCCTCGCCGAGCTGGCCCCGGACTCCTGGCAGAAGGCCCTGGAGCTGGTGGTGGGCCGCTGGAAGGGGCCGGGGAAGCTGGTGCTGGCCTTCGACGAGTTCCAGTGGACGGCGCAGGCCAGCCCGGAGCTGCCCTCCGTGCTCCAGTCGCTCTGGGACGGCGGCTGGAAGCGCAAGGGCCAGGTGATGCTGGTGCTGTGCGGGTCCTTCATCGGCTTCATGGAGCGAGAGGTGTTGGGCGAGAAGAGCCCACTCTTCGGTCGCCGCACCGCGCAGCTGCACCTGCGGCCCTTCGCCTTCGGGGAGGCCCGCCGCTTCCTCCCGCGCGCCTCGGTCGAGCAGCAGGCGCTCGCCTACTTCCTCACCGGCGGCGTGGCGCAGTACCTCGCGAGCTTCGACGACCAGTGCTCCTTCCGCGACAACGTCGAGCGACTCGTGCTGGACGAGTTCGCTCCGCTCTACCGCGAGCCGGAGTTCCTGCTCCGCGAGGAGCTGCGCGAGGTGGGGACCTACCACGCGGTGTTGATGGCCATCGCTGGGGGCGCCCACTCCCCGAAGGACATCGCGCGCCAGGGCGAGGTGCCCGAGCGCGGGCTCCACTACAACCTCGAGCAGCTCGCGCAGCTCGGCTACGTCGCGCGGCGCTACCCGCTGAGCGGCGCGCGCCCCCGCCGCACGGACCTCCGCTTCGTGCTCGACGACGCGCTCCTCCGCTTCTGGTTCCGCTTCGTGTTTCCGCACAAGAGCCAGCTGGCGCAGCTGCGCCCCGACCAGGCGTGGGACCGCCTCGTCGCCCCGCGGCTCGACGCCTGGGCTGGCGAGGGGTTCGAGCGGCTGTGCCGCCAGGCGCTCCCGCGGCTGCTGGCCCGCGAGGGCGTGAAGGCCACGGTCGAGGTCGGCGCCTGGTGGGACAAGACGGCGCAGATCGACCTCGTCGGCATCCGCGACGACGGCGTCACCGAGCTGGGCGAGTGCAAGTGGGGTCCCATCGGGGCGGCCGCCCTGAAGCGCGAGCTCGAGCACGGGGTGGTGGCCTTCCCCAACCCGAAGCGGCACACGCTCCGCCAGCACGCCTTCGTGCGCAGCTGGCGGGGCAAGGCGCCGGAGGGGCTGGCCCTGCACCGCCTCGCCGACCTCTCCGGCGAGCCCTGACGGGATCCCCAGCGCGGCTCAGCGGCTGACGGTCACCGGCGCCATCACCACCGGCTTCGCCTCGGAGCCCGTGAAGCCGATGGCCTTCACCATGGGCGGCGCCGCGAGGAAGAAGCGCAGCCGCAGCTCGGCCTTCACCACCGTCTTCGGCACCGCGATGGCCACCTCGCGCACCTCGCCCGGCGTCAGGCGCGTGTCGCGCACCAGCTTCGCCGCGAAGGGCGCCAGCGAGGGCTTGCCCTCGGCGTCGACGTAGCCGCGGTTGAGCACCGCCTCGGGGTGCTCCTTGAGGGGCTCGGCCTTCACGTTGCGGAAGACCTCCTTGCCGCTCGCGTCGAGGCCCACCAGGTCGAGCACCACCATGCGCGCGGGGAACCCCGTGGGGAACCCGTGGCCGGTGAGGTTCTCGAGGCGCGCGACGAGCTTCGTGCCCTCGAAGCGGCCCGACAGCTTGACGGCCTCCGAGAGAATGCCCTCTTCCCCGAGCCGCTGCGCCTGGTGCGGCCCGAGGAAGCGGTGGCTGCGGTGCGTGGGCCGCGTCGACACCGGCCCCGACGGCGCCTCCACCGTGGGCATGTGGCACTCCGCGCAGGAGCGCGTCTCGCCCTTCGCCGCGTACTCCGGGCCCGTGGAGCAGGTGGGCACGCCCGCGGGGTTCTTCTCTTCGTCGTGGCACGCCAGGCACAGCGTCTTGCCGTCGGCGAGCGCGGGCAGCGCGGGGCCGTTGCCGTGCAGCGGCGAGGTGCCGTTCTCGATGTCGTGGGGCCCGCGGAAGACCTTGTCGGCGCCCCTCCCCAGCGCGCCCGTGCCCTTGCGCCCCTCGCCGAGGTGCACGCCGTCGAACTGGTGGCAGGTGGCGCAGGTGACGCCGGCCTGGGCCGCGGGCGACTCGTGGTCCGTCGTGTCCTGCGGGTTGTGGCAGGTGGCGCACGCCCCGGGAATGTGGGGGCCCTGCTTCTCGGTGCGCAGCGTGCGCATCGCGGCGTAGAGCGGATCCTTCGAGTGGTGCGCCCGGGCGTGGAGGCTCTCTTGCCACTCGGCCACCACGGCGGGGTGGCACTTCACGCAGGTGGTGGCGTCGTTGACGTCGAGGGTGACGCCCTCGGCGAGCGCCAGGGCCACCTCGTTCACCTTCACCGCCGGCGGCGCAGGGGGTGTCGTCGAGGTCGGCGCCGCGGCGCGATCGGCGGTGCAGGCGAACAGCAGCGAGGCGGCGGCGATGGACAGGACGAGGCGGCGCATGGGCCTGAGAGTGAAGGGTCGACCCCGACGATTCGCAACCGCTGGTTTCAGGGAGCGCGGCGGCGAGGCGCCCACAACGAAGAGGCCCCGGCCGAGACCGGGGCCCTTCTCGACCTGGGCTGCGAGCCCCTCAGCGCCGCGCGGCGGTGGACAGCGCGCGGTGCACGGCCTCGAGGGCCTTGCGCGCCTCGAGCAGCTCCGCGCGCTCGCGGGTCAGCTCCGACACCTGCCGGGCCAGCGTGTCGCGCTCGCTCTTGAGCGCGTCGCCCGAGCGCCGCAGGCCGTCCATCGACGCCTGCGCCTGCTCCAGCTCCTCGGCGAGGCGCTCCTCCTCGGCGAGGCCGTCGGCGATCTCCGCGTCCTTCTTCGACACGAGGTCGAGGAGCTCGAGCTTGTCCTTCTCGCGGGCCTCCAGCACCTGCCGCGACTCCTGCAGCGCCAGCAGCGCCTCGTTGCGCTCGCCCTCGAGCGACTCGAGCTCACGCTCCAGCTCCGAGAGGAGCGTCACGCGCCCCTCCATCTCGGCCGAGAGCCGCTTGGCCTCGTCCATGCGCAGCCGGGCCTCCTCGGTGGCCCGCTCGGCCTGCCGCCGCGCCGCCTCGAGGTCCTGCGTGAGCGCCAGCGTCAGCGCGCGCGACTTGGCCAGCTCCGTCTGCAGCGCCGAGATGCGCTCCACGGCCAGCACGCCAGCCTCGGCCACGGTGTCGGGCAGCGGCTCGGGGCGCGGGTTCTCGCGCACGGCCTTGAGGCGCTCGCGCAGCCGCTCCCGGCGCTCGAGCGGGTCGGCCTCGTGGTCGGGCTGCGGCACCGGCGCGGTCTGCACCTCCGTCACGGCGGGCGGCGCCTCGGCGGCGGCCACCACGCGCGGCGCGGGCGGCGCCTCCACCCGGGCCACGGGCGCCGCGACGGGCGCCTCTCCCTGCGCTACGGGCACCTCCACGCGGGCGACGGGCTCGGCGAGCGCCACCACCGGCGGCGGGGCCACGGCCTCGCGCACCGGCGGCGGCGCCACGAGGGCCACGGGCGACTGCAGCGCGTCGGCGAGCGCCTCGGCGGCCGAGGGCCGCGCCTTGAGCGCCTGGGCCCGCGCCTTGAGCGCGCTCCCCAGCGACGCGGTCTCGCTCACGGAGGGAATGACCGGCTCGTGCGCCACCTGCTGCGCGAGGGCCTCCACGTCCATCATCGGCTCCGCCTCGGCGACCGGCTCCGTCATGAGCGCCCCCAGGCGCACGCGCGGCTTGGCACGGCTCACGTTCGCGTCGAATGCCTTCTTCATCATCCCTCCACGGTGTGGCGTGAGACTTCTCGAAAACGGTTCGCTCAGGCGCTCTTCGCCTGCGGCCGGGCGGCCTTGGCGGCGATCGACACCTGCAGGCGCTTGAGCACCTCGTCGATGAGCACCTGCACGTCATCGGCGCCCTTCGACGCGCGGTCGAAGCGGAAGATGGGCATGCCCTCGCTCGAGGCCTGGGCGAAGCGGGTGCACTGCCGAATGACCTGCGGCAAGAGGAACTCGGGGTAGTGCTGCTTGAGCGCCTCGAGGGCCTCCTTCGCCAGCTTGAAGGTGGCGTTGAAGGCGTTGACCACGATGAAGACGTGGTCGAGCACGTGGCCCAGGTCCTCCTCGAGCGAGTTGACCGTCTCGAAGAGCAGCTTGAGCCCGTGGAACGAGAGGAAGTCGGCCAGCACCGGCACGATGAGGTCGTCGGCGGCCATCAGCGCGTTCAGGTTGAGCAGGCCGAAGCTGGGCGGCGCGTCGAAGATGATGAAGTCGTAGTGCGCCTCGACCTCCTTGAGCGCGTTCTTGAGCTTGAACTCGCGGCCGGCCATCGGCATCAGCGCGAGGTCCACCGTCGACATCGCCAGGTTCGAGGGGATGAAGTCGAGGTTGGGCAGCGCCGACTTCTGCACCACCCCGGAGATGGCCTGCTTCTTCACCAGCACGTCGAGCAGCGTCTTCTCGAAGTCTTCGCCCTCGAAGCCCAGGCACTTGGTGGCGTGGCCCTGGCTGTCGAGGTCCACCACCAGCACGCCGTAGCCCATCTCGGCCAGGCGCCAGGCGTAGCTGGTCGACAGCGACGTCTTGCCGGTGCCGCCCTTGAAGTTGAGGAAGAGCTGCTTGCGCGTGCCCAGGGCCGGCGGCTCGAGCTGCAGCTTGCCGCGCAGCTCCCACACGTCCTCGGGCGTGTAGAGCTCCTTCTTGAGCGCCTGGGTCAGCGTCTTCGGGGGCACGCCGAGGATGTCGGCGGTCTCCTTCGGGCTGTAGCGGATGGGGTCCATGGGTCATCCCTCAGGCAACGAAGTACTTGTGGCCGCGGCGCACCACCTGGCCCTGCGCCATGAGCGCGCCGCACACGCGCATCGTCTCGTCCACCGACGCGCCGATGCCGTCGGCGAGCTCGTCGAGCGGGCGCCCGCGCATCGCCGCGCGCAGCTCGCGCAGCACGAAGCCGGCGAGCTGGGGAGAGGGCGCCGCGGCGGCCGGGGCCTCGACCTCGAGCACCGCCACGCGCGCGCGCTGCGGCTCGGCGGCCAGCACCTGCATCGCCGACTTCACGCC
>CAYUZK010000117.1:0-18871 GCA_964449625.1 uncultured Archangium sp.
ACTTCGGCTCATGCGGCAGGAAGGGAGCATGCCCGTCCCGGGCCACGGGTTATCGCCGTATCTGGGCGCCGGGCTTGTCGCCCTCGGCGTCGCCTCGATCGGCGTGGGTGCACTCGGGTACCGGCGTTACTGCGCGCGCCTGCACCCCAGCGACCTCCCGTCGGAGCGCCAGCAGCGCGAAGTCGTGGCGAAGCGCGCTGGAGTCCGCCGGCGGCAAGCGCGGTCGGAGTGCGAACTCTGGTGGTCGCCTCCACCGTGGCGCCCCGCGACGAGGTCTCGTGAGGGCGCACAGCCCGCGCGAGGCCGACTACGCTGCGCCGCCGTGAAGCCCCGCATCGGCATCTCCCTCGGCGACCCCTCCGGCATCGGCGCGGAGGTGACGCTGGCCGCGCTCCGCACCGCCCGCGTCCGCCGCGCCCTCGAGCCCGTCCTCTTCGGTGACGCCTCGCTCGCGCGCGTCGCGCCGTCGCTGCGCGCCGTGAGCCAGCTCAAAGCGAAGGACCGCGCGCCCGGGCGCCCCACCCGTCTGGGCGGCCTCGCGCAGCACGCCTACGTCACGGCCGCCGTCGCCGCCGCGCAGGCCGGCGAGGTGCACGGCCTGTGCACCGCGCCCGTGTCGAAGGAGGCCATCACGCGCGCCGGTATCCCCTTCATGGGGCACACCGAGCTGCTCGCCGCGGCCTTCGGCGTCGAGGTGCTGATGCTCATGCGCGGCCCGCGGCTCTCGGTGGCGCTGGCCACCAACCACCTGCCGCTCGCAAAGGTGCCACGCGCCCTGTCCACCTCGAAGCTGGTGGCGCAGCTCGAGCTCCTCTCGCGGGAGCTGACGCCGCTCATCGGGCGCCGCCCGCGCATCGCCGTGTGTGGCTTGAACCCCCACGCCGGCGAAGGCGGCGTGCTGGGCACCGAGGAGGTGCGCGTCATCGGCCCGGCCATCGCGCGCGCCCGGCGCCGCGGCCTCGACGTGCACGGGCCGCTCGCCGCCGACGGCCTCTTCGCCAGGGCGCCCAGCGGGTTCCCCTTCGACGTGGCGCTCGCGATGTTCCACGACCAGGGCCTCGTCGCGGCCAAGACGCTCGACTTCGCGCGCACCGTCAACGTGACGCTCGGGCTCCCCGTGCCCCGCACCTCACCGGACCACGGCGTCGCGTACGACCTCGCGGGCCAGGGCCGGGCGGATCCCTCGCCCATGGTGCACGCGCTCCTGATGGCGGCCGAGTTCGCTGCGGCGCGTCAAAGATCGACGTGAAACTTCGGGTGGCCCGGTTCATAAAGAGAGTTCCGGCAGTCACGCCGACTCCCCTCACCTCTCCCTGGAGCCACAGCCCATGAAGCGCCTCTTCCTCTCTCTCGCCGTCGCTGCGTCGCTCGTCGTCCCCGCCACCGTGCTCGCCTGCGAAGGCGGCTCGCACCAGGCCTCCCTCGAGCCCCGGAAGGTCACCGTCGCCGAGATGGCCCAGTGGACGAAGGGCAAGAAGGCCACCCCCATCGACGCGAACGGCAAGGAGACGCGCACCAAGCAGGGCGTCATCCCCGGCGCGGTGCTGCTGACCTCGTCGTCGCAGTACGCGGTCGAGGAGCTGCCCAAGGCGAAGGACACGAAGCTCGTCTTCTACTGCGCCAACGACAAGTGCAGCGCGTCGACGGCGGCCGCCAAGCGCGCGCTCGAGAACGGCTACACCGACGTGGCCGTGCTGCCCGAGGGCATCGCGGGCTGGAAGCAGGCCGGCCAGGCGACGCAGAAGCCGAACAGCTGAGTCACCCGCCGCGCGTCGGCGTGGAGGCGAGGGCGTCCCAGGGCACCGGGGCGCCCTTCGTCGTTTCCGCGGCGCACTCGATGCGGGCATGCTCTGCGGCGTGAGCTCCAGGAAGCCGACGCGCAGCTCGGACGCGGTGCTGGTGGTGGCGAGCCTGGGGCTCCTCTCCGTCGGCGTCTTCTTCTGGCCCGTGGCCGAGGCGTACCACCTGGACCACGCCAACACGTACCTGCAGCCCAAAGCCGAGCGGCAAGCGCGCGAGCTGGTGGACTACGTCGTCTATGCCCTGGTCGCGCTGGGCGCGAGCGGGGTGGTGCTCGGCCTCAAGGGCGTCGTCACCGGGCGCTGACGGCGCCGTCAGGGCAGCAGCGCCTCGCCCGGCATGGGGATGCGCGCCAGCTCGTCACCGGGCACGAGCGGAAACCGGCGGTGCTTCCAGTCGGCCTTCGCCTGCTCGAGGCGCTCGCGGCGGCTGGAGACGAAGTTCCACCACATGTGCCGTGGCCCCTCGAGCGGCTCGCCGCCGAAGACGGCCACGCGGCTCGGCGTGAGGGCGGAGAGCGTGCCTTCTTTCCCCGGCGTCAGCACCGCGAGCTGGTGGGACCCCAGCGCCGTGCCGTCGAGGCCCACGTCGCCAGACACCACGTACACCGCGCGCTCGCGGTGCTCGGTGGAGAGCGGCAGCTCCGCGCCGGCCTCGAGCTCGGCGACGAGGTAGAAGGTGGGCGACGCGAGGCGCACGGGCGAGGTCTCGCCGCGCCACTGGCCCAACACCACGCGCAGCCCCACCCCGCCCGCCTCGAGCCACGGCAGCGTCTCCCGCGGCGCGTGCTGGAAAGACGGCTCGCACTCCTCCTGGTCCGCGGGGAGCCCGACCCACACCTGCAGGCCGTGCAGCGTGGAGGCCTTCCCGAGGAGGGGCGCCGGCGTGCGCTCGGAGTGCACGATGCCGCGGCCGGCCGTCATCCAGTTCACGTCGCCGGGGCGGATGACCTGCGAGGTGCCGAGGCTGTCGCGGTGGTGGAGCTCGCCCTCGAAGAGGTACGTCACCGTCGCGAGCCCGATGTGCGGGTGCGGCCCGACGCCGGACTCGGGCGTGCCCACGGCGGTGTGCGGGCCCATGTGGTCCACGAAGCAGAAGGGGCCGACGAGGCGCCGCTCGCGCTGGGGGAGCGCGCGCACCACCTCGAAGTCGCCGACGGGCGAGCGCTTGCCGCGCAGCACGAACTCGATGGAGGACATGGCCGCTCCTTCAGTCGGTGGTGGCGAGCGGCGGCACCTCGCGCCAGCGCATCGGGCCCAGCGGCTGGTCGATGGTGCGGTGGAGCATGACGTAGGCGACGTAGAGGACGGCGGTCATCGCGACGTCCACGAAGAAGCCGGCGACGAGGGCGCTGGCGTACTCGCTCACGAAGCGCGGCGCGCCGACGGCCTCGAAGCCGAGGTTGAGAACCATGATGACGATGAACATCGGCAGGTAGAGGCCCACGAAGGCGACGGCGCCGAAGCCGAACACCTGCCAGAAGCGGCCGCGCACGAGGGCCGCCGAGGCCTCGAGCGGGTCCTCACGCTGCGAGCGCAGCACGGCGATGGACACGAACATGAACGTGGTGGCCTTCCAGATGCCGGGCACCACGAGGAGCAGGACGAAGAGGAGGATCCACAGGCCGGCGCGGATGCGGGCGACGAGGGTCCGGCCCCAGATGCCGAGCGACTCCTTGAAGGCGGCGCCCAGCGACAGCGACCGGCCTTCACCGCGCGCGATGAGGAGCGCGAGGATGGCCTGGACGCCGATGAGGCCCAGCAGCGCGTCGTGGAGGTTGCTGACCCGCGTGGAGGTGGCGATGGACTTGAAGTCGTCGCCGTCGGGCACCAGCGCCACCTGCAAGAGCGCCGAGGAGAGGGAGAAGAGCGCGACGAGCAGCAGCAGCTTCGGGAGCTCCGCCCACACGAGCTTCACCGCCGCCGTGAAGGGCGTGACGAAGTCGAAGCTGCGCGTGGTGAAGCCGAAGGGGTCGGCCAGCATCGGCGCGCAGGTGACGCAGAGGCCGTCGTGCTCGGGCGAAAGGCAGCCGGAGCAACAGAACCGCCCGCACCGGGTGCAGGTGCGGGCGGCGGGCAGGTCGAAGTGCACCGCGCAGGCGGCGGCGGTGGCGTCGGTCACGGGGTGACGGTGAGGACACCGAGCTGGGACGTGTCGAGCGTCAGCCCGGTGTCGCTCCCGGCGCCGTTCAAGTCACAGTAGGTCCAGTTGACGCCGTCGAAGGAGACGCGACCCGTGTAGCTGTAGGTGGCCGCGGCCGGGGCGACGAAGCGCCCCACGTACTCGTCGTCGTTGCCCTGCTGCACATTGTAGGTGTTCGACCACCAAGACCAGCCGGTGCTGGTCGACGGGTCACTCATCGAGACGCCGTAGCCCACTTCAGCACGGAGACCGGCGGGCGCACCGGCTGCCTCCGTGACGCCGGCCTCAAACGCGCGGGTGTACACCGGGTCGGTCACCGCGCCCGCAGCGAGCGAGAGCGACGCCGGGAACTGGAGCGCGCAGTAGTCGGCGGCGTAGGTGCTGGTCACGCCGGTGACGTCGCAGTCGCAGAGCACGCCGGGCGTGGCGAGGTTTCGGGGACTGGGCGAGAGGGTCGGCAAGTCAGTCACGTTCGAGTTCGTGTCACGACAACCCGAGGCAGCGCGCTGAGCAGAGAGCGTCGTGCTGATCGGAGCCGTCGCCGCGGCGCCTTCGAAACAATCAGCGGTGCCATATCCTACGAAGTCAATGACACTGGGACTGGCAGTTGGGCAACTTCCGGTCAGAAACGCCGTGCCGTTTACCAGCGCCACCTTGCCATTGCTTGCAGCCATCGAGATGGCTCCGGTCTGATCTGCAGCGACGTCGGCCCCCACGGTCCCTCCTGCCTGCGCGACGAGATAAAAGTCGCCGGGGTTGAGCGTGACCGTTGGGTTGAGGTCCGTCTTGTTAGTCCACGAGGTCCCGGCGCTGGAGGCATACTGGACAGACATGCCGGCGAGACTCACCGGCACCGTTCCGGCGTTGTGCAGTTCGATGAAATCGTTCTTGAAAAGCGCGCCGGAGTTGCCGCCAGCCCCATACACTTGGCTGATCACCAACCCCGTCCCGCACCGCGTCGACGCCGGCGCGTTCTTCGCGCGCACCCGCACCGCCAACGTCCCCGACACCGCGCCCTGCGTCGCCGTCAGCGTCGCCTCGCCCACGCTGACGCCCTCGACGATGCCCCTGATGCCGGCCGCGTTGTGCGGCAGCGCGACCGCGTCGGCGCTCGAGCTCCACGTGACGGAGCCCGTCAGGTCGGGCGTCGTGCCGTCGGACATCGTTCCCGTCGCGGTGAACTGCACGCCGTGCCCCAGCGGGAACGTGGCGCGCCCGGTGACGGCGAGGCTGTCGAGCACCGCCGCCGTCACCGTCAGCGTCGCCGTGCCCGACACGGAGCCCTGCGTCGCGGTGATGGTGGTCGAGCCCTCGGCCAGGGTGCTGGCGACGCCCGTCGAGGCGATGGTCGCCACGGCCTCGGTGCCCGAGCTCCACGTCACCGACGCGGTGATGTCGTCCGTCGAGGTGTCGCTGTAGGTGCCCGTCGCGGTGAAGGCCTGCGTGCGGCCCTTCGCCACCGACGGCGTCGCGGGCGTCACCGCGATGCCGGTGAGCGTCCTCGGCGTCACCGTCAGCACCGTCGAGCCCGACACGGCGCCCAGCGTCGCGCTGATGGTGGTGGTGCCGGCGCTCAGCGCCTGCGCCTGGCCCTTGGTCCCCGCGGCGTCGGAGACGGTCGCCACCGCCGGGGCCGACGAGGCCCAGGTGACGTCGTTCGTGAGAATGGCCGTCGAGGTGTCCGAGTACGTGCCCGTGGCCACGAAGGCCTGGCTGCCTCCCACCGCCACCGACGGCGCCGCCGGCGTCACGGTGATGCCCGTCAAGTCCGGCGGCGTGACGGCGATGGTGACGCTGCCCGAGATGCTGCCCACCGTCGCGGTGATGGAGGTGGAGCCCACGTTCATGCCCGTCACCAGGCCCTTGGTGCCCGCCGCGTCCGACACCGAGGCCGTGCCGGCCGCCGCGCTGCTCCACGTCGCCGTCGTCGTCACCGGCGCCGTCGAGGCGTCGGTGTACGTGCCCGTCGCCACGAGCTGCACGGTGTCACCGCGACGAATCGTGGTGCTGGAGCCCGTCACCGAGAGGGAGACCAGCTCCGGCGCCGTCACCGTCAGCGTCGCGGTGCCCGAGACCCCCCCTAGCGTGGCGGTGATGGTGCTGCTGCCCTGCGCCAACGACGTGGCGAGGCCGCTCGAGGCGATGCTGGCCGTGGCCGGCGTGCCCGAGACCCAGCTCACCTGCGTCGTCACGTCACCGGTCGTGGTGTCGGTGTAGGTCGCCGTCGCCGTGAAGGCCTGCGTGCGCCCGAGCGCGATGGAGGCCGTCGCCGGCGTCACCGCGATGGACTGCACGTCTGGCGGCGTCACCGTCGCCGTGGTGGTGCCCGTGACGCCGAGGTACGTCGCCGTCACCACGCTGGTGCCCGTCACCACGCCGCTGAGCAGCCCGCCGCTGGACACCGTCGCCACGCCGCTGCTGGCCGAGCTCCAGGTGGCCTGGGCCGTGACGTCGGTGGGGTTGCCGTTGGTGAACACCGCCGTGGCCGTCAGCTGCAGCGTGCCTCCCCGCGGCACGGAGGGCGACGCGGGGGTGAGGTCCACGCGGAGCAGCTCCGGCGCCGTCACCGTCAGCGCGCCCTCGCCGAAGCGCGCGCCCACCGTCGCGCGCACCGTCGCCGTGCCCTGCGCGAGCGCCGTGAGGAGCCCGTGCGAGCCGGCCGCGTTCGAGATGCTCGCCGTCGCGCCAGGCGTCACCGTCCACGTGGCCTGGGTGGTGAGGTCCGCGGTGCTGCCGTCCGAGAAGGTGCCGGTGGCCGTGTACGCGCGCGTCAGCCCCAGCGCGAGGGACACGGTCGCGGGCGCCACCGCCAAGGACTCGAGCGTCGCCGGCGACACCGTCACCGTCGTGGTGCCAGCCACGCCGTTGAGGCGCGCGGTGATGGTGCTGGTGCCCGCGGCGAGGCCGCTGACGACGCCCTCGATGGCGAAGGCGTTGCTGACGGAGGCGATGGCCGGCGCGCTGCTGCTCCAGGTGGCCGTGGTGGTGATGGCGCTCGTCGTGCCGTCAGAGAAGCGGCCCGTGGCCGTGAGCGCCACGGTGAAGCCCGCCACGACGCTGGGGTTCTGAGGCGACAGCTCGATGCTCTGGAGCGTCGCCGCGGTGACCACCACGCGCGCGCTGCCCGTCACCCCTTCGAGCGTCGCGTGGAGCTCCGTGGCCCCCGTGGCCACGCCCGTCACCAGGCCCGACGACGAGACCGTCGCCACCGTCGCGGCGGCCGACGACCAGGTGACCTGGCCGGTGACGTCCTGGGTGGAGTCGTCCGAGAAGCGGCCGGTCACCGACAGCTGCTGCGTCAGCCCGCGCGGCAGCGTGAAGGAGGCCGGCGACACCTCCAGGCTGGCGAGCGCCGCCGCCGTGACGGTGAGGGTGGTGTTGCCCGAGACGCCCCCGAAGGCCGCCGAGATGGCCGAGGTGCCGGCCGCCACCGCGGTGACGACGCCCGTCGCGCTCACGGTGGCGACGGCGCTGTCGGCCGAAGCCCACGTGGCCTGGCTCGTGAGGTCCTGCAGGGAGCCGTCGCTGAAGCGCCCGGTGGCCGTCATCGCGCGCGTCGTGCCCCGCGCCAGCGAGGGCAGCGCCGGCGTCACCTCGATGGCCGCCAGCGTCACCGCCGTCACCGCCACCTCCACGCTGGCCGACACGCCCTGGAGCGTCGCCGTCACCGTGGTGGCGCCCACCGAGAGTCCCGTGAGGGCCCCGGCGCTCGAGACGGTGGCCACGGTCGGCGCCGACGAGCTCCACGCGGCCAGCGGCGAGACGTCGCGGCGCGAGTCGTCGCTGTAGACGCCGGTCGCCGTCAGCCGCAGCATGGTGCCCAGCGCCAGCGACGGGCTCTCGGGCGACAGCTCGAGGCGCGCGAGCGTCACCGGGGCCGCGGACACGCGCACCGCGAGGGTGGCCGTGGCCTTGCGCAGCCCGACGGTGATGGTGGCCTCACCCACGCTGACCCCGACGATGCTCGCCGAGCCATCGGCGTTGACGCTCACCGAAGCGACGCCCTCGTTCGAGGAGGTCCAGGTGGCCCCCGTGGCCGCGCTCTGGCCACCCGAGGAGGACGACACCTGCGCGCTGACGACCCGGGCCTCGCCGACGGCGATGGCGAGCGACGGCGGCGTCACCGAGAGCGTCTCGGTGGCTGCTGGGGGGCACGCCGAGAGGGCGAGGACGGCCACGGCAGGGAGCCAGGAGCGGAGGGTTCGCATGCGAGGCGTTTGGCGCACTCGCCCCCGAGGATCAACCTCGACCGGATTCTTGTGCGCGGCCGCGGGGCTCCTACCCTTCGGCACATGGACAAGGTCTTCCTCACCGGCCAGCTCGCCTCGAAGCTGCGCGCGGTCTACGAGCAGGCGCTGCGGTTGGACGAAGACGCGCGGCAGGACGCGAAGACGGGCGCCCAGCGCGCCCTCAACCTCTCGCTGGCGACGCGCAAGCGGCTCGAAGACGCCGAGGCCGCCTGGGCCGCGGTGGCCGACTTCAAGCCCGCGCCGCTGAAGAAGGGTGAGCGCATCGGCCTGGGCGCCCTGGTGGAGCTGGAGGACGGCGAGGGCGGCAAGACGCTCTTCGTCGCGCCCGCGGGCGCCGGCGAGGAGCTCACGGGCCCCGGCGGCGACGGCTTCCTGCACGTGGTGACGCCGGGCTCTCCGCTGGGCCGCGGGCTGTTCGGCAAGCGCGTGGGCGACGTGGTGGAGGTGATGGTGAAGGGCGAGCTCGCCGAGTGGGAGATCGTCTTCGCCGCCTGAGCGCTCTCAGGTGCGGCGGATGCCCGAGAGCGTGCCGGAGTCGGAGTCTTCTTCGAGCACCTCGAAGACGGCGGCCTTCACCCGCTGACCGGCCAGCGGCCGCTCGCCCAGGGGCGTCACGTCGAAGCGCGCGCCGACGTGCGCGAGGGCCTTGCCGGTGATGAGCACCTGCCCGGGCTCCGCCGACTGGGCCACCCACTGGGCCACCTGGGCCGGCTCGCCCAGGAGCACCCCGTCGAGGCGCGCCTCGGTGCCCATGGTGCCGGCGAAGACGCGCCCCGTCGACAGGCCCGCCCGCACCTGGAAGCGCTCCCGCGGCGGCTTCTTCGCCGACTGCTTGTCCCACTCGGCCTTGAGGGCCAGCGCCGCCCGCACCGCGCGGATGGCGTCGTCACCTCGGCCGCTCGGCACGCCGAAGGCCGCGCGCACGCCGTCGGCCGTCACCAGGTCCACCGCGCCCTCGAAGCTCAGCAGCAGCTGGGTCGAGACGCGCTGCCAGTCGCTGAGCACCTCCGAGAGGCGCTCGGGGCCCAGCTTCGCCGCGGCCTGCGCGAGGCCGGCCAGCTCCGCGTAGAGGACGGTGGCGGCGACCTCCTGCACCTGCCCCAGGCGCCCGGCGCCGCGGAGCTCGCCCAGGCGGCGGTCGGCCACCTCGGGCGCGTAGAGGCGCTCGAGGCCCCGCTTGACGCGGTCGTCGGCCGGCGCCGCGGGCCCCCCCTGGAACTTCTGCACGCCCGTCTCGAGGAGCTGGGTGATGGCCGTGCACACGTCGAGGAGCGCGTCGACGGGCTCGGCGTCGGCCTTGTTGCGGTTCAGGTACAGCACCCCGAGGAAGGGCGCCGCCGCCCCGATGGGGATGCAGAGGACCTGGTCGATGCCGTAGAGCACCACCGACTCGCGGTCGGCGAAGCGGCTGTCGTCCTGCACGTTGGCCACCGCGATGGCCTGGCCCTGCTGCAGCGCGACGTCGAGCACCGCCTCGGACACCGGCACCTCGCCGCGGGCCAGCTTCTGCCCATGGCGCACCGCCGCCGGCACCATGACGCCCGAGGCGTGGCGCAGCAGCACCACGCCCGTGGTGGCGCCCACGCGCTTCATCACCAGGTCGCACGTCTCGTCGAGGAAGGCCTGGAGCGAGGGCGCGCGCACCAGGCACTCGGCGACGCGGTAGAGCAGCACCAGCGACTGCACCGCCACGCGCTGGGCCTCGTCGCCCACCGCGTTCTCGCCGGTGTTCACGTCGGACTCGTCGGTGTCGCCGCGCGCGTCGCTCACCGGCGGCGCGGGGAGGTCGAAGGGCGCGAAGTTGTCGAGCGCCTTGAGCACGCTGGAGGCCTTGATGTCGCGGGCCAGCATCACCGCCTCGCGAATGTCGACGCCCCGGCCGAAGCGCTTCACCTGGCCGCCGGCCTCGGCGTCGATCATGTCGGTCTGCAGGTGCTCGGAGGTCGCCAGCGTGCGGATGGCGAGCGTGTTCTCGCCCACCGTCACCACGTCGCCGGCGCCCACCTTCACCGTGCCGAAGACGGGCTCGCCGTTGAGCTTGGTGCCGTTGCGGCTGCCGAGGTCCTCGAAGACGAGCCCCTCGCCTTTGACGTGGAAGCGGCAGTGCTTGCGCGAGACCAGGTCGCCCGAGAGCACCACGTCGTTCTCGTCGGCGCGGCCGACCTGGGTGATGCCCTCAGGGCAGTCGTACGCGGTGTCGAAGTAGCCGGGGCCGTTGATGACGAGCTGCCACATGGGGAAGGCCAACGATGCTACAGGCGCGCGCCCATGGCCATCCGTCTCGTCGTCACCGACATGGACAACACCCTGTACTCGTGGATCGACTACATCGTGCCCGCGGTGGAGGCGATGGTGGACGCCGTGCAGCTGGCCACCGGCGCCCCGCGGCTCAAGGTGGTGCAGTCGCTCAAGGCCGTCTACACGCGCTACGAGTCGAACGAGTACCCCTTCGCCCTGCAGGAGAGCTCGCTGTTCCACGAGTTCCCCGAGTTCGGCAGCTTCGACAAGCTCGTCATCGAGCCCGCGCGCATGGCCTTCTCGGCGGCGCGCAGGAAGTACCTGCGCCCCTACAAGGGCGTGGTGGAGACGCTCGCGGCGCTGCGGGAGAAGAAGGTCATCGTGGTGGCCCTCACCGACGCGCCGAGGAACCCGGCCGAGCAGCGCGTCAAGCGCATGGGCCTCGACCAGCACCTGGCCGCGCTCTACACCATGCCGGGCTTCCAGTTCCCCGCGGGGCCCGACGGCGAGGCCCTCGTGGCGCCCGACATCCTCCAGCGGCACGAGAAGGGCGAGTACCGCGCGGCCTGCCCCGCCATCGAGCTGCCGCGCGACTGGGAGAAGCCCAACCCTGCCGGGCTACGGAAGATCCTCTCGACCTACGGCCTCACGCCCTCCGAGGTGCTGGTGGTGGGCGACTCGGTCAAGAAGGACATCGCCGTCGCCCGCGAGGTGGGCTGCCACGACGCCTGGGCCGAGTACGGCACCTACGTCAGCCTCGAGTACCGCGAGCGCCTCGACATCATCTCGTCGAACGCCATCACCCGGCGCCACGCGGCCCACGTCTTCGAGACGGGCAAGCAGGCGATCGAACCGTCGCGGGCCTTGTCGAACTTCGGGCAGGTGCTGGAGCTCGTCGACGCGCTGTGACGCGGAGCCAACAGCCCTCCTCATTCACCAGCAGACCCCAGAACCCCGGCTTCTATGTTTCATTCTGAATCTAAATGAAACATCTCGTGGCGCCCCGGGCCCTCGCGAATTCGCGGGGCTGAGCGCTGGCGCGACACGTGCTTGGGCGGTCCCCATGCTCGACCGACACCAGCCCGTGGCCGCCCTCGTCCTCGACCACTCCGCCTGCGCGGCGGTGCTGCAGCGCCACCGCATCGACTTCTGCTGCCGTGGCGACCTGAGCCTCGAGGCGGCGGCCGCCGCCCAGGGGGTCGACCTCGACGTGCTGCTCGGCGAGCTCGAGGCGGCCGTGGCCTCGCGCTGCGTGGCCGACGAGGTGGACCCGCGCACGCTGCCCACGCCGGCCCTCCTGGCTTCCCTCGTCGAGCGGCACCACCAGCCCCTGCGGGAGGCGCTGCCCACGGTGCGGGGCCTGGCGGCGAAGGTGAGCCGCGTGCACGGCGAGCGCACCCCCGCGCTCAAGACGCTGCGGGCCTGCGTGGAGGGCCTCGCCGAGACGCTGCTGCCCCACTTCGAGGAGGAGGAGCGCGCCGTCTTCCCCGCGCTCGCCGCGGAGCCGCCCAACCCGGCCGCGGCGCGCATGCTCTTCGACGAGCTGACCCGCGAGCACGAGGAGGTGACGTCGTGGCTGTTGCGCATGCGCGCGGCCGCCGACGACTACGCCGTGCCGAGCTGGGCCTGCACCAGCTACCGCACCCTCTTCGCCGAGCTGCGGCGCCTCGAGGGTGACGTGGCCGCGCTGGTGCACCTCGAGCACAACGTGCTGCGCCCGCGCTTCGCGGCGCCCTGACCGCGGCCCTCAGCCCGCCGCGTCCGGGCCCCAGTCACACTCGACGACGAAGGCCCCCGGCCCCGTCGCCTCGACCCGGTAGCGCACCGGCAGCCCCAGGCGCCCGAAGACGTAGTCGAAGAGCCCGAGGCTGAAGCCCGCCGAGAGCGCCACCGGGTCTCGCGAGGCCACGCGCGCGACGTGCGAGTCGGGCCGCGTCACCTCGAGCTCGACGTCGTTGCGGCCCATGGCCACGAAGCGCGGCCAGTGGCGGAACACCGCGGCGGGGCTCAGCAGCGGCAGCGTCGCGCTGAGCACCGCGCCGGCGAGCGTGTGCGCGAAGGCATCGCTGAAGTCGCGGCCCAGCGCGCGGTCGCCCTCTTCCACCGAGAGCTCGGGGTAGCGGCGCTCCCGCGTGAGGCGCACGGCGAGCGCCCAGGTCGTCGAGGGGTGCCAGGGCTGGCTGGGGTCGGGCGGGCCGCCCAGGGCCGCGAGGGTCGCCTCGTCGGGAGGCACGGCCCGAAAGAGCCCCTCGAACAGTGACACGTGCGCGCCCTGCCCGGAATGGCTCGACATGTCCTGGCCTGCCCCCTTGAGGGGCGCAGTCTGCCACGAGTCACGAGGCGGGCGCTGTGGCCTTCGCGCTGCGCGCCGCCAAAGTGGAGCCGGCGAGGGCCAGCAACACCAGGCACAGGAGCTGGTACCAGCTGAGCCCGAAGAAGGGCCGCGGCACGTCGCGCCCCCACTCGAGGGCGAAGCGCGCGACGGCGTAGAGCGAGAGGTAGGCCGCGAGCCGCGCGTGCCGCAGCACGCCCAGGGCCATGGCGAGCACCAGGGCGCCGGCGGCCAGCGCGTGGAACCACGCCTCGAGGAGCGTCGCGGGGAAGCGCGGGGCCTGCCCGAGGAGCAGCGACACCCGCGCCCACCCCTCATCGGCCGCCAGCGGCCAGCCGGGGCAGCAGCCGGTGACGACGCAGCCCAGGCGCCCCACGGCCAGCGCGACGGCCAGCGGCAGCGCGAAGCGGTCGCCCGTCGGGTGCCGGTAGCGCAGGCGCACCTTCCACGCCTCCACCGCGGCCCAGCCGCCCAGCAGGCCGCCCAGCACCGTGCGCGCGCCGAAGGCCGGGTGCGCGGTGACCGGCGGCGCCCACCCCAGCCAGTCCGCGGGGAGCTCGAAGAGCCACGCGCCCATGACGCCGCCGACGATGGCCGCCAGCCGCACCTGCCGCGCGACGGCTGGGGGCACCTCGTCGTCGCGAGGCACGAAGCGCACGGCCACCATCGCGAGGAGCACGCCGCAGGCGGTGAAGACGAAGTACGCCACGGGCGCGCCGAAGTGTACGGTGGGCGCCATGGACCTCAAAGGCGCCGAGGCGGGGCTGCTGGTGCTCGTCGTCGCGCCCGCGCTGGTGGGCCT
The DNA here is from genome assembly GCA_964449625.1 of uncultured Archangium sp. Lineage (GTDB taxonomy): Bacteria > Myxococcota > Myxococcia > Myxococcales > Myxococcaceae > Archangium_A. The sequence goes on from CAYUZK010000117.1 coordinate 13,565, forward strand.
GGGCGCGCTGGCCGGCGGCGCCTTCCTCCTCGTGAAGCGGCCGATGAAGGGCACCGCCGACGTGGTGGTGACGGTCGTCGGCTCGCTCCTGCTGCTCGTCGCCCTGGGCATCGGCGCCTGCTACGGCGTCGTCTTCCTGGGCTGACGCGCGAGCTTCAGCGCTTCGACGGCTTCGCGGCCTTCGACGGCTTCGCCACCTTCGCCACCTTCGCGGGCTTCCGGGGCGCGGAGACCTTCGGCGACGGCGCGCCCTCGAGGAGATCCGCCAGCACGCGCATGCCGTCGGTGGTGGTGAAGACGCCGACGACCTTGTCGTTCTCGACCACCACCGCGCTGCCGAACTTCTTGTTCGCCATGTGCCGCACGGCCGTGAGGAGCGCGGTGCCGGGCGTCACGGTGAAGGGCACCTGCGACATGGCCTCCTCGACGCTGACGTCGCTCATGTCGAGCTGCGCGAGGGCGGAGATCATCTGCACGTCGCGGTCGCTCACCAGGCCTACCAGCGCGCCGCCCTCGAGCACCGGCAGGTGGCGGATGGCGTACTTGTCCATCACCCGCTTCGCGTCGAGGAGCGTCAGCTTGTAGCCGATGGTGTGCGGAGACTTCGTCATCACGTCGCGGATGGAGAGCGTCATGGCGGGGGTGAATAGCAAACCGACGGGCCTGGCGCGCCCTTCGAATGCGCGCGTGGTGGGCGAAAGCGGCGCGGGCGACGAGAGGCGCGCGCAGGCGCCGCAGATGCAGCACAATGCGGCGCCATGGCCGAGACGCCCCCCCAGCTGGTCAGCCTCGTCATCCCCGTGTTCAACGAGATGCGCACGCTGCCCGAGCTGCTCAAGCGCGTGGTGGCCGTCGACTTCCCCAAGGAGCTGGTCATCGTCGACGACTGCAGCACCGACGGGAGCCGCGAGTGGCTCGAGCAGCTCGCGCTCACGGGCCTCGCGCTGCTCGAGGGCGCCCACCCCGTCAACGTCAACCGCGTGGCGGTCAAGTTCCAGCCGAAGAACCAGGGCAAGGGCGCGGCGCTGCGGCGCGGCTTCGCCGAGGCGACGGGCGAGGTCATCGTCGTGCAGGACGCCGACCTCGAGTACGACCCCCGCGACATCCCCCGGCTGCTGACGCCCATCTTCGAGGGCAACGCCGACGTGGTGTTCGGCAGCCGCTTCCGCGGCGAGACGCGGCGAGTCCTCTACTTCTGGCACGCGGTGGTGAACTGGAGCCTCACCACGCTCTCGAACATCACCACGGGCATGAACCTCACGGACATGGAGACTTGCTACAAGGCCTTCCGCCGCGAGGTGCTGCAGGCCTTCGAGCTCAAGGAGGATCGCTTCGGCGTCGAGCCCGAGCTCACCGCCCGCGTCGGCCGCGCGAACCTGCGCGTCTACGAGGTGCCCATCAGCTACTTCGGGCGCACCTACGAAGAGGGCAAGAAGATCGGCTGGAAGGACGGCGTGCGCGCCCTCTACGCCATCGGGAAGTACGGCGTGCTCAAGCGCTGACGCAGTGGTGCACGGCCGCTCCAGTGGAGCGCGCGCGCGCAGGCTCAGCCCACGCCAGGGCCCGCCAACCGGTTGGATCAACGGGCCGGGGGCGCTGGCACGAAGCGTGATCTGTCTTCGCGCATGCGCACCTCGATGCTCGCCCTCGCCGCCGCCCTGACGCTCGCTGGAGGCGCGCTGGCCGCGCAGCCGAAGAAGCTCGCCTTGCCCCTGGGCCACACAGCCACCATGTCGATGCCGGGCCCCGTCTCGCAGGTCACCGTCGACGACCCCTCGCTGGTCGAGGTGTCGAAGGAGGGCCGGCGGGTCGTCTTCACGGCCCGTGGCACCGGCCGCACCGAGGTCACCGTCACCACCACCGAGGGCGAGCTGCGCGTGCAGATCTACGTCGCCGCCGACAAGTACGGAATGCCGTACTGACGGCCTTGTTCTTTTAGGTCCTCCCGGAGTCTTGCCGGTCGAGGAACACTCAGAGCGCCGCGGACTCTGTGGGGGGTTCGCGGCGCTCGTCTGTGCGGGGTCTGGCGCAGGGGGTGGCGGTGAGGCTGCCCCCCCTTGCGAGCCCTCCTGTGCGTGGCGGTGGTGCCGTGCGTGTGCCAGGGGCCGAGCCGGCGAGCGGCGGGGCCCCGTCGCGCGAAGAGGCTGGTCGACGGCTGAGGCAAGAGGCGCGGCTCCGGGTGAGTCAGCGTCGCTCAGCCTCACGCGCGCGTTCGGGCTCGCAAGGACTTCAGGGGGCCGGAGGGGCCTTCATGCACGCGCCCAGCGGCTGCGCGCCACAGATGGTCTCGACCAGGTCCGGTGGGAGGTCCCAATGCGGACGGCGGGAGAGCGCCTCCTTCAGGTGCGCGTGCGCCCTGGACCGCTCGCCGAGGCGCACGTACGCGTCCGCCACGAGCAACAACACCTGGGCATCGCGCGCCTCGTCGAGCAGCTTGAGCGCTGCGGGAAGCGCGGCCCGAGCGTTGAGTTCGACCTCATGCTCGACCTGGCGGACCTTCACCGTGAAGGGGTCGATGCGCGCCGCTGCAGCGAAGCAGCCCTTGCTCGGCGCGGCCATGTCGAGGTCGAGGTAGACGTGACCGCAGGTGGCGAGGTCGTAGGCCTGCTCGCGGTCGTCGAACTTGTCGAGAAGCGCGATCCACTGGTCCGGCGTTCTCTTGTCGGTGAAGGCGACCCCCAGCGCTGTCTGCAGCCCCATCGAGAGCGCGAAGTGCTTCTCGGCCTCTCTCGGGCGCTCGAGCGCGAGGGAGATGAGGCCCATGACCAGGCGGCCGCGGCGGTTCTGCTCATTCGCCTTCAGACTGGCTTCGATCAGCGGCAGCGCCTCCGAGGCGTTCCCCTCGAGATAGAGCAGCTCGGCCATCGCCGCCGGGCCGTTCTTGCGAGAGCCAAGGTCGAGCGACCGCTGGCACGCCTGGCGAGCCTCCTTGAGCTTCTTCTGGCGCATCAGGATCCGGCACTGAGAGGTGAAGAGGCCGCTCACGGAACCCGAGACCCGCGAATCGCGGTAGGCGACGCCCTTCGGGTCCTGCGCAGCGAGCGTCTTCATCGCTCCGGCGGGGTCACCCAGCGCCAGCTGCGTTTCTCCCAGGGTGGCGATCGCATCGAGGTCGCTCGGGTCGTTCTTGAGGAGGAGGCTCGCGACGACCTGTCGGCGCGGCGAGTCGTGCAGCCACCCCAGCAGCCAGCTCAAGCTGCTGTTCGCCTCCAGGGGCAGGTCGACGCGCGCCTTGAGTTCGGCCGGCGTGTTGGCTCCGAACTTCATGCCCAACTTCGCCGATGCGATCACCCGGTCGACTGCACGGCCGTACTTCACGACGGGAGACCGACCTTCGTCGGGGTAGCGCATGTAGACCTTCTGCAGCGCGCCTGCGGGGCACTCGGCCTCGAGCACGAAGCCCTTGAAGGAGTCGTCCCAGCGCGTGAAGAGGGTCTGCACCGGCTTGTTGCGACACACCACCCCGTCCACCCACACCCCAACGAGGATCGAGTTGGGCAGGTAGAGCGGTGTCGCCGCAGCGCTCCCCAGCTTCGCGATGCGGGCGCGGGTCGCCCCGGAGACCTGCGGGAACACGTCGAGCACACCGTGGAAGGCGTCGCGCGTCGCGCCCGGTGCGCTGAGTTCGCGCACGTAGAAGTCGGCGGCCGCATCCGGCGTTCGCTGAGCGAGCCCCAGGGCAGAGAGCAGCCCGTGCCCTTCACCGCATTCGGCAAAGGCCTGCTCGAGCGCTCGCGCCGCGGGGGCGGTCTTGCGCTCCTCGAGCCACCGGAGCGCCACCTCTCGCTTGCGCGCACAGACTGCGGTCGTGGTGCCCCCGTCCGACGTCTCGGCCCACGCCATCGTCGCCCAGAGCACCGTGACTCCGCACAGCCAGCCCAACCGCTTCCGCCCGAGCTCCATCAGACCCCTCCGGTCAACCCCGGGCGGAGCGTACCCCAGGCCGGCGGCAACGCGGAGGAGGCGGCCGCCTGAACCGCCCCGCAGACCACAGGAGGATCGGAGGTCGCTTCCAGCACCGCCCGTCAAGGCAGCTGGTCACTCCGTCGCGAGGAACCAGAAGTTCGCCGAGCCACGCGGCAGGAAGGTGGGCGCGCTGCAGGGGGGCGAGTCGACTCCGGTGCTGCAGGCGCCCGCGGTGGAGCTGCCCATCCCGCGGGTGGAGGAGGGCGACGAGGCGACGCACCAGCGCCGCGGCGGTGACGGTGAAGGCGGTGCCCTTGTTCGCCCCTCGCAGCACGCGGGCCAGAATGCGGGCCACCTCTGCGTCGCTGGGAGGAGCCGCCGGCACCACCGCCCCGTCGGCCTGTCGATTGCCCACTGATTGGAGGAGGAGAGCCAGGCGCTTGTCGGCGGAGCTAGAGCGCGAGCTCGGCGTCCCGGCACGGCAGCTCCTGGGGGGCAGGGTGTGACCTCCTGACGGCGCTGGCCTCACAGGTGCGCGCGAGTCGCCTGCTCGGGGCGCGGCGCGGCTCGTCGCCGCGCGGAAGGCGGAGACCGCGACGACCTGCGGCGAGTCCACACCGAGGTGCGGCGCTACCTCGAGAGCGCCTCAAGAAGTTGCCGAAGGTGAAGGGCGAGGACTGCGGCCAGGCCGCGACCGACGCGGCGCTGCAGCGGCTCGCGAAGGAGTGACGCCCGTCCGCCTGCGCGCGCGGGCGGCGGGAGTCGAGTGCGATCACATGAACGAGCCAGCGATCACGAAGACCGCCAAGGAGGCAGCAACCGCAGCCAGGCCCCACGCCCTTCGGCCTTTGACGACGAGGAGCAAACCCCAGCCTGCGCTCAACGCGGCCAATACCAGCCAAAGATGAAACACCCACAACGGCCACTCCAACAGCGAGACGCACACGTCCAGCTCGCGGCCGCCTGACGCTGCTCCACGAAGACACCTTAGAAGCTCATGCGCCCACCGGCTCAGGAACCAGAGGAAGCCGGCAATGAGAGCGCCCAACACCCCCAAGCCATCGGCGACTTTCATCGCGTCTCACACTGCGACGGTGAGCACTCCTTGCACCCCTTCTGGAGAACGCAACGCGCAAGGCGCTCAAAAGCGTCGGCCGAGCACCGCCCAGTCGGCTGAGGGAAACCGAGGCGCACTCGAAGGTCGAGCGTGCTGAGGCTCATTTGGTGGGAGAGTTCGTGCGTCATCGTGGCGCCGAGCTCCGCTTCGCCATTCACGTGGTTGGCGCGGAAAGCAGAGCCGTAAAGGGTCGTCGTGTGCGTCCAGTAGTTCGTGCTGGCGGGGCTCCATGGACTCCGTTCGGGAGACGAGACGAACGCGTGGTCGATGCTGTCCGACCATGG
>CAYUZK010000118.1:0-18854 GCA_964449625.1 uncultured Archangium sp.
GAGCGGGCGCTGGGCGTCGGCTTCGCCACCCTCGCCGCGGCGATCGCGACCGTGACGGGGCTCTCGCTGGGCACGGTGGCCGTGGCCGCGCGCGACGCGGGCGATCTGGGCGACGCGGCGCAGCGCCTGCTCCCCGAGCACCCGGGGCACCTGCCGCTCGCCGACGTGGGCCTGCTCCTCGACGCGCTCGCGCAGACGCCGGGGCGGGGCCAGAAGCAGGCCCTGCTGGTGCAGGCGCTGCGGCGCGCGGCCCCCTGGGAGGCGCGCTGGCTGGTGAAGGCGCTCCTGGGCCCGGAGCACGCGGGCCCGCGCCGCGGCGTCTTCGAGGAGGCGCTCGCGGCCGCCTTTCAGGCGCCGCTGGCGATGGTGCGGCGGGCCTCGGCGCTGACGCTGGACCCGGGCGCCCTCGCGGTGCTGGCCGCGGAGGGGCACCTCGACGCCGCCGCCCTCGAGCCGGGGTACCCCGTGGCGCTCACGCGGGCGAGCGCCCTGGCGGACCTCGGCGAGCTGGGCGACCCCGCCGGGTGGGTGGTGGAGGACCGCCTCGACGGCGTACGCGCCCAGGTGCACGTGCGCGACGGCCGCGCGTGGGTGTACGCAGCAGGCCACGGCGAGGTCGCCGCGCGGCTCCCCGAGGTGTCGACCGCGGTGACGAGGCTCCCGGCGCCCGCGGTGCTCGACGGGGCGCTGCTCGCGGTGCACCCCGACGGGCGCCCCCGGCCCGCCCGGGCGCTCGAGCGCCGCCTCGGCCTGGAGCGCCCCACGCCGGCGACCCGCGCCGAGGAGCCCGTGCACTTCGTCGCCTTCGACTGCCTCTTCGACGGCGAGCCGCTCCTCGAGGCGCCGTGGCACGCCCGCCGGGCGCGCCTCGAGGCGCTGCCGCTGCGCGTGCTGCCAGCCCAGCCCGTGCTCCAGGCCATCACGCCGCCCTGGCTCGACGCGCGCGGCGCCGAGGCGTGCGCGCGCGGCCACGCGGGCCTGGTGCTCAAGCACCGCGACGCGCCCTACGAGGCCGGGCGCCGGAGCAGCGCCTGGCGAGCCCTCGAGCGCGCCGGCGGCGCGGGGCGCGACCAGCTCGAGCTCTTCGGCGGCCGCGCGGGGCCGCGCTGAAATTGGCTCCACCCCCTCGCACGGGGCGTAGAGTGCGGGCCCCGTGGAGACCATCGGCGAGCCCATCTGGATCGGCGAGTACCGCCTGACGGCGCGCGTCGCGACGGGCGGCATGGCCGAGGTCTACGTGGGCCGCCACATCACCCCCGACGGGCAGTTCGGGCCGATGGTGGCGGTGAAGCGGCTCTTGCCGCACCTGGTGAAGGACTCGGCCATCGTCCGCATGTTCCTCAACGAGGCGCGCATCACCGCGCAGATCCACCACCCGAACGTGGTGAAGATCTTCGAGCTGGGCCAGGTGGGCACCGAGCCCTTCATCGCCATGGAGCTGCTCGAGGGCCGCACCTGGGCCGACCTGCGCCAGCGGGCCGCGGAGGACGGACGCCGCATGCCCGCCGGCGTGGCCCTCACCGTGCTCACCGAGGCCTGCCGCGGCCTCGACGCCGCGCACCGCGCCGAAGACGAGACGGGCAAGCCCCTGGCCCTCGTGCACCGCGACTTCACGCCCGACAACATCCACGTGGGGGTGCGAGGCGAGGTGAAGGTCATCGACTTCGGCATCGCCCGCACCGAGGCCTGGGGCGCGGGCACCGAGCCGGGCACCTTGAAGGGCAAGTTCTTCTACATGTCACCCGAGATGATCACCGCCAAGCCGGTCGATCACCGCGCCGACATCTTCGCCGCCGGCGTGATGCTCTACGAGCAGCTCTGCGGCCGCCGGCCCTTCACCGGCACCAGCATCGACGAGGTCGTGATCCGCATCGCGCGCGAGGAGCCGGCGCGCCCCTCGGCCCACGACCCCGCGGTGCCGCGCGCCCTCGAGGCCATCTGCCTCAAGGCCCTCGCCAAGGATCCCGTCGAGCGCTACCAGTCGCTGGCCGACTTCGTGGACGCCATCGTCGCCGTCGGTGGCGACTCGGTGCTGGCCCCGCAGGCGGAGGTCGCGACCTACGTCTCGACGCTCTTCCCCGAGAAGTCCGACGAGCGCCGGCAGACGCTCCGCCGCGCGCGCGAGGCCGACCCCTCGGTGCCCGCCCACGCACTCGAGCACCCGGTCGCGCCGGCCCACGGCTTCGCCGCCACGGTGCCCTCGCCGGTGCGCGCGCACCAGCCGACCGACCCGGAAGGCGAGGCAGCCGTCACCGAGCCGCAGCCCGCGGGCCGCGCCACGGTGCGGGAGCCGGCGGTGCCGGTGCCCCCGAAGCGCCGGGGCTGGCTGGCGCCGCTGGTGGGCGTGGTGGCCCTGGCTGGCCTGGCCGCCGGCGGCTGGTTCTTCTCGCAGCGGCCACAGCGCACCGCGGCCGAGCAGCTCGCGCTGGCCGAGCAGGCCCGGGGCCCTGAGCGCGCGCGGCTGCTCGCAGCGCTCGCCTCGACGCCGGACGCCACCGACGCGCAGCTCGCGAAGGCCGCGGAGGCGCTGGCAGGCGCCCAGGAGTGGGACGCCGCGCTCACGCTGGTCGACGGCTGGCTGCTCAAGAACCCGAAGAGCCTCGACGCGCGGCTGCTCGAGGGCCGCGCGGCCGTGGCCACGCGCAAGGGCAAGCGGGCCGAGAGCGCCGTGCGAGAAGCGGCGGCGCTGGCGCCCGACGACGCACGCCCCGACGCCATCCTGGCCGAGCTGCGCGAGCTGCAGGCGGAGGCCACCGCGGCCCTCGAGGCGTGGACGCGCGCGGTCGCCAAGGCCCCCAACTCCCCGCGCTACCTCGCGCGCCAGGGCTACTGGCTCTCGCAGGCCGGCCGCCTCGAGGAGGCAGAGGCCGCGCTCAACAAGGCCAACCGCAAGAAGAGCGACCCGGCCACCACCGCCGAGCTGGGCTTCGTGAAGTTCCGCCAGGAGAAGTTCGACGAGGCGCTCCGGCTGCTGCGCGCGGCGGCGAAGGAGAAGCCCGACCTGCTCGAGGCGCAGTACTACCTGGGCACGGCCCTCTTCCGGAAGGGCGACGTCGCCGGCGCGCGCGCCGCCTGGCTCGCGGCCGACGCGGTGGCAGGCGACGATCCGCGCCCCGTGAGCGCCCTGTGCGAGATGGAGCAGATGCAGAACACGCCCGAGCTCGACGCGGCGAGGGCGCGAGTCAAGGCCCGCTTCCCGAAGGACGCCGACGCGATGCTCGCGCGCTGCGCCGCGGCCGCGCCCACGCCATGACGCTGCGCCTCATCTTGAACGCCGACGACTTCGGGTACGACCCCGCCGTCACCCGCGGCATCGAGGAGGCCATGCGCGGGGGCGTGGTGAGCTCCACCACGATGATCGTCAACTCGCCGCACAGCGAGGCGGCGGCCGCGCAGGCCGCGGGCCTCGCCGTCGGGCTCCACCTCAACCTCGTGCGCTTTGCCGCGGTGAGCGCGCCGGGCCACGAGCTGCGCGAGGGCGCGCCCCTCGACGCCGACTTCGTGGCGCGCGAGACGCTGGCGCAGCTCGACCGGCTGCGGGTGCTCCTCGGGCGCGACGCGACGCACGTGGACGTGCACAAGCACGCGCACCTCCAGCCCGCGGTGCTCGAGGGCCTGGGGCGCGCAGCGCTGGCGCGGGGCCTGGCCGTGCGCAGCATCACCGACGACATGCGGCGGGCCCTGCGGGCGCGCGGCGTGCGCACCAACGACGCCTTCCTCGGCGACGCCGGCGCCACCGCCTACTGGACGCAAGCCCAGTGGGCCCGGCAGCTCGACGCCGCGCCGCGCGAGGGCGTGGTCGAGCTCATGTGCCACCCCGGCTACGCCCCCTCGCACGTCGCCAGCGGCTACGGCGCGCAGCGGGAGGTGGAGCTGGCCACCTTCACCGCGCCCGCGGCCCGCGAGGCCCTCGCCCAGCGCGGCCTCACCCTCTCGTCCTGGGCCGGCGCCTGAGCGTCTTGCGCGAGGCCACCGGCGCGGTCCGCCCGGGCTGGGTGGTGCTGGTCTTCGCCGCCGTAGCCGTCGCCCTCGTTGGGGGCCTCAACCTCTCCGTCGCCGCGCTGGGGCTCCAGCAACTCGAGCCCCTGGGCTCGCCGCGCCTGCTCTTCTTCACCGTGCCGACGCTACTCGCCGGGGCGGTGGCGACGGCGGTCACCTGGGCGCTCTTCCGCGTGCCGACGAACCTGGAGGCGGCGGCCCCGGCGCGCCGCTTCGCGCAGGGCCTGGCGCTGGGGGCGCTCGCGCTCTGCGTGGTGGGCGGGGTGCCGGCGCTGGTGGGCGCCACGCCGCTGGGCCTGGGCACCTGGACGACGGGGCAGCTCGCGCTCCACGTCGTCACCCTCGCGCCCGCGGGCGTCGGCGAGGAGCTGCTCCTGCGCGGCCTCGGCTTCCGGGCGCTGGCGCGCAGCCTGGGCCCCGCGCCGGCGGTGGCCCTCACCGGCGGGCTCTTCGGGGCCCTGCACCTGCTCAACCCCGAGGCGTCGTGGGTGGCCGCGGCCGTCATCACCCTCGTGGGTGCGTGGTTCGGCACGCTCGCGTGGCGCACCGGCTCGCTCTGGCTGCCGATGGGGCTGCACGTCGCGTGGAACTTCTTCGAGGGCTTCGTCTTCGGGCAGCCGGTCAGCGGCATGGCGCCGGGCAGCTCGCTGCTCCGGCCGTTGGCCGCCACCGAGGCCGGCTTCTGGAGCGGCGGCGCCTTCGGCCCCGAGGCCGCCGGCTGGACCGCGCTCGTGCTGGCGGCTGCGCTGGCGCTCAGCGTGTGGTGGCCCGCTCGGGCGCCTTGACTTGAGGGTGTCAGGGGTTAGAGCAGCGCCCCGATGATCCAGGTCGAGGGCCTCACCAAATACTACGGAGAGCGCGCGGCCATCCGCGACCTCTCGTTCACCATCGAGCAGGGCGAGGTCATCGGCTTCCTGGGCCTCAACGGCGCGGGCAAGTCGACGACGCTCAAGGTGCTCGGCTGCGTGCTGCTCCCCACCGCGGGCCGCGTGTTGATCGACGGCTTCGACGTCACGCGCGACCCGCACGAGATCCGCAAGCGCATCGGCTTCTTGCCCGACACGCCGCCGCTCTACGACGAGATGACGGTGCGCGGCTACCTGGCCTTCGTGGCGCAGCTGCGCGGCGTGGGCACGGCCGAGCTCGCGGCCCGGGTGCACGATGCCATGGCGAAGACGGCGCTGCTCGACCGGGCCGACGACGTCATCTCGAGCCTCTCGCACGGCTACCGGCAGCGCGTGGGCGTGGCGCAGGCGCTGGTGCACAACCCCAAGCTCCTCATCCTCGACGAGCCCACCAGCGGCCTCGACCCGGTGCAGATCGTCGAGATGCGCGACCTCATCAAGCGCCTCAAGGGCGAGCACACGGTGCTGGTCTCGAGCCACATCCTCGGGGAGATCAGCCAGATCTGCGACCGGTACCTCGTCATTCAGCAAGGTGAGATCATCGCCCGCGGCACCGAGGCCGACCTCGCGGGCCTGCTGGGCGGATCAGGCTCGGTGGAACTCGACGTGCAGGGCCCGGCGCAGGCGGCCATCGCTGCGCTCAGGGCCGTGCCCGGCGTGAGCGACGTGACGGTGGCCCGGCTCGAGGGCGACGTGTCGACGCTGCGGGTCACGGGGGCCGGCGAGCTGCGGCCGGCGCTGGTGAGGGCCCTGGTGGCCGCCGAGGTGGCGGTGCTGCGGGTCGACAAGGCGGCCACGCGCCTGGAGAACATCTTCTTGAAGCTGACCCACGGCAAGGAGGCCGCGTGATGCGCAACGTCTGGCTCATCGCTCGCCGCGAGCTCTCGGCGTACCTCCGCACCATGAGCGGCTACGTCATCATCGCGGTGATGCTGTTCATCGACGGGCTGCTCTTCAACGCCTTCGCCGTGCCAGGCACCGCGAAGAAGTCGTCGGAGGTGCTGGCCGACTTCTTCATGCTCACCTCGGGCATCACCATGGTGGGCGCGGTGTTCCTCTCGATGCGCCTCATCGCCGAGGAGCGGCAGACGGGCACGCTCTCGCTGCTCTACAGCTCGCCGGTGCACGACGTGGAGATCGTCCTGGGCAAGTTCCTCGCGGCCCTGGGCTTCCTCTGCCTCTTCTTCCTCGCCACCGGGTACATGCCGGCCCTCGTCGCGGCCTACGGCAAGGTGTCCCTGGGCCACATCTTCTCGGGCTACCTGGGCCTGCTGCTGGTGGGCGCCACCGGGCTGGCCCTCGGCACCTTCGGCAGCGCGCTCACGCGCAGCCAGGTGGTGGCCGCGGTGCTCTCGGGGGTGATGGTGCTCGCGCTGACCACTGCCTGGTTGCTGGGCAAGGTGACCGACCGCCCGCTGACGGACCTCGTCACGGGGCTCGCGTGGTGGGGCCACTTCGACGCCTTCCGCACGGGGCTGGTGCACGTCAAGCACGTCACCTACTTCGGCCTCGTCACCTTCCTCGCCCTCTTCGCGGCGACGCGCGTGCTCGAAGCGCGGAGGTGGAGGTAGCCATGGAGCTCTCCATCGTCACCGCCGTCGGCCTCGTGCTCCTCTGGGTCGGCGAGCGCATCGTCGAGAACCCCACGGGCCGCGCGGCGCTCAGCGGCCTGGGCGCCATGTTGCTGCTGGCCATGACCGTCGCCCGCTTCTTGCGCGCGCGCGCGTCGCAGGCCGAGGTGGCCGGGGTGCACCGCGTCTTCACCGGGCTCCACGCGCTGGGCGTCGTGGCGGTCGCGCTCTACGCGCTCCAGTCGGACCTCTTCACCAAGGCCACCGGGGCGGCGCTGTCCACCTCGGCGCCGGTGCTGGCCGGAGCGCTCGCGGCCCTCTGGCCCGCGGTGCTGGCGCTGTCGGTGCTGCCCATGCTCCTCATGGAGCTCTCCTTCGCCTCGATGGCGAAGGCCCCACGGCTGGAGGACGGCCGCGTGCGCGAGGCGATGCTCTCGGGCCTGGCGCTCGCCTGCGCGCTCATCTTCGCCTTCTCGGTGCAGTACGTGGCGAGCGAGCGTGACGCGAAGGTCGACCTCTCGTACTTCCGCGTGGCGAAGGCCGGCGAGGCGACGAAGAAGCTGGCCGCCTCGCTCGACGAGAAGCTCGAGGTGTACCTCTTCTTCCCCCCCGCCAGCGACTCGGCCGAGGCGGTAGCGGGCTACTTCGGGGAGCTGGCCCAGGCCTCGCCGCAGGTGGTGGTCTCGCGCCTGGACCACGCGCTGGAGCCGGCGAAGGCCAAGGAGCTGGGCGTCAGCGGCAACGGCACCGTGGTGCTGCGCAAGGCCGGCCGCAAAGAGAGCCTCTTCATCGGCGTGGAGCTGGAGAAGGCCCGCACGCAGCTGCGCGGCCTCGACGCCGAGGTGCAGAAGCGCCTCCTGCAGGTCGCCAGGAGCCGCCGCACCGTCTACTTCACCGGCGGCCACGGCGAGCGCACCCGCGAGCCCGGCGGCGCCATGGACCAGCGCGCCACGGTGGAGATCCTCGAGAAGACGCTCAAGGACCAGAACTTCGACGTGCGGGTGCTGTCGTCGGCGGAGGGCCTGGCGCAGGAGGTGCCCAGCGACGCGGCGGCCGTCTTCGTCATCGGCCCCACCCGGCCCTTCTCGCCGCCCGAGGCTGACGCGCTCGAGGCCTACGGCAAGCGCGGCGGGCGGCTCTTCATCGCGCTCGACCCCGAGGGCGGCCTCGCCTTCGAGGAGCTCCTGGCGCCGCTGGGCCTCTCCTTCACGCCCCAGGCGCTGGCCCAGGAGCGCGGCACCGCGAACGTGCGCCCGCCGCCCGGGCCCGCGGACCGCGTCAACATCGCCACCCGCACCTTCAGCTCGCACCCGGCGGTGACGTACCTGGGCCGGGGCACCGCGCCGGTGCTCTTCCTCGGGGCCGGCGGCCTCGAGGAGCTGCCCCAGCACGCGGCGGACCTCGTCATCGACTTCGCCGTGCGCTCGCTGCCGGAGGCGTGGAACGACGCCACGGGCAACTTCGAGTTCGACCGCGACCTGGGCGAGACCAAGAAGGCCTGGGGCCTCGTGGCCGCGGTGAAGCGCGCCGCGCCGTCGAACAAGGTGGAAGAAGAGCTGCGCGCCCTGGTGCTGGGCGACTCCGACGGCATCGCCGACCTCGTGCTGCCGCAGCTGCCCGGCAACCAGTACCTCGTGGTGGACGGCTTCAAGTGGCTCCTGGGCGACGAGCAGCTCGCCGGCGTCACCAACACCGAGGTCGACGTGCCGCTGACGCGCACCCGCCAGCAGGACTCGGCGTGGTTCTACGGCACCACCTTCGCGGCGCCGCTGGCCGTGCTGGGCCTGGGGCTGCTCGCGCGCCGCCGCCCGAAGAAGCTCGCTGCCCCGGAGGCGAAGTCATGAAGGCGAGGAGCGCAGCGCTGCAGGGCGGGCTGGCGGCCGTGGGTCTGGTCGCCGCCTTCGTCACCTGGCAGCGCCCGAAGGACACCGTCGCCCGCGACGCCGTCACGGTGGTGGACGCGTCGAAGAGCTCGCTGGAGCGCGTGCACTACGAGGACGGCGCCCGCTCGGTGACGGTCGAGAAGAAGGACCGCCTGTGGGTGACGCTGGCGTGGCTGCCCGGCAAGCGCCCGGTGGTGGACGCCGGCGTGGGGCTGGTCGAGGTCGAAGGCGGCGGGCTCGACGGCGGCGCGGTGCTGGCCGCCACCAAGGCGCCCGAGCCCCAGCCGGACCGCACCGTCTACGCCAACGAGCGCGGCGAGAGCCTGTGGGCCAAGTTCACGCCGCTGGAGGCCACGCGCGCCCTGGGCACGCTGCCCGACGCCAAGCTCGACGAGCTGGGCCTCAAGGACACCTCGCGCACGCTGGAGCTCCGGGTCGCCGGCGCCACCCGGCGCTTCACCATCAGCAAGCCCATGAGCGGCCTCATCGGCGTCTACGCGCAGGACGAGCGCGGCGAGGTGTACCTGCTCGCCTCGAGCCTCTTCAACGACCTCGACCCCACCTCGGGGCTCCTCATCGATCGCCGGCTCCACACCTTCAAGCAGTCGGAGTTCGACGCCTTCACGGTGGTGGCCGGCGACGCGCGCGCGGAGTTCGTGCAGACGGGCGCCGAGATCCCCCAGACGGCGAAGGTGGCCCGCGCGGCGACGCCCACCACGCCCGACGAGCTGGCGAAGAACTGGCACGAGAAGATCTGGAACCGCCTCGTGGTGACCGAGGTGCTGGGCCAGGGAGAGTTGCCGAAGCTGGGCGAGCCCACCGTGCAGCTGCGCCTCGAGTACGCGCAGCGCGGCAAGCCGAAGGGCTGGCTGGAGCTGGCCCAGGACTCGTCGCAGGGCACCTGGGCGCGCAGCGAGAACACCGCGAGCTGGGTGTCGATCCACCAGGGCAGCGAGGAGATCATCATCGAGGGCCGCCGCCTGGCCACCCCCTGACGCGCCCGCGTCAGCTCACCGTCGGCAGGCGGATGATGAAGGTCGCCCCCGCGCCCGGCGCTCCCTCGGCGCGGATCTGCCCGCGGTGCGCCTCGATGATGGTGCGCGACACCGAGAGCCCCAGGCCCGTGCCCTGGCCGCGCCGCTTGGTGGTGAAGAAGGGCTTGAAGAGGTTGGCCTTCACCTCGTCGGCGAGGCCCGGGCCGCTGTCCGCCACGCGGATCTCCACGAAGCCCTCGCCGGCCGTGCCGGTGCTGACGGTGATGAGCTTCTTCGGCGAGCGCTCCATCGCCTGGCCCGCGTTGAGCATGAGGTTGAGCAGCACCTGCCGCAGCTGGTTCGAGTTGCCGCGCAGGCGGGGGAGCCCCTCGGCCAGCTTCGTCTCGACCTTCACGCCCTGCATCTGGAGCTGGTGCACGCACAGCGCCATCGAGCCCATCACCACGTCGTTGGGCGGCAGCGACTCGAACTCCATCTCCGGCGGGCGCGAGAACTCGAGCAGGTTCTGGAGGATCTTGTTGGCGCGGAAGGCGTCCTGCTCGATGAGCTTGAAGTACTCCTGCATCTCCGCGTGCTCGACGGACTCCTGGCCCAGCTGCGCGAAGCCCACGATGCCCACCATGGGGTTCTTCACCTCGTGGGCCACGCTGGCGGCCAGCTCGCCCACGGCCGACAGCTTCTCGGACTGCACGAGCTGCGCGTTGGCCCGCTGGAGCTCGTCGCTGCGGCGCACGAGCTCGCGGCTCATCTCGTTGAGCGCCAGGCCCACCGACTGGATCTCCGGCGGCCCGCCCAGGGGCACCTCGACGCCGAACTCGCCGCGGCTGATGACGGCCATCGTGGCCTGCAGCTCCTGGAGCGGGCGCGTGAGGCGGCGGCCGAGCAGCACGGCGAAGACGAGGGCCAGCGAGACGACGCCCACGGCGAAGAGGAGCGAGCGCGACGAGAGCTCGCGGGTGGCCTTGAAGACCTCGTCGCGGGGCACCTCCACCACCACCGCGCCCACGCCGTTGTCCACGCGCGCGAAGGCCGCCACCCGGCGCTCGCCGCCCGCCTCGTACTCCTCGGTGCCGCGGGCCAGCTTGCCCCCCAGGGCGTCCTTCACCACCGGGAGCGCCGAGAGATCTTCGTGCTGGATGACGCGCTCGCCGTCGGGGTGCGCCAGCACGCGCCCCAGCCGGTCCACCAGGAAGACCTTGTAGAGCCGGCTGGTGGACACGGCCGAGAGCAGCCACTCGGGGCGCAGGTCGGCGATCACCACCTGCCGGCCGTCGGCGGTCGCGGTGGACAGGCGCACCAGCGCGAGGTCGGGCGCGAGGCTGGCGTTCTGCAGCACCACGCCCGCCTGGGCCACCGCGTCGAGCGGCGCGGGCATGCGCTTGCGCGCCTCGGTGAGATCGTCGGCCGTCAGGTTGAGCGCGGCGAGGCGCCGGTTGTCCACGAAGAGGAAGGAGCGCTCGAAGCCCCCCTCGGTGCGCTTGAAGACCTCCAGCGACAGCACCGCCTCGTCGGCGTCGAAGAGGCTCCGCGCGCGGCGCTCGGCGTCACCGGGGGTGATCTCGTACTCCTGCCCGAAGTAGCGGAGCTTGTCGGCGATGCCGTCCACCGTGCGCTCGACCTGCTGGGCGACCGTGCCCGCCACCAGCGCGTTGACGTCGTAGACGCTGGCCTCCTTGTCGGCCGACACCACGCGCGTGGCCAGCGCGAGGTACACGGCCATCGACCCCACGAGCATGAGGCCGACGAGTGCGACGATCTGGGCGCGGATCGACCAGCGCATGGCGTCAGGGCTCCCCTCCGAAGTCCACAGCGTAGCCCACGCGCACGCCCACGCCGCCCGCAGAGAGCCGGGCCAGCGGCGTCTCGAGGCGCGCGTGGAGGTAGCTCACGTCGAGCTCGACGCGCCCGGGGCCCAGGCGCCGCGACAGCGCCACGGCCGCCTCCACGCCCGGCGCCGCGCGCAGCTCCTGTTGATCGATCACCGTGAGCCACGCGAGCTGCAGCGCGGGCCCCACGCCCACCTTGAGCTGCAGCGGGCCCAGGTCCTGGTGCCAGGCGACGAGCAGGGAGGCCGGCACCAGCGCGGCCTGGCCGACGACGCGCACCCCCTCGACGTCGAGGGCCCCGCCGGCCCCGAAGACGCCCACGCGCAGCTCCGCGCCCAGCCGCCGGCGCAGCCACGGCAGCCGCGCCGTGAAGGCGAGCTGCCCCGTGGGCGAGGCCACCGCGCCGCCGTTGAAGATGCCCCCGCCGCGGGCCGCCAGCGAGAAGGGGCGATCGACGGGCGCCACGAGCGGCAGCGCCACCGCGAAGGCGCGCTCCTCGACCGTGAGCACGTCGTGCCCCGACGCCGGCGCCTGCCACGACGCCTGCCAGCGCCCGTCGCGCAGCGCCACCGGGCCCAGGGCGCCGTCGCGCACGCGCAGCCGCGGCTCCACCTCGCGCACCTCGCGGCCGCGCGCGTCGAGCAGCCGCACCTGCACCACCGCGCCCGCCACCGTGGCCTCGGCGCGGACCACCGGCGGCACCCCGGCGTAGAGCTCCAGCACCGCGCTCCACGGCGAGACGCGGAACTGGTCGCCCAGGGCGCGCACCCGCACGCGGTGAGGGCCCTCGGCCAGCGGGGGCGTGCGCAGCGTGGGCGACTGCACGAGCTGCAGCGCCGACTCGTCGAGCTCCACCTCGTAGCGCACGGCCCCGGGCACCGGCGCCCACGCGAGGTCCACCTCGGCGCCCACCGCCAGGGCGAGGTCGGCTTCGGGCGAGAGGAAGGTGGGCATCGCCAGGCCCACGTCGGCGGCGCGCTCGAACACCCGGTACTCCGAGGCGGCGGAGACGTGGCCGAGGGCGTCCTTCGCCACCACCCGCCACTGGTAGCGGCCGGGCGGCAGCTCCGGCGTGCGCCAGCCCGGGCTCGGCACCGTGGCCGCCGCGACCGCCACCGGCGCCTTGCCCCCGAGGCGCTGGAGCTCGACCCGGTAGCTGGTGGCCGTGGGCACCGGACCCCACGCGAGCTGCACCGTCGCCCCCAGCGCCTCGACCTTCAGCTGCGGTGCGGGCAGCCGCACGCGGAAGACCGACTCGGCGCTGAAGTCGCCGGGCGCGCCGCGCTCGTCGAGGCCCACCACGCGCCACCGGTACTCCCCCGCCACGCCCGCCTTGAAGATGGCCTGCGGCCGCTCGGCGGGCATCGAGACGCGGTCCTTCCCGTCGAGCGTCGCCTCCACGAGGTAGCTCGCCGCGCAGCCCACCGGCGCCCACGAGAGCGTCACCTGCGGCGTGCCCAGCGGCACGTCGCCCAGGGCCTTCGGGCGCGGGGCCGCCACGCGGATGCTGAAGCTGCGCACCGGCCCGGGCCCGCTGGTGCGGTCCTTGATGTCCACCGCGCGCGTGCGCCACCACCAGGTGCCCGGGGGCAGGCCGGGCAGCTCGAGCGCGGGGCCCGCCGCGCGGAGCGTGCGCACGCCCGAGAAGTCGGCGCTGGCCGAGAGCTCCACGAGGTACTCCTTCACCAGCGGCGAGGGCTCGAGCTCGAACTGCACCGTGGCGCCGCAGGCGAGCGTCGCCGCGTCGGCGGGCAGCCGCGGGGTGGGCACGGCGGAGTCCACCGCGAGGGTGCGCGGCTGGCTCCACTCGCTGGGCCGCGCCTCGGCGTCGAAGCTGCGCACGCGCCACCAGTGCGTGGTGGTGGGCAGCTGCTCCCAGCGGTAGCCGGCCGTCGTGGTGCGCGTCTGCAGCACCACCTCCACGAAGGCGGGGTCGCGGGCGATCTGCAGCTCGTAGGCCGAGGCGCCGGGCACGTCCTTCCAGCGGAGCACGATGCGCGCGTTCTGCGCCGCCGCCACCCCCGCCAGCGTCAGCACCACCACCAGCCCCTGGCGCGCCCGGGCCTCCAGCGACCTCAGGGCGTCACCTCGATCTCCGGGTTGAGCAGCTCCGGCGCGTCGGGGATGCCCTTGTGGATGACGCGGAAGCGCCGGCCCTCGGAGGGCACGCCGCCGCCCGCCTCGTCCTCCACGCGCACCCGCCAGAACCACCCGCCCTCGTTGAGCGCCAGGCGCAGCCGCGCGCTGGCGCCCGACACCACCTCGCTGCGGCTGACGGGCTCGAAGCCCTGGCTGGGCGAGAGCTCGAGGCGGTAACGGCTGATGCCGGGCAGCGGCGTCCACGCGAAGGACACCTCGGTGCCTGGCGGGGCGAGCAGCACGTCGCCGTTGCGCGGGAACATGGCCACCGGCGACACGTCCTCCACGCAGGTGAAGCGCCGCGCCTCCGACACCGGCTGGCCGCCCGAGTCCACCAGGCGCCACCAGGTGACGCCGGCGGTCGGCACGGGCAGCAGCGCGCTGCTCTGGGCGGCGGGCAGCTCCTTCTCGACGAAGGCGAAGAGGCGATCGCGGGCGATCTGCACGCGCGCGCCCTCGGGCACGGCGCCCGTCCAGGCGAGCGTCACCGCCGGCGGCACCCCGCGGAACGGCAGCCGCGCCTGGGCCTCGGGCAGGCCCAGCTGCACCGGCCAGGGCGCCAGCTCGCTGGTGCCCGTCTCGACGGCCGCGGCGCGCTGACCGCTGGCGACGCGGCGCTCGCCGCCCTTGCCCTTCACCTTCGCCGCGCCCCGCTTCACGGCCACCTCGAGGCGCGTGCCATCGGTCAGCTCCACGTGCGCCTCGCTGGCCGCCTCCAGCCGCGCCTCGCCGGCCGGGGTCGCGAGGGTCAGCCCCTCGGAGCCCGCGCGGCCCGAGACGGAGCCCTGCCGGAGGGTGACGATGCGGGCGCCGGCGCGCGGCCGCTCCACCACCACCAGGGTGCGCTCGTCGAGGGCGAGGGTGGTGCCGTCGGTGAACTCGAGCGTCGCCTCGGCGCCGGGGGGCACGAAGACGGCGTCGCCGTCGTGCACCTCGACGCCGCGGGCCACGGTGCGCCAGCCCAGCGTCATCGCCAGGCGCAGCTTCACCGCGCCCGACGCCTGCTGCACCGAGGCCACGGTGGGCGTGGCAGGCGCCTCGTCGTAGAGGGCGCCCACGCCGAAGGCGAAGCTGAGGGCGATGGCCGCCACGAGGGCCGCGGCGGCCGCCAGCCACACGTCGCGCTCGCCCAGCGCCAGCGTCATGGCGGCGAGCCGCCGGCTCACTCCTCGCGCTTCCGGCGCCCCGGGGTGATCTCCGCCACCACCGCCGCGACGCGCTCCTTGAGCTGCGAGAGCGCGCCCTGCGGCCGGCGCGTCGCCAGGGCGTGGGCGACGGCCTCCTCGATGGCCGCGAGGTTGCGGAAGGGCTTGGCCAGCACGACGTCGGGCCGCTCCACGTCGAGGGTGAAGGGCTCGGGGTGCGCGGTCATCAGCACCACCGGCGTCGCCGGCCAGCGCTCGCGCACGCGGGCCATCACCTCGAAGCCGTTCATGCGCGGCAGGAGCTTGTCGACCACCACGCAGTCCACCGCGCCCTGCTCGAGGAGCGCCAGCCCCGCCTCGCCCGTCGCCGCGAGCTGCACCTCGTACCCGGCGCGGCCCAGCACCTTGCCGAGCAGCTCGCACACGGCGGCCTCGTCGTCGATGACGACGACGCGGGTCGTCACGGGGCCTTGCCCTTCGCGCGGATGGCCGCGTCGCAGATGTCGAGGATGTCGTGCACGCCGAAGGGCTTGGTCACGTAGCTGAAGACGCCCAGCTCCGTGGCGTGGGTGCGCGTCTCGGCCGTGGGGAAGCCGGTGATGAGGATGGCCTGCATCTCGGGCGAGCGCAGGCGCGCCTGGCGCAGCACCTCGAGGCCGTCGGTGCCCGGCAGGTTCTTGTCGGTGATGAGGAGGTCGAAGCCGCCGCGGGCGATCTCCTGGAGCCCCTCCTCGGCGTTGTCCACGAGCGTCACCTGGTGGCCGGCGCGCATGAGCACGCGCTCGAGGAGGGTACGCGCCGAGCGGTCATCGTCGATGACGAGGATCCGCCCGGGGACACGAGGGGCAGTGGAACTCATGGGCGGCGGCAGCATAGACGACGCCGCGCGCGCCGGCACGGGTTCCCTGTCGACCAGGCCCTCACCGGGCGCCCACGCGCCCCTCGCGCAGGGTGAAGAGGGCCAGCGTCACCGCCCAGGCCCCGAGCACGTCGATGGTGTAGTGCAGGTGAGCGAAGAAGAGGCTGAGCACCACGAGCCCGTGCGCCGCCAGCATCGGCCAGCGCAGCGCCGGGTACCGCCACACGTACAGCAGCAGCAGGAAGGTGGTGGCCGTGTGGCCCGAGAAGAAGAGGTCCTTCGTCAGGTAGACGGTGGCGCCCTCGGTCGGGCTGAAGAAGGCCGGCGCGAAGAGGTGCTTGAAGGCGGCCCACCGCGCCTCGAGGCTCAAGCCCGCGTGCACGTCGTCGCCGCGCACCGGCCCCAGCCCCGTGGCGACGATGCACACCCCCCGCGCGAGGGCCAACAGCCCGCTCGACACCATGTAGCGGATGAAGCGCTCGACGTCCTTCACCAGCAGCCACAGCGCGATGGGCACGTAGGCGACGAGCCACAGGGCGTAGTTGTAGCGATCGACCCACGCCACGTAGGGCACGTGCTCGAGCACGAGGTCGGGCAGCCGCGGCGCCGGCCGCGCCTCGGCCCACAGCGCCATCCACAGCATGAGCGCGTAGCAGGCCACGCGGAACACGAGGCTCCCCAGCACCCGGCTGGCGAGGGTCAGGGTGCGCTGGGAGGGGCGCGCGGGCACCCGGGGGCCTCTAGCTCGATCGTTGAAGCGCGACCACCGCGCTGCCACAGTACCTTCAGACGTTCCTCCCGAAAGAGAGCGCGCGATGCCCATTGAGACCAGGGAGCTGAAGACGGCGTCGGGGCACCCCGTGCTGCGCTCGAACTTCGTCGGCGACATCACGGTGGCGCAGGCGCGCGGCTACCACGAGCAGCTCGTGCCGGGCGCCCGCTATGACGGCTTCGGGCACCTCGTGGTGGGGGCCATCAGCGGCGTGTCGGGCGACGTGAAGAAGGTGCTCGCTTCCCGCGCGCCCGACCCGAAGAACCCGCCGCCGGTGGCCATCGTGCTCGACTCGGCGCTCGCGCGCATGGCCGCGGGCCTCGCCATGCGGCTGTCGAGCAACGAGAACACCGAGTTCTTCAAGCTCGAGCCCGACGCGCTGGCCTGGCTCGACGGCCGCATGGCCGAGTTCGTGCGCAAGGCCCGCGGCGGCTGAGCGGGCTTCAGGCCGACAGGTTGGTCTCGAGGGCCACGGCGGCCGCGGACACCACCGACGCGATGCGCACGGCGTCGTGCACCTGCTCCATCGACAGCCCGCCCTCGAGCACCACGTGCTCGTGCGACTTGAGGCACGCCTCGCAGCTGTTGATGGCCGACACGGCGAGGCAGAAGAGCTCGAAGTCGACCTGGTTGGTGGCCACCTGCTTGAGGCGCATCATCCGCAGCCGCGCGGGCATCTGCGAGTAGTCCTCCTTCCCGATGAGGTGGCGGAACCGGTAGTAGACGTTGTTCATGCCCATCAAGATGGCCGCGGCCTTCGCGTCCTCCAGCACGGGCTCCTCGACGCCGGCGGCCTTCGCGTCGGCCAGCACGGCCCCCGTCAGCGCCTGGTTGCGGGCGGCGTAGGCGCAGGCGAGCCCCACGCCCCAGGTCTGCGCGGCGTTGAGCGCGCCGGGCTGCAGCACGTTGCCCAGGTTGATCTTGATGTCGCGGGCGGCGTCGGGGAGCTGCTCCTTGAGCTGGTTCAGGTTCTCCATGGCGGTTCTCCTTGGTGGCGAGGGGGAGCGGCGGACGGACGACGGGCGTGGCGGGAGCGTGCCCCACACCACGCCCGTGTTGTCCGTGCGGCGAACGGCGAAGCGGCTTCAGCTCACTTCTTGAGCTTCTGGCTGAGCGTCTCGTCGCCCTTCTTCCAGTTGCACGGGCACAGCTCGTCGG
Organism: uncultured Archangium sp.; assembly: GCA_964449625.1. GTDB lineage: Bacteria > Myxococcota > Myxococcia > Myxococcales > Myxococcaceae > Archangium_A. The sequence continues at coordinate 17,253 of CAYUZK010000118.1, forward strand.
TCTGCAGGCCGTCGAGCACGCGGAGCACCTCGTCGACGTTGCGGCCGACGTCGAGGTCGTTGGCCGAGGCGTAGCGGACCACGCCCTGGGGGTCGATGATGAACGTCGCGCGGAGCGCCACGCCGTCCACCGGGTGCAGCAGGCCGAAGCCCTGGCCCATGGCCGGGTCGATGAAGAGCAGCGGGTGGTGGAGCCCCTTGAGATCGGCGTGGGCGAGGCGCCAGGCGAGGTGCGAGTGCTCGTTGTCCGTCGAGCCGCCGAGCACGACCGCGCCGCGATCGGCGAAGTCCTTCAGCTTCTTGTCGAACTCGACGATCTCCGTCGGGCAGATGAACGTGAAGTCCTTGGGGTAGGTGTAGAGGACGACCCACTTGCCCTCGTACTCCTTGAGGCTGACCTTCTTGAACTCCTTGCCCTTCTCGATGCTCACGCACGCCTTGACGTTGAACTCGGGGGCCTTCGAACCGGGAACCAGCATGACCTTCTCCTTGGGTGGGGTGTGACGACGGGCGCTGTCATAGCGCCGGGTGTGGCTCAGCGCTTCTTGAATGGGGCCGCCTTCGGCCCCGGCAGGCGGGACCCGCCGAGCTTCCGGCCCCGCATGACGACCATGTACTCCCGAACCTCGTACCCCTTGAGCCCCCTCACGTCGCCCACGCGCACGGCGTCCCAGGGCACGTCCTCGATGCGCCCGGTCTCGTCGTCGATGAAGTGGTGGTGAGCCTCGAGGCGCGGGTCGAACACCGTGCGCCCCTCGGCCAGCACGAGCTGCCGCAGGAGCCCCTTCTCTACGAAGAGGTTGAGCGTGTTGTAGACCGTCGCCCGCGAGAGCATGGGCACGCTGCCCTGCACCCGGGCGAGCACCTCGTCGGCAGAGGGGTGCTGGTCGGTGGTCAGCACGTACTCGGCCACCGCGAGGCGCTGCGCCGAAGGCTGGATGCCGGCGCCGCGGAGCTGGCTGACGAGGTCTAGACTCATGATGACTCTGGACTAAGTCCAAACATTAAATTCGTCAACTCAAAGTTTCTCGCGCAACCGGCGCCCGGGCGCGGCATCTTCCGGCCGCCTCACCTCCACGGAGACCACGACATGGGCACGAAGAAGACGACGGCGAAGACGGGCGGGAGCCAGGCAGTGGACATCGGCATCGCGGAGGCGGACCGCAAGGCCATCGGCGAGGGGCTCAACGCGCTGCTCGCGGACACCTACGGGCTGTACCTCAAGACGCACGCCTTCCACTGGAACGTGGAGGGCCCGATGTTCCAGACCCTGCATCTCATGTTCGAGGCGCACTACAACGAGCTGTGGTTGGCGACGGACCCCATCGCCGAGCGCATCCGCGCGCTGGGCTTCCCGGTGAAGGCTACCTACAGCGCCTTCTCCAAGCTCTCGTCGATCCCCGAGACGAGCGGCGTGCCCGAGGCCACCGACATGGTGCGCGAGCTGGTGAAGGGCCACGAGTCGGCGGCGCGCACGGCGCGCTCCGTCTTCCCCCGCGCCGAGAAGGGCGGCGACGCCTCGACGGTCGACCTCCTCACGCAGCGGCTGCAGGTGCACGAGAAGACGGCCTGGATGCTGCGCAGCCTGCTGGCCTGAGCGACG
>CAYUZK010000119.1:0-18690 GCA_964449625.1 uncultured Archangium sp.
GCGCCGACTACCAGGCGCCGATGCCCGGGTCGTCCTCCGGCTTGGGCGCGGGCTTCTTCTCGTCGGCGTCCTTCGCGGCGGGAGGCGCCGCCTTCTTCGCGCGCGCGGCGGTCTTCTCGGCGATGGCCCGGGCGGCCTTCCAGGTGGCCAGCTGCTCCTCGTCGGCGCCCTCGCGCAGCTCCTCCTTCACGGCGAGCGACTGGTGCTCCGAGGCGATGTTCCACACGCCGTCCTCCTCGACGACGACCCAGAGGAAGCGAAACGGCGGGCTCGCCTGCTGGCGCTTGCCGACGCCCACGCGCTGCACGACGACCGCGGCGGCCCAGCCCGACTTGCCGCCCGGCACCACCTTCACGCGCAGGTTGCCGTCGAGCTTCCAGCTGTAGCCCGCCTTGCGGATGGCGCCCAGCTGCGGGCGGATGAGGTCCTTGAAGGCCTTGCCGCCGATGAAGACCTCGCTGGGCGAGGTGCCGAGCTGCACGAACTCAGCGCGCTCTGAGGTGCGGTCGACCTTCACCGCGTAGTCCTCGAGGGCGCGGCGCACGAGGCCCACCACCTGGTCGCCGTCAGGGCTCCGCTCCGCGGGCACGTCGCTGGGCGGCAGGAGCCGCTTCGCCACGTCGGGCGCCGTGAGGAGCTGGTCGGGCACGGCGAGCGAGAGGTGGAGCGCGTCGATGAGCCAGCGTCCGTCCACCTCCACCAGGTGCGCGGTGAGCCGGGGCAGCCAGGTGGCGGCCTCCTCCAGGTGCACCGTCTTCACCCGCGGCAGGTCGAAGAGCCAGGCCGCGCGGCCATCCTCCGAGAGGCCCACCACCGGCTTCGAGTCCACCACCTTCACGGCGTCGCCCGCGAGGCCCACCGGCAGCAACGCCTGGCGCGCCTTGTCCACCACCAACTCCCCGCCGCTCCAGGTGTCCGACGGGCCCAGGCCGAAGACGAGCGCGTCGTCGGAGAAGAGCGGCTGGAGCCTGTCGGCGTCGCCCGCCTCCACGGCGGCGTAGGCGTCGGCCAGCACCTGGAGGACGGCCTCCGCCGGCTCGACCGCCCGGGGCACCTCGACCTTCTTCGGAGGCGCCTTCACGCAGCCCGCCACCGCCACCGCTGCCAGGAGGACGACCACACGCATCGCCCGCCACTCTCACCTGCGCTCCCGGCGCTGTCACGTTCGCGCGACGTCGCACATGCACGCACCGTCACGCCGTGGTGACTGACGCGGTGCGCGGCGAACTCGCTTTACGTTCTCCTGTCGGTGACTCGCACAGCTTGAAAAAAAGTGGAGCATCGGTTTGCGACAGCCGGTGCGTCGCGGTGCGACAACCAGCCGAAACCGCGGTGCGCGTGGGTTGGCCCGAGTCCTGCGCTGTTGCTCCTCGAACGACGTGAAACCGCAGCGTTTCACGCCCGCGAACAGGAGCTGTTCATGAATCAGACACTGCGTGGATTGATGGTGGGTGCCTTCCTCTGGACGACCGCGTGCGGCGTCGAGGACTCGGCCATCGTGCTGCGGAACGACGACTCGATGACTGAAGCGCCCGAGGGGGCGCGCGCCGAGGCCGAGCTCCGCGCCGCGACGACGTACGACACGGCCTTCGAGGCCGCGGGCAGCGAGTTCAACGTGCCGCCGGCGCTCCTCAAGTCGATGGCCTACTCGCTGACGCGCTACGAGATGGTCGAGAGCGAAGGCGACTTCGACGAGGCGCGGCCCTCGTACGGCCTCATGGCGCTGACGCCCGAGGTGCTGGCCGAGGCGGCGGCCCTGGCGAACGTGGAGGTCGAGGCGGCCAAGCGCGAGCCCGAGGCCAACATTCGCGCGGCGGCGGCCTGGCTGTCGGCGCGCGCGCGCACGGCGGGCCTCGACCGCGAGCAGCTCCTCGCGTGGGCGCCGGTCATCGGCGAGTACGCGCACATCGAGGAGCCCGAGGCGCGCGTCGCCTTCCTCCGCGGTGAGGTCTACGCGGCCCTCAAGCTGGGCGTCGGCCGCTTCTCGGAGGAGCTCGAGGCGAACGGCAAGGCGCAGGCGCTGGAGGCCGAGGTGGGTGAGTATGCCGAGGTGCTGCAGGGCCTGACCCGCGCGCCCGACTACGGCGCCGGCGTGTGGCGCCCCTCGCCCAACTACAGCTCCCGCGGCGGCTACCGGCCGCAGCTCGTCGTCATCCACACCTGCGAGGGTGGCTACTCCGGCTGCTGGGGCTGGCTGTCGAACACCCGCGCCGGCGCGAGCGCCCACTACGTGGTGAACACCACCGGCTCGGAGATCAGCCAGCTCGTGCGCGAGTCGAACCGCGCCTGGCACGTGGCGGCCGACTACCAGTGCAGCCGCAACGGCGGCCAGAAGTGCGGCTTGAACGGCGTGGGCACCAACAGCATCTCGGTGGGCATCGAGCACGCCGGCTACGCGTCGCAGTCGAGCTGGCCGGCCGGGCAGATCGACGCCTCGGCGCGCCTGGTGTGCAACATCACCAAGGACTGGGGCATCGCCCGCGACCGCTTCCACATCGTCGGCCACGGGCAGCTCCAGCCGTGGAACCGCACCGATCCAGGTCGCAACTGGCCGTGGACGAGCTACCTGCAGAAGATCAACGCGGCCTGCGGCGCCTCGCCCGCGCCGACGCCCAGCCCCTCGCCGGCCCCCGCGCCGACGACCGTTCCCACCGTCATCGTCGACAGCAACAACGCCAACAACAACCAGGCCCGCGGCTACGTGCAGGTCTCGGCGAACTGGAAGAGCTCGAGCAACGTGCGCGGCTACTACGGCACGGGCTACTGGTACGCGACCACCGCGGCGGTGAGCGACGGCGCGGCCTTCTTCTTCAAGCTCGACGCGGCGGGCGCGCGCACCATCGACGCGTGGTGGACGGCGGCCAGCGATCGCTCCACGGCGGCGGCCTTCGTGGCCTTCAACTCGCGCGGCGAGCGCGTGGGCACCGGCACCGTCAACCAGAGCATCAACGGCGGCAAGTGGAACACCGTGGGCCGCTTCAACTTCACCGCCGGCTGGAACAAGGTCGTGCTCTCGCGGTGGCAGAACCCCGGCAAGGTCGTCATTGCCGACGCGGTGCGTATCCGCTGAAGTCGGTGGCGCCGTGCGCTCCCTCCTGCTGCTGACCCTCGCGTGTGTGTCGTGCAGCAGGCAGGGCGCGCCCGACGCGGGGCGCCCCGACGCCGGGGCCCCGAAGGTGGTGGACGCGGGCCTCGCGCAGCAGCCGCCCGCGCCGCGCCTGCACCTGCCCCCGACGCCGTACGGCCTCGCGTGGATCGCCGAGGCCGACGAGGTGCCGCAGGTGGTGGTGGACGGCCGCGCCCTCACCCAGGGCCCCGCCCACTACCTCTCGGCCGTGGGGCGCGGGGGCGTCTACGCCACGCGCAGCGAAGGAGGCCTCGAGCAGCTCGTCTTCGTGGCCCTCGACGGCGGCGTGCGCGCGTTCGGAGAGCCCTCGGTGCGCGCCAAGGCCGCCGCCGTGCACGGCGACCTCGCCGTCTACGAGAGCGGCGAGGTGGGCCTGAGCCGGCTCGTCACCACCGATGGCCGCGTGCTGGTTGACGACCCTGCCGGCAGCTTCGAGCCCAGCGTCGCGCCCGACGGCCGGTGGCTGGCCTTCGTCTCGAGCCGCGACGGCGACGCGGAGCTCTACCGGGCCGCCCTCGACGGGGGCCAGCAGCTGCGCCTGACCGCCTTCCACCTCGACGACGTCACGCCGAAGGTGAGCCCCGACGGGAAGTGGATCGCCTTCGTCAGCAACCGCGAGGGCAGCGACCGGCTCTTCCTCGTCAAACCTGACGGGCGCGGGCAGCGGCGGCTCCACCGGGACGACGCCGTGGACGCGCGCTGGGACGCCGGCGCGCTCGAGGCCGCGGAGGGGGATCACGCCTGGACGCCCGACGCGAAGGCCGTCGTCTTCTCGGCGCGCAGCGCCCACGGCCGCTGGCACCTCTTCCGCGCCGACGTGGCCACCGGCACGCGCGCGCGGCTCACCGACGGCGACCACGACGATCAGCTCCCGGCCATCAGCCCCGACGGCCAGTGGATCGCCTTCGTCAGCAACCGCACCGGCGACGCGGAGCTCTGGGCCCTGGGCCCCGACGGCGGCGTGCAGCAGGTGACGGAGCGCCCCGGCGCCGACTGGCGGCCGCTCTGGCTCCCGGCTCCGCGGCTGTGAGGAGCGCCCCGGACCCAGCGTGAGCTCCGCGCCGCGCGCGGGTCGCGACGAGGCCGACCAGACGTACCTGCGTGTCCGGCGGCGGGAGGGAGCGCGCCCCAGCCGCTCAAGACGCGGGCACGGGGCCCAGGTAGTCGAGCGGGTCCACCGGCACGCCGTCCTTGCGGACCTCGAAGTGCAGATGCGGGCCGCTCGTGCGCCCGGAGTCGCCCACCGTCGCCACCACCTGGCCCTCGCGCACCTTCTGGCCCGTCTTCACACGCAGGTCGCGGTTGTGGGCGTAGAGGGTGATCAGCCCCCCGTCGTGCTCGACGATGACGATGAGGCCGTAGCCCTTCTGCTCGCCGGCGAAGAGCACCGAGCCCGAAGCGGCCGTCTTCACCGGCAGGCCCGCTGGCGCGGCGAGATCGATGCCATCGTGCGCCTCCTTCCCCTTCTTGCCGAAGCGCGCGTAGAGCACGCCGCGCAGCGGCCACTGCAGCACGCCGCTGCCCTTGCCCACCGCCACGGTCCGGGGTGGCTTCTTCTCGGGCGCGGCCGACGACGTCGCGACCCGCGGCGGCGCCTCGGGCTCGGGGGCGTCGAAGCCCTGCACGGCCTGCTGCTCCTTCGCGCCGGGGATGACGAGGGTCTCGCCGGCCTTGAGCTCGCGGGGGTCGCCGAGCTGGTTTGCGTCCATCAGCTCCTCGACGGAGAGGCCGTAGGTCTTCGCGATGCGGTAGAGCGTCTGGCCCTTCTGCACCTGGTGCGTCACCATCACCAGGTCGGGCTCGCGGTGCGGCTGGTCGAGGTTGCCCACCTTCGCGACGTGGGGCGTGACGCACGCCGCGCCCAGCAGCGACACCAGCAGGGCAGACAGGGGTGCGGCACGGCAGGGCACGGGGCCCAGTGTCGTCGCCCTCACCCCGGGCTCAACTTTCTGCCCGCCTCAGGAGCGGGGGAAGCCCTCGACGGCCCAGCTCCGGAGCGGCTCGAGGAAGGCGTGCTGGGTCAGGTCGAGCATGAGCGGCGTGATGGAGGCCTTCTGCGCGTCGTGCACGGCCGTGACGTCGGTGCCGGGCTCCTTGACGTGCTCGTAGCCGGTGCCGCCGATCCAGTAGTAGCGCCGGCCCCGCGGGTCTTCTTTCTCGATGACGTCGGCGGCGTAGGAGTGGCGCCCCAGCCTCGTCACCTCGTAGCCCTTCACCGGCCCGTAGGAGGGGATGTTGACGTTGAGCAGCAGGCGCGGCGGCAGCGTGGAGGCCAGCGCCGTCTTCACCAGCGCGCCGGCGAAGGCCGCGGCGTGCTCGAACTCGAAGGTGCGGCGGGTGGCGAGGCTGAAGGCGATGGCGGGGAACCCGAGGATGCAGCCCTCCATCGCCGCGGCCACGGTGCCCGAGTAGATGACGTCGTCGGCGAGGTTGGGGCCGTGGTTGATGCCCGAGAGCACGAGCGTCGGCTTCGCGTCCTTCATCAGGTGGTTGACGGCCACGTACACGCTGTCGGCGGGCGTGCCGTCGACGGCGAACCAGCGCTCCTGCTGCCGGCGAATGCGCAGCGGCCGGTGCAGCGAGAGCGAGTGGCTGGTGGCGCTCTGCTCGTGCTCCGGGGCCACCACCCACACCTCGCCCAGCGGCGCCACGGCCGCGGCGAGAGCGGCCAGCCCCTTCGCGTGGATGCCGTCGTCGTTGCTGACGAGGATGCGCGGCGTCATCACTGCTTGATCGCCGCGCGGCCGGCGTAGCGCGCGGTGGCGCCCAGGGCCTCTTCGATGCGCAACAGCTGGTTGTACTTGGCGATGCGATCGCTGCGGCTGGCCGAGCCCGTCTTGATGAGGCCGCAGTCGAGGGCCACCGCGAGGTCGGCGATGGTGGTGTCCTCGGTCTCGCCCGAGCGGTGGCTCATCACCGAGGTGAACCCGGCGCGGTGGGCCATGCGCACGGTGTCGAAGGTCTCGGTGAGCGTGCCGATCTGGTTCACCTTGACGAGGATGGAGTTGGCGATGTGCTTCTCGATGCCGCGCGAGAGGCGGGTGACGTTGGTGACGAAGAGATCGTCGCCCACGAGCTGGATCTTCTTGCCCAGGGCCTCGGTCATCAGCGACCAGCCGTCCCAGTCGTTCTCGTCGTGGCCGTCTTCGATGCTGACGATGGGGTACTTTGCGCAGAGCTCCTGGTACCAGCCCACGAGGCCGGCCGAGTCGAGCTGCTTGCCGTCGGCCTTGAGCGTGTACTTCCTGGCGCCCTTGTCGAAGAACTCGCTGGCGGCGACGTCGAGGCACAGCGCGACCTGCTCGCCGGCCTTGAAGCCCGCGGCGCCGATGGCCTCCATGATCAGCTTGAGCGCCTCTTCGTTGCTCGGCAGGTCGGGCGCGTAGCCGCCCTCGTCGCCCACGCCCGTGGGGAGCTTCTTCGCCTTGAGGATCTTCTTGAGCGCGTGGAAGATCTCCGCGCCCCAGCGCAGCCCCTCGGAGAAGGAGCTGGCGCCCCAGGGGAGCACCATGAACTCCTGCACGTCGACCTTGGTGTCGGCGTGGGCGCCGCCGTTCAAGATGTTCATCATCGGCACCGGCAGGGTGCGCGCGTTGGCGCCGCCCACGTAGCGGTAGAGCGGGAGGCCCGACTCGTTCGCCGCCGCCCGCGCCGCGGCCATGGACACGGAGAGGATGGCGTTGGCGCCCAGCTTGGCTTTGTTGGGCGTGCCGTCGAGCTCGATGAGCTTCGCGTCGAGGCCCGCCTGGTCGAGGGCGTCGAGGCCGATCACCGCGTGGGCGATGGCGGTGTTGACGTTCTTCACCGCCTCGCGCACGCCCTTGCCGAGGTAGCGGCCCTTGTCGTCGTCACGCAGCTCGGCGGCCTCGTGCTCGCCGGTGCTGGCGCCCGAGGGCACCGCCGCCCGGCCCACCGCGCCAGACTCCAGGGACACCTCGGCCTCGACGGTGGGGTTGCCACGGCTGTCGAGGATCTCGCGCGCCTTCACGTGAACGATGTCGGTCATGGGCCGCGGTGTAACGCACGGACGCAGAGCGGTGAAGCACGACCTGCGGCGTTGCTTTCGCCGCGCCGCCCGTCAGAGTGCCCGCCCCATGGAGCTCGTGCTCGAGGGTGTCACCAAGACGTACCCCAACGGCGTGAAGGCGCTGGACCAGGTCACGCTCACCATCCCCCGGGGCATGTTCGGCCTCTTGGGCCCCAACGGCGCCGGCAAGTCGTCGCTCATGCGCAGCGTGGCCACGCTGCAGCCCATCGACTCGGGCCGCATGACCTTCGGCGAGGTGGACATCGTGCGGCAGCCCGAGCGCCTGCGCGACCAGCTCGGCTACCTGCCGCAGGACTTCGGCGTGTACCCGAAGGTGACGGCCTTCGACCTGCTCGATCACCTCGCGCAGCTCAAGGGCCTGGGTCCGCGGGGGCCACGGCACGAAGTCGTCAACGCCCTGCTCCACCGCACCAACCTCTGGGAGCACCGCTTTCGCCGGCTGGGCGGCTTCTCGGGCGGCATGAAGCAGCGCTTCGGCATCGCTCAGGCGCTTCTGGGCGAGCCGAGGCTGATCATCGTCGACGAGCCGACGGCGGGCCTCGACCCGGCCGAGCGCTTCCGCTTTCACAACCTGCTGGCGGAGATCAGCGAAGACGTGGTGGTGCTGCTGTCGACGCACATCGTCACCGACGTGGCCGACCTCTGCCGGGCGATGGCCATCCTCGCGCAGGGCAAGGTGGTGCTCACGGGGCACCCGCTGGAGCTGATGAAGCGCCTCGAGGGCCGCATCTGGAAGAAGTTCGTCACCGCCCCCGAGCTCGAGGCGCTGCAGCAGGCCCTGCCCGTGATCGCCGTGCGCCGCGTGGCCGGGCACCGGCTGGCCCACGTCTTCGCCGAGACCCGGCCGGAGGGCTCCTTCGAAGCGGTGGAGCCGGACCTGGAGGACGTCTACTTCCAGGCCCTCTCCCAGACGCAGCGGGCGGCGTGATGCTGGGCGCGCTCATCGGCTTCGAGCTGCGGCGGCGGCTCAAGCTGCTCTCGACGTACGTGTACGGGGGCGTGCTCTTCGGGGCCGGGCTCTTCCTCATGCTGGCCAACGCCGGGCTCTTCAAGAGCTTCAGCGCCGCGGGCGGCAGCGAGCGCGTGCACGCCAACGGGCCCTACAGCGTCTTCGCCAACCTGAACGTGGTGGCGCTGCTGGGTCTCTTCACCGTGGCGGCCATCTTCGGCCAGGCCGCCAGCCAGGACTTCACCACCGGCACCTGGCCGCTCATCTTCACGCGCAACGTGGGCCGCGCGCGCTACCTGCTCGGCCGCTTCTTCGGCGCGTGGCTCTTCTCGGCGGCGCTCTACCTCGCCATCGGCGCGGGGCAGCTCTTCGGCGCGCTGGTGGCGCAGCTCATCGACCCGTCGCAGCTCGGGCCCCACCGGCTCGACGTCTACCTCTGGCCCTACGTCGTGGGCGTGTGGCCGATGCTCTTCGTCAGCGGCGTCGTCTTCTTCTCGCTGGCGGCCCTCACGCGCGCGATGGCGCCCGTCTACGTGGGCGTGGTGGTGCTGGTGCTGGGCTACCTCGTGGCCAGCTCGGTGCTGAGCGACCTGCAGCACCAGTCAGCCGCCGCGCTGCTCGACCCCTTCGGCTTCGTGGCCTTCGACGCGGTGACCCGCTACTGGACGCCGCTCGAGCGCAACGACGCGCTGCTGCCGCTCACCGGGCTCTTCCTCGGCAACCGGCTGCTGTGGCTGACCCTCGGCGCCCTCGGGCTCGCCGTCACCATCGCGCGCTTCCGCACCGGCCAGGAAGAGCAGCGGGGCCAGGGCACCCTGCACGACGCGCCGCCGAAGGCCGACGCCCTGGTGCCGACGCTGGCGCCGACGAGCCCCGGGTGGCGCACCGCGCTGAGCGGCGGCTGGCTGCACTTTCGCGACGTGACGCGGAGCCCCGTCTACTGGTCCTTCGTGGGCGCGGGGCTGCTCTTCGTGCTGCTGGGCGTGGTGGTGGCCAAGGAGCTCTTCGGCACGGCCACGCTGCCGGTCACCTGGCAGGTGCTGGAGCTGGCGAGCGGCACCTTCCAGCTCTTCGTGCTCATCACCCTCACCTTCTACGCGGGCGAGCTGGTGTGGAAGGAGCGCGACGCGGGGCTGGCCGACATCCTCGACGCGTCACGGGTGCCGACCTGGGTGCCCTTCGCCGCGAAGGGGCTGGCGCTCTTCCTCGTCGCGGCCTCGCTGCAGCTCGTGGTCGGCGCGGCGGCGCTGACGGCGCAGCTCGCAGGCCGCTTCTTCGACATCGAGTGGCGGCTCTACGCCATGGAGCTCATCGTCTTCGGCGTGCTGCAGGACGTGCTCCTGGCCGTGCTCGCCCTCGTGGTGCAGGTGCTGGTGAACCAGAAGTACCTGGGCCACGGCGTGATGGTGCTCTACTTCGTCAGCCAACTGGGCCTGCGCGCCCTCGGCCTGGAGGAGCGGCTCCTGCGCTACGGGAGCGAGCCGCCCATCGCCTACTCCGACATGAACGGCTACGGCCACTGGCTGGCCGCTTCGCTGGTGTGGCGCGCGTACTGGGCCGCGGTGGCCGTGGGGCTGTTGGCCGTGGCCTTCCTCTTCGTCTCGCGTGGCCGGGAGCGCCCGTGGCGGGAGCGCGTGGCGCTCGCCCGGAGCCGCGTCACCCGCCCGTGGCTCGCGCTCGTGGGCACCGCGGCGGTGGTGGCGCTTAGCGTCGGCGGCTTCCTCTTCCACGCCACGCACGTGCAGCACCCCTACCGCACCGCGAAGGACGTGGAGCGCGCGCGGGCCGAGTACGAGAAGACGTGGAAGGACTGGCTCGACAAGCCGACGCCGCGCATCACCGACGTGGAGGTCGCGCTCGACGTCTTCCCCGACGCCTCGCCGCCGCGGCTGGTGGCCCGGGGCACGTACCGCCTCGAGAACAAGACCGACGCCGCCATCGACGAGGTGCTGGTGGGCTACGACGAGACGGCGATCATCACGAGCCTGGCGGTCGGTGGCAACGCCGCGCCCAGCCGGGTGGACGAGGCGCAGGGCGTGCGGGTGTACCGGCTGCAGCCCGCGCTCGAGCCCGGCGCGACCACGACGCTCGACTTCGACTTCACCTTCGAGAGCCACGCGCTCGTGCACGGCACGCGGCGCACCGACGTGGTGAACAACGGCACCTTCTTCAACAACCAGGGCCTGCCGTCGCTCGGCTACCAGCCGGCCTTCGAGCTGAGCAGCGACGGCGACCGCAAGTCCTACGGCCTCTCCCCGAAGGCGCGCATGGCCGATCGCGACGACCCGGTGGGGCGCGAGCGCAACTACATCCGCCGCGACTCCGACTTCATCGGCTTTGGCGCGACGGTGAGCACCTCGGTCGACCAGGTGGCGGTGGCGCCGGGCACGCTGGTGAAGGAGTGGACCGAGGGCGAGCGCCGCTTCTTCCGCTACGAGATGGACCAGCCCATCTTGCACTTCTACTCGGTGCTGTCGGCCCGCTACGCCGTGCGCCGCGACGCGTGGGAGGGGGTGACCCTGGAGGTCTTCCACGAGCCCAAGCACCCCTACAACGTCGATCGCATGCTCGCGGGCATGAAGGACGCGCTCGCGTACTGTTCGGAGGCCTTCGGGCCGTACCAGCACCGGCAGGCGCGCATCCTCGAGTTCCCGCGCTACCAGCAGTTCGCGCAGAGCTTCCCCAACACCATCCCCTACTCCGAGGGCGTGGGCTTCATCGCCCGGGTGCGCGAGGACGAGCCGAGCGACATCGACTACCCGTACTACGTGACGGCGCATGAGATCGCCCACCAGTGGTGGGCGCACCAGGTCGTGGGCGGCGACGTGCAGGGCGCGACGATGACGAGCGAGACGATGGCGCAGTACTCGGCGCTCATGGTGATGAAGCGGCGCTTCGGGCCCGAGAAGATGCGGCGCTTCCTCAAGTACGAGCTCGACCGCTACCTCGTCGGCCGCGTGATGGAGCGCAAGCAGGAGCTCCCGCTCTCTCGCGTCGAGAACCAGACGTACATCCACTACCAGAAGGGCTCGCTGGCCATGTACTGGCTGCAGGACCTCGTGGGCGAAGACGTCGTCAACCGCGCGCTGCGCCGCTACGTCGAGGCGGTCCGCTTCAAGGGGCCGCCGTACACCAACTCGACGGAGCTGATCTCGTTCTTGCGCGAGGAGGTGCCCGCGGAGCACCACGGCGTGCTCGACGATCTCTTCGAGCACATCACGCTCTACGACAACCGCGCGCTCTCGGCGTCGACGCGGCAGGCGCCGGGCGGCGGGTGGGACGTCACCGTCACGGTGAAGGCGGTGAAGTACCGTGTCGATGAGAAGGGGGTGCAGGCCGAGGTGCCCTTCGACGACGTGATGGACGTGGGCGCCATCGACGCGGCCGGCGCGGCGCTCTTCGTCGAGAAGGTGCGGCTCACCCAGGGCGAGCGCACGCTCTCCTTCACGGCGCCGGTGAAGCCGGCCCGGGTCGGCATCGATCCGCTGAACAAGCTCATCGACCGCACCAGCGACGACAACACCGTGGCCCCTTCCGTGGAGTAGTCGGCCCGCGGGAGGTCAGCGGATGGGCACGAAGATCTTCAGCCCGCTGCGCCCGCCCGCAGCGAGGGTGTTGCGCTCCACGAAGTCGCTCGCGGTGGTGTACCCGTTGCCGGTGGTGATGGCGGTGTGGCCGTAGCGGCTGCCGAGCGTGGTCGAGGTGCGCTCCCAGGTGAGGACGAGGCCGGGGATCTTGAGCGCCTTCGACAGCGGCATGTGCACCTGGCGGAAGCGGCTGCGCGGGAGGTTGTCGTCGATCTGGTTTCCGTTGCCCCACACCTGGATGCCCATGGTCTCGCGGATCGAGCGGCTCACGCCGGTCGCGCACAGGCCCAGGCCCGTGTAGCCCCCCATGCTCAGGCCCACGCGCTGCGCGGTCCGCGCGAGGCGGCGCATCTCGGCGGTCACCTGCACGCCCGACCGGGCCGCCTTCCGCAGCTTCTCGAGCTGGCTGGTGCTGATGGCGCCGTCGCGCTCGAGGCCGTGCTTCTTCTCGAAGGCCTTCACCGCCTGCTGAGTGCGGCGGTCGAAGAGGCCGTCGACCTTGCCGGGGTTGAAGCCCAGCTTCTTGAGCAGCTTCTCGCTCGCCTTCACCGCGGCGCTGCGCTCACCGAGCCGCTGCGCGGGCCCCGCCGGCTTCGTCGAGAGGATGAAGCTCTTCTGCAGCGCCGCCCAGGTCTTCGGCGTCACCCGGCCCGTCACCTCGAGGCCCGCCCTCTGCTGGAAGGCCCTGAGCGCGCCCACCGTGCGCTCGTCGACGCGGCCGTCCACGCGCTGGGGGTCGAAGCCCGCGGCCTTGAGGTGCTGCTGCACGTTCTTCGCGGCCGCGCCCGTGGCGCCCAGGCCCAGACCCAGCGAGCCGTCAGCGTGGCGCACGGCGGCGGCCTTCGCGGTGGCGCGGTCGAGGCGCGCCTGCGAGGCCGAGGGCGCGAGGCGGCGGCGCTCCGGGGCGTGCTGCAGGGCCTTCACCTCGCGGGCGAGCACCTGCCGGCCGAGCCTGCCGATGAAGTGGCGGTCGTCCTTGAGCTCCCGCTGGTCCTTGCGGAAGGCCTTCACTGCCTCGCCCGTCTCGCGCGAGTAGACGCCGTCGGCCTTGCCCACGTCGTAGCCCAGCTTCTCGAGGCGCCGCTCGATGACGGCGATGGCCTTCGACTTCTCGCCGATGGACACGAAGGCGTCGTCGCGGTGCTTCGTGATGCGCTGCCCGGTGTGCGGGAGGCGGCCCAGCGTGCGTGCGTCGAGCTGCCCCGAGGGCGGCAGGCCCCAGGCGGCCTGGAAGTCCTGAAGCGCCCGGGTGAAGGCCGGCGTCACGCGGCCATCGACGGGCCCGGGGTTGAAGCCCGCCCGCTCGAGGAGGCCTTCAGCGCGCTTCACCTGCGCAGGCGACGGGGCCACCGGTACAGGCCGCGGCGGCACGACGGGGGTGGTGGTGGGGCGAATGGGCAAGGGCATGACGGCCTCCATCGGCAGGTGATGTCAGATGGTCGGCCCGGGGCACCCCTCGAGTTCCGGGAGCCGCTGTCAGGGCGCTTGGCAATTCGCCGCCCATTTCAGGCAGCCTTTCGAGGCCGCGAGCGATGCCGCCCAAATTCCGGGTGAGGCGCCGGGGGGCTAGCATGGAGCCCAGCGTGGCCCGCCTTGCCCTCGTCCTCTCCGATCTGCACCTGGGCACCGGCCACCGCCGGGGGCGGCTCAACATCTACGACGACTTCAAGGAGGACGAGCGCCTCGCGCAGCTCCTCGAGCGCTACGGCCAGGGCGACGGCGCGCACCTGGTGCTCAACGGCGACATCTTCGACCTGCTCAAGGTGCCGGTGCTGGGCCGGTTCCCCGACGCGATCAGCGAGCGGCTCGCCTGCATCAAGCTCTACAAGTGCCTCAAGGGGCACCCGCGCGTGGTGCAGGCGCTGTCGGCCTTCCTCGCCAACGAGCGCTGCCGCCTGACGTACCTGCCGGGCAACCACGACATGGAGCTCGTCTTCCCCGCGGCGCAGGCGCTCTTCACGCGCTTCGTCACCGGCCACGAGACGCACCCGCGGGTGCAGGTGGTGACGGCCGAGCCGCGCTTCGAGCTCGACGGCGTCGAGTTCCACCACGGGCACCAGTTCGAGGCGATGCACGCCTTCGACTGGCGGCGCCTGACGCTGCCGCGCCCCGGCCGCGAGCCGGTGCTGAACCTGCCCTGGGGCAGCCTCTTCATTCTCCGCGTGCTCAACCCACTGGTGCGCGAGCGCCCCTACCTCGACAAGGTGCACCCGTTCTGGCCGCTCTTCGCCGGGGGCCTGCTCTTCGACACGCGCTTCACCGCGAAGATGGTGGGCTCGAGCGCGAAGGCCCTGGTGCTGGCGCGGCTCAACCCGACCTCGTGGCAGAAGCGGCCCTTCGCCAAGCTGACCCAGTTCCTCAAGGACGACGTGGCCTTCTTCGAGCGGCTCGACGACTACGCCGAGCGCATCTTCCGCCAGCAGCCCCACGTGCGCGCCGTCTTCATGGGCCACACGCACGTGCCGATGGTGCGCACCTTCCGCGTCGGGGGCACGGCGCGCACCTACGTCAACAGCGGCACGTGGATGCCGATGGTCGACCTGGGCTTCGGCCGCCTCGGCCAGCACCTCGAGCTGCACTACGGGCTGGTGGAGTGGCGCGAGGGCGTGCCGGCGGCCTCGCTGCACCGCTGGCATGGGCGCCGCGGCGAGAGCGAAGAGATCGTCGCCTGACACGACTCGGGGCCGGCTCCCGCGAAGGAAGCCAGCCCCGGTCGCGTCACCTGGCGCCTGCCCTTACGGGGCGATGGAGGCCAGGTAGATCTCCTTCACCAGCTTGGGGTCGACGAAGGGGTTGCGGTCGTTCTTGCCGGTGAAGGAGGGCTCAGCGCGCGGGCGCCAGAGGAAGTCGGGGTTCGGGCTCGTGTCGTGCCAGCCACCGTTGACGAACTTGCCGTTCTTCTCCTCGAGCCAGTAGCGGTAGCGCTCGGTGCCGCCGCCGCCGCCGAGGGCGACGTTGCGCTCGACCCAGACGATCTTCCCGTCACCGGCGGGGCCGTTGTGGCCCTTCTGGAGCAGCTCGTCGCTGGCCCACGAGGGCTTGAGGCCGTCCTTGTAGAGCGTGTCGTCGGCCTTGTAGAAGTTGTAGTTCCACACGTGGTCGCCAGAGTCCTTGTCCATCACGGCGGGGCGGCCCGAGTCGAGCCAGGCGCCGATGGTCTCGTGCATGAGCACCGGGCTGTCGCGCTTGTCCTCGCGAGCGACGAAGGAGAGCTCCTCCTTCTTGTAGGTCTTCTCGGTGCCGTCCATCAGCTTGACCTTGATCTCCCCGGGCAGCTCGTTGCCCTGAATGGCCCAGTCCTGCTGGCGGCGGATGCCCTTGTCGAACTTGACCTCGTCGCTCACCACCGTGCCGCGGATCTGCTGGCCGTTCTTGAGCGCGACGATGTCAGGGTTGTTGTCGTAGCGGTCGCCCACGAAGTCCGTGCCGCCCGACTGGCTGTCGGCGATCACCGTGAGCAGGCCCTTGATGTCCTGCGGCGAGAAGGTGACGCCGTCCACCGTGACGCTCTTCTTGGGCTCCTCGAAGAGCACGCCGGCGAGGGCGACCTTGTCGCAGCTGCCCCACCAGCCGACGCCCATGGTGCCGTCGGTCTTGCCGTCCTTGCCGAACTGGCCGCGGCCGTCGAGGAAGTCCCACTTCACGTCGGCGTCGATGGTGCCGTTGCCGTTGAAGTCGACGCCGGTGGTGCGCTCGGCGTCAGCCTCGTTCAGCCCAGACTCGGGGATGTAGTGGCCGGTCTCCTTGTTGATGAGCCAGTTGAGCGCGGGCTTGAGCTCGAACTCGCGCGCGCCCGTCGCCAGGCCCTTGGCCGTGAGGAGGTCGTCGAACTTCGCGAGCGCGCCGCCCTTCGCCCAGAGGTTGCTGGAGGCGGAGCCGTCGGTGTTGCCGCTGCCGGCCATGGGCCAGTACGTCGTCGTCCACGGCTGGCGCGTCTCGCGGGTCACCTTCTCAGGCTGCGCGGGCGTCGGGTCGGGGGTCGGCGTCGGCGTCGGCGCGGCGCCCAGCAGGCGGGCGAACTCGGTCTTCGCCGCGGCGGTGAACTTGGAGCCGTGCGTCGAGAGGATGGCCTGGAGCTCGGCGCGCTCACCGGCGTCGATGGTGGCGCCGCTCGTCTTCGCGGAGCGCACCAGGTCGCGGATCTCGTCGCGGGTGATGCGGTTGTTGCGGAGCGCGTTCGTCAGCGAGCTGCGGATGGCGTCGATCGACATGGGTCCCTCGAGACTCGGTTTGGGTGTGAATTCGCCTACATTGTCGGACAGACCGGGCCGGGAGTTTCGCACAGATCGACGGGCGGTGACGAAACGGACGCCGCTGGCGCAGAATCCGTGGAGAATTCAAGGAGATGCCTCCCCCGCCCCGGCCAGGAAAGAAGCTCAAGGCGCCGACCTCCGCGACGGCGGAGCAGCTGCGCGACCGCCAGCGAGGCGCGCTGCTGGGGCTGGCGGTGGGTGAGGCGCTGGGCGCGCGCACGGAGCAGAAGAACCTGCCGGCGGCCGACTTCCCCACGCTGAATGAGGGGCCGTACGTGGAGCCGGTGGGCGGCGGGCGCCTCGAGCTGCGCGCCGGCCAGGTGTCCTGGGGCGCGGAGCTGGCGCAGGTGCTCTCTACGACGCTGCGCACCCTGCGGCGCTATGACGTGCTGGAGACCGCGAAGGCCTACGGGCGGTGGCTGCCGCACGCGCTCGACGTGCCCGACGCGGTGAAGGCGGCGCTGGAGCAGGTGCTCGAGGGGCGCTGGCCGGAGCACACCGGGCGGCGGGTCTGGCTCGACGGCTTCCAGAAGGTGCGCGACAACGCGCCGCTCGCGCGCACGGCGCCCATCGGCGTCTTCTTCCACTCGCAGCGCGAGGCGCGGCAGCTCGCGAGCTTCGAAGACACGGCCATCACGCACTTCGACCCGCTCTGCCAGCTCGCCTGCGCGACGTACAACGGAATCCTCGCGGCGGCGGTGGCGGCGCCGGGCGAGCGGCTGACGCCCGAGGCGCTGCTCAAGACGGCGGAGGCGGAGCTGTCGCTCGCCGCGGCGACGCTGGGGCGGCGCGAGCCCGACTGGGTGACGCAGACGAAGGAGGCCGCCGACGTGCTGCGCGAAGACTTGCGCCAGGCGCAGGAGGACGACCCGCAGCTCTACGGCCCGGAGCTCCACCTCTTCTTCCCGTGGCCCACGCCGCTGCGGGTCACCTACCGCCTCGCCTTCTGGGAGCTCTTCCACGCGCCCTCGCTGGAGGCCGCCCTGGTGGACGTGGTCAACCGCGGCGGCGACGCCGACACCAACGCCGCGGTGACGGGCGCGCTCTTCGGCGCCGTCTTCGGCGAGGCCGCCGTGCCGCCCGCGTGGATCGAGCGGGTGATGGAGGCGCCGGGCCCCATGGGTGGCGTCCACTGGACGGTGTACCACCCGCAGCACCTCGTCACGCTCGCGGGGCTGGGCCCCGAAGATCGCAGCGAGTGAGCCTGGGTCAGGGCCCGTTCGCCGCGCCCGGCGTCGGCGCCGAGTTGACGGTGAAGTCGAGCGCGTTGCGGTTGGTGTCCGTGCCGTTGGGGATGCGGCCGATGGACACGTTGAGCGTGTTGCTGTCGACGAGCGCGTTGGTGCCCGCGTCGCCCTCGGTCACCTGCTGGCCCTCCCAGGTGAGGGTCGCGGGGTTCGCCTGCTCCCAGGTCAGCGAGTCGAGCCACACGCCGGCGTCGTTGACGAGCACGAGGCCCTCGGCGTCGTTCTGCAGGTTGTTGGAGGCCGCGGAGAAGGTCGCCGACGCCGTGCCGCCCGGCAGCGTGGCCACGAGCGTCGCCGAGCCGACCACGAGGTACGCGCCGGCCGCGAGCGTCACCGCCGGGAGCGCCACGGTGTTGTAGGGCGCGTTGGTCGAGCCGTTGATCATCACCAGCGAGTAGCCCGAGAGGTTGACGCCGCTGCCGCCCGTGTTGAGGAGCTCGACGAACTCGTCGTTGTCGGTGCCGACGTTGTCGTAGTCGACCTCGTTGATGACCACGCCGCCCACGGGCACCACGAAGCCCGTGAAGCCGGCCGTGCGCCCGCTGCTGCTGATGGGCGTGCCGCGGATGTCGGCCACCGAGGTCGAGGCCGTGAGCGTGTACGCCTGGCCGGAGGTGTGCGCGCTGGTGGTGAGCGTCCACGTCGTGCCGCTGCCCGTCACGGCCGAGACGGTGAGCCCGGCGATGCTCAGCGTGCTGGTGGAGATGGAGTTGGGGTTCATCGGCCGGTTGAAGACGGCGCGCACCGAGGTGGCGGTGAGCGCGGTGGCCGAGAGGAGCACCGGCGTCGGGCAGGTGGTGCCGGCGAGCTCCGTGGCGTTGAAGGCAGACGGCTGCGCCTGGGCGTTGAAGCGCCACAGCGGCGTCGAGGTGACCTGCACCGAGCAGCCGGCGCTGAGCCCCTGCGTGTCGGCCAGCGCGCTGGTCAGGCGCACCCGGAGCGCGCCCGCGTCGGCGTTGCCGCTCGTGGTCATCGCCGCCGACTGGAAGCCCGCGCCGCCGAAGGCGAAGTCGCTGGTGAGCGTGCCGCTGATCGAGACGAGCTCGCTCTCGAAGCCGTCGAGCACCCCGGCCTGCGAGAAGTCGGCGCTCGTCACGGACTGGGTGAGGCCGCTGACGGGGTTGCCGCCGCTCTGGCGCAGAAAGCCGCTGACGCCGGTGGCCACCCGGAGCTGCCCGATGCGCGCGACGCCCGTCACGATGAAGTCCACGCGATCGCCGACGGTGACCGGCAACGAGCCCGCCGCGACGGCCACGAAGAGCGCGGGGCCCGTGCCCCCGGCCTGCACGAAGAAGCCCGCGGGGTCGGTGGTGCCGGCGTCGGGCACGAGCCCCTTCACGTAGGTGACGAGCGCGCCCTGCACGGGCAGCGTGACCGTCGTGCTGCCCTGATCGGCGGCCGCGCGCACCGCCGTGAGCTGCGCGGCCGTGTCGGGGGTGCCGCCACCGCCACCGGTCGCGCCGCCGCCACCGCCCGTCG
>CAYUZK010000120.1:0-14975 GCA_964449625.1 uncultured Archangium sp.
CGAGGCGCGGCGGCGCGGCGGCGCGCCCGGACGCCGGGTGGGACGCGCCTCGCCGGCGCTGCAGCGCTGCACGGCGCCGCCGTCGGCGCTGCCCGTCGCCGGCGCCCAGACCAGCACCGCGCGGGGCGCCTGGCCCCCCGGGTAGCTGTCGGCGGCCCACAGGAAATTCGAGCCCCGGCCGTAGCAGCTGTAGCGCCCGAAGTTCTGGTCGGCGTCGGCCTTCACCAGGCTGAACTCCGGGTACGGGCAGAGGTACGCGCTCGGCTCGTCGTCTTCGTTGACGCAGCCGCCCTGGTAGGCGGTGGTCGGGTAGGCGTCGCTCGTGGGCGGGAAGCTGGGGTTGGTGTCCACCTTCCGGTACGGGAGGTAGTTGACGCTGGCGAAGCCGATGGAGCCCAGCGGGCCCGCCGCCTTCGGGGTGCAGCGGAGGACGGGCTGCCGCGTCTGCAGGCCCGCGCCCTGCGGCACCGAGCAGCCGCCGTCGGCGCCCGCCACGCAGGGCTCCGCCACGCACTCGTTGAAGGTGAGCTTGCCGTTCTCCGGGCCGAAGGCGCTCGTGGCGCGCTCCGGGCTGTCCGGCGTGGCCGGGCCCGAGACGACGTTGACGCACTTGAACTGGCTGTGGTGGTTCATGCCGCGCCAGTAGCCGTCGGCGGGGAGCTGCCCGCGGAGCCGGCACAGGCCGTGGTCGCGCATGAGGACCCGGTTGGGGTCCACCGGCCCGGCCAGCACCGGGTGCGGCGGGGGCGTCGACAGGCAGGTGCCGGAGGCGGTGTCGCAGCCGAACTGGGCGAAGTCGAAGCCCGGCCGCGGCGTGGCGGAGAAGAAGGGGTCTCGCTGGCGCGTGCAGCTGCGCCAGTAGGGCTGGTCGCCGCCGGGGAGCCCCGGGCTCAGGTTGAAGGGCTCGAGGCCGCCGTCCACCGCGTAGCGCAGGGGAAACTCAGGGGCGCAGCGCGACCGCTCGCGGATGACCAGCACGCCGTCTTCGTAGCTCGCGCTCTGCAGCTCGATGAAGTACGCGAAGGCCTTGAGGCGATCGCGGTCCGTCGCGCCGCCCAGGGGCTGCACCTCGTTGATGTCCTCCTGGTTGTTGTCGTTGTAGTCCGCCGCCGTCGACACGCAGGCCTTGGTGAGGGCGTTGAGCTCGTTCGCCTCGAGCCGCCGGCCCGTCGCGCCGTACTCCGGCGCCGCGGTGCCCATGGGGCGCCCGGGGGTGTCGTTGCGCCGCGTCTCGAGCAGCCGCAGGGGGAGGACGCTGCTGCACGGGCTCCCGCCGTCGCCCAGGGGCAGCAGGCCGCCGTCGGCCAGCAGGCCGATGCCGCCGTTGGGCACGCTGGCGTCGGGCAGCGCCGCCGACGCCTTCTTCAGGCCGTCGCCGCACGAGAGCACGTCGACCCAGACGCCGTACTCGTCGACGAGCCGCACGCGGTCCGTCGAGCGGATGTTGCAGCGCGAGTTCGCCCGCAGGGCCGGCTCGGTCTGGAAGAGCAGGTCGTCGGAGTCTTCGTTGACCCAGCCGTCTTCGTCGGCGTCGCAGAGCACCGCGGTGGCCGGCCCGCCCGGGTCGGGGAAGTAGCCGTCGAGCGTCTCACAGACGCACACGCCCAGCGTGGTGCGGAAGGGCCAGTGGCGGCCCGAGAAGCCCGCGCCCGCGCAGGTGGTGGTGCAGGCCAGGCACGTGCCCGTCGAGTCGCGGGCCGAGCCCGGGGCGCACGGCAGCGGCAGGCAGACGGGGGCGGCGGTGCGGTTGCAGTACTCCGTCAGCGGGCAGGTGGTGGTGCCGCAGCTGGGCACCGGCTGGCACTGGCCCTGGGTGTCCTGGGCGAAGCCCGAGAGGCAGGGCCCGCACGAGGCGGCCTGGCCCATGGTGACGCAGCTGCGGTTCTGCGCCGCGCACGAGTCGCCCAGGCCCGCGTCGCCGGCGGCGCAGGTGGGCTCGTTGGCGCAGTCGGCCGTGACGCAGGCCACGCAGCCCATGCCGTTCCACTTGTACTGGGGCTCGCAGGCCATCGGGGTGCAGGTGGCGTCAGCGCCGCCGGCCTCGACGCAGGCCTGGTTGGGCAGGCACGCGCCGGTGTTGCGCAGCTGCGCGCAGGTGACGGGCGCGCGGCAGAGCATGCTGGTGGCGTCGCACACGGTGGAGCCGGCGCAGGCGCCGCTCACACAGGGGCAGCCCTCGACGTCGTTGCTGCACGCGCGGCACAGCGAGGTGCCGTCGCAGTACTGCGTGCCGTCGCAGCGGGGGTCGCTCCCGCGGCAGGGGCAGGCCTCGCTGCCGGGCGTGCAGGTGTCGGTGACGCAGGTGCCGTTGGCGCACGCCAGGCCCGCGCCGCAGGTGTCGCCGGCGCCGCAAGGGCAGCCCGACTCGCCCGCGGGGCACGCCTGGCACAGGCCCGTGGCGCAGCGCAGGCCCGCGTTGCAGGTGTTGTTGCTGCGGCAGATGCAGGCCGCCTCGCCGCGGCGGCAGTCGGTGCAGGTGCCGCCCAGGCACTCGCCCACGGTGCACGCGCCAGCCACGCACTCGCAGCCCACCAGGCCCGCGCACCCCGCGTCGACGCCGCCGTCCTCCTCGACGGGCGGCGTGGAGGGACAGCCGGCGAAGGCCAGCACCAGCGACGCCAGCGGGAGCCAGCGCGTCATCGAGCCTGCGTAGGTCATGGGGAGCCCGTTCTCAGAAGGTGGTGAAGTCGGAGTAGTAGATCAAGATGCGCACGTCGGTGAGCGACTGCAGGTCGATGTCCTTGTTGACCAGCTCGTCGCGCTGGTTCACCACGAGCTCCCAGAGGGTGTTGACCAGCGGGCGGTCGCGGAAGCGGTAGTTCCGGTACACCTCGGGGTCGAACACCTTGGCGCCCAACAACGAGGCGTTCACCACCGCGAGCCGCTCGGGGAAGACGTAGTAGTCGAGGTCGTCCGACACGTTGCGCACCACGCCGGTGCCCGCCATGCGCAGGTACACCCGGGCCAGCGAGTCGCCCATCTTCACGCCCTGGAGGTCGATCTCCACGTGGCGCACCTTGTGGTTGCGCGTCACCGGCGAGAGCGACTTGACGTCGGTCGAGAAGGGCAGCGTCAGGTAGCCGCGGGAGTCGAGCAGCTTCACGTCCTTGAGCTTCTCGCGCAGCAGGCCGATGCGGGCGCCCTCGTCGAGCGGCTCGCCGGTGTTCTTCACGTAGGGGATGCGGAGGATGTCGTCGCGCAGCGACAGCACCAGCACGCGCACGTCGGGGTTGCCGAACTGCTCCTCGAAGGCGATGAACTCGTTGTCGAGCTCGAGCAGGTAGTTCTCGAGGTTGTACTGGCCGGCCTGGATCATGCGAATGAGGTAGAGCTGCTCCTTCTTCGCGTAGGACTGGCTCGTGTAGTACTCGAAGACCCGCGTCAGGCGGTACGCGGTGGCGAGCGCGTCGCGGAACGAGACGTCGGCGTTGAGCACCGCGTCGTTCTGGTAGATGCGCACGTTCGGGTCGTTCTGCGCCTGCTGCACGTCGATGGCCAGCTGCTCGGCCTCTTCCTGCTGCGCCTGCACCCGCTGGGCGTTGCTGAACATGCGCTGCACCTCGGCCATGGCCACGCGCAGCGCGTACTCGGCGCGCAGGGCCTCGACCTTCACCTCGAGGGTGTCGTTGAGCATCGACGCGACGCGCGCCTGGCTCTCGACCTGCAAGATGCCGGTGTTCGAGGTGCCGCCGTCGGGCAGCGCCCCGCCCGCGCAGGTGAAGCTCGACGAGAAGCGCACGGTGTTCGCCTCGAACTCCTTGAGCTCCTTCTCGGCGGTGGCGATGCGCAGCTCCGTCGCGTACTGCGCGCCGGCCGCCGCGATGCCCGTGGCCGCCACCGTCGCCGCCATGGCCGCGGAGCTCGCGCACTGGATCTCGCAGTCGAGCACCTCGATGGAGCTGATGACCGCCGCGACGCTGCCCATGATGAAGGTGGCCAGCGCGCGGCTGCGCGTCATCTCGTCCTGCACCGAGATGACGTCCTGCTGGCGCTGGTAGGTGAACTCGACCTGCTGGTTCATCAGCCCGCACACGTCGGCCACGCGCTGCCGCTCGACCTCGATGTCCTCGAGGATGTTGCGGTGCCGCAGGAGCACGCCCTGCAGCCGCAGCTGCGTGTCCTTCACGTTGGCCATGGCGTTGTGGATCTCGCCGTTGCCCAGGCGGCCGCAGGGGTCGCCCATGAGCGTCGCCCGCTGGTCCTGGTGCGCGTACTTGCGAATGGCCGGGTACACGCGCCCATCGACGCCCTTGAAGTTGCCGCAGGCCGCCGCGAGCTGGTTCTCGTAGGTGTTGCGGATGCTGGTCAGGTCACCCTGGAACTGCACCGCGTCCACCCGCCCCTGCCGCGCGCTCGAGAGCGCCGTCTGCTCCCGCGTGCGCGCGAGGTCGAGGCGCTGCCTGGCGAGGGTCGAGAGCGACTCGTAGGCGTTGGCCGAGCTCACCGACGACGAGTCGAGCGCCGGGAAGGGGATGTACTCCGCCGGGTACCCGAAGAAGTTCACCTCGTCGGTGATCTGCTGGTACACCTCGCGCATGTCGAGCAGCGCCATGCGGTAGCTCCGCTGCGCCTTCTCGATGGTCACGCGGATCTGGTCCTGCTGGCTGGGCGGCGAGTTCTGCGCGATGTCCAGCATCACCCGGCTGATGAGGGCGCTCTCGAGGTAGGTGGTGACGTAGGCCCGCTCGATGACCGCGCGCGCCAGGTCGGGCCGGTTGAAGTTCTGGTACCGGCGGGCCACCTCGGCCCACGACCGCGACTTCTGCGCCGCGGCGCGCACCAGGCGCTCCAGGTACATCGTCACCGTCTCGGCGCTGATGAAGTTGTTCGCGCTGCCCACGGCGCCGCGGCTGAGCGCCACGCGCATGTTCTCGCCCAGCAGGTACAGGCGGTCGAGCGAGAGCTGGTAGTACTGCGTCGCCTCGTAGAGCCGGTACATCTCGGCCCCGGCCACGCCCGTCAGGTCGATGCCGTTGAGCTCGAAGGCGCTGCCGCGGAACGCCGCGCCGCCCGTGGCCGCGAGGTCGAAGCGCGACGCGTAGGCCG
Organism: uncultured Archangium sp.; assembly: GCA_964449625.1. Taxonomy (GTDB): domain Bacteria; phylum Myxococcota; class Myxococcia; order Myxococcales; family Myxococcaceae; genus Archangium_A. The sequence continues at coordinate 5,047 of CAYUZK010000120.1, forward strand.
CGGTGAGAGCCTCGTCGCCCTGCATGATGAGCAGCTCGGCGTAGAGCCGCTCGAAGCCCTCGAAGGTCTGGTTGAACTGGCTGAAGTTCGCCCGGAGCAGCGTCAGCAGCCGGTCGCGCAGCGGCGTCGGCGTGTTGGGCAGGCGGGGGCTCGTGCCCGCGACGATGTCGGCCCGGGTGTAGAGGTCGAGCAGGCAGTCGATGCGCTCGCGCGCCTCCTCGATCTCCTTCGGGTCGTAGCAGTAGGGCACCGAGTCGGCCCCGGGAATGCACTGGCGCGGCGCGAAGCCCAGCGAGCCGCCCGTCGTGGAGCGGAAGCGCGTCTTGTACCGGAACGCCGAGTCGATGAGCGGCTGCAGGCCCACCATGTTCGTCGCGGTGGTGACCGCCGTCCGGTAGAAGAAGCTCTTGCCCGCGCGCAGGTCGAGGCGGTTGTCGCTGCAGTACACCTGGTTGGTGTCGGTGCAGGTGTAGGTGGGGTCGAACTCCGTCACCACCGCGCCGCCGAGCCGCCACAGCTCGAGGGTGTCGAAGCACCGCGCCCGCCCGTCGGGGCCCACGTTCGTCTGGCAGGCCTCGGCCGCCATCTGCGCCGCCGTGCGGTTGGTGCCGGTGCCGCTGAAGCCCGTGTAGAAGAAGACCACCTTGCTGCCCGCGGGGCACTCCACGCGCACGTCGCCGGGCTGCCCGCGGTCGCCGGGCCCGCCGTTGAACAGGCCCGTGTCTTCACACCAGTAGTGCACCTGCGCGCCGGGGTTGGCGACGGCCACGTGCGTCGCCGCGCCGGCGGTGCCGTTGAGCAGGCGCCCCACCACGTCGGTCAGCTCCACGCTGCTGGCCGTGGCGAGGTTGAAGCTGCTGTCTTTGCCGAGCTTGGTCAGCAGGCCCGCCGAGCACTTCGCCCCCGGCTGAATGGGCGTGCGCATCGCGGTGGTGGTGGGCAGCCCCACGTAGGCGTTGGCGGCGAGGTCCGCCGCGGCGCGCTTGAGGCGCATGAAGCCGTAGGCCGTCGTCGGCGCCTGCCCGGGGATGAAGCTCGCGTAGCTCTCCTCGAAGAGAATGAAGAGCTCCGACTGGTTGACGAGCGCCCCGTCGATGAAGCGCAGCGTGCGCTCGCGCGGGTTCCCGTCGGGCACCGGGTTGCCGCCGGCCAGCCCGAGGTTCACCTTCGCCAGGTCGGCGTTGACCACGGTGTCGAAGGGCAGCTGCAGGTCGCGGCACTCGACGCGGTCCCGCTGGCCGTTGGCGCCCGGCGTCGTCTGCGCGGTGAAGCCCGGCACCAGCCAGGGCACCGACACCGCGGCGAAGCCGGTCGGGCACGTGCCGTCGGCCGAGATGAAGCGCCCGCCCACCGTGGACACCAGCCGGTTGACGTCGGGCGTCACGTGCGCCTGGCCCCGCAGGAACACCATGCAGTCCGAGCCGCCGGCCATCACGCAGGCCGCTGCCTCCGCCGGGTTCCCGGCGAACTCCAGCTTGATGGCCGGGTTGCCCGGGTAGTGCATGGCCATCGACGACTCGACCCGGCCCTCGAAGCGCTGCGGGTTGCCCGGGTCGATACGCAGGTTGAGCGCCACCGGCAGCTCCGAGACCCCGGAGGGGATGGGCGCCGCGTTGGTGTTCTGCACGTAGACGCGGATGCCGGCCGTGCTCGTGGGGCTGGCGTAGGGGTAGCAGGCCGACGTCAGCGAGCCGCCGGTCGACGCGCGGCAGCGGTCCTTCACCGTGCCGAACTTCCACGACTCGGTGCGGGTCGCCGTCAGCACCGCGAGGAACTCGGACCAGCCCTCGAGGCTGCCTCCGCGCAGGGCGCCCCACCGCTGAATGAGGCCGTTCTCCACGTTCATCACGTTCTGCTTCTGGCTGTCCTGCGAGGCGATCCACGCGTCCATGCCGGTGCGCTTGAAGGTGCCGAAGTAGTACATCGAGCCGGTCCACTGGCCCTCGGGGCGCTCGACGTACGAGAGCCGCACCTCGGCGCGGCTGTCGCCCGAGGAGATCTCCAGGGCCCCCTCCCAGCGCACGGCCGTCACCGCGCCGGCGCCCTCGACGCGCACGCGGGGGCACCGCTGCGCCGCGCCGCCGTCCGCGGCGCCCGTCACGTCGTCGAAGCAGTTGGGCGGCAGCCGGAAGGAGACGACCGGGTCCTGCGTGGGCATGGCGCCCGCGCCGCCCAGCTTGAGCCACCACAGCGGGCACTCGTTCGCCGCCGGGTTGCACACCCGGTAGCCGCCCTGCCCCGACACCGGCGCGTCCACCCGCTCGGTGGTGCCGTCGGCGTAGGACACCTGGTGCCACAGCTTGCGCACCGTCACGTCCTGGGTGATGTCGCTGCGCGGCACCACGATGACCTCGCCCGTCTGCTTCACGTTCGACAGCTCGAGGTTGCGCACCGGCAGCACCAGGCCGCCCGCGGGCAGGGTCGACGCCGCCTGGGTGCTCGTGCCCACCGGCGTGCAGTAGCCGTTCTGCCCGTCGTCGGCGGTGCAGGCCGTGCCCGTGGGGCAGGCCGCCTGGCCCTGGGCCACCACGCAGCTCGGGCGGCAGGCGTGCTTGTAGCAACCCATGCCCGAGGCGCAGTCGGCGTTGACGTCGCAGTTCGAGTAGCAGCCGCCCTGCAGGCAGACCTGGAAGAAGGGGCACTGCAGGTCGCTGGCGCAGCTGGGCTTCGTCTCGCCCGCGCCCAGGCAGCTCCCGCTGACGCAGGCCTGGCCCGGCAGGCAGCCCCGGAGCAGGTCGTCGGGGCCGCACTGCACGCGCCCGCCGTCCACCACGAGGTCGGCCCGGCACGGCGAGTAGCAGACGGGGTTCGCCGGCGGCAGCATCGAGGCCGGCAGGCACTGGCCCGCCGCGCAGGTGAGCCCGCCGTTGCAGGCGTTGTTGCCGTTGCACTGGCAGCCGGCCGTGCCCGGGTCGCAGTACACGCAGCGGTTCGTCGACGCGTCGCAGCGGTTGCCGCGGTGGCAGCGGCCGGTGTCGAGGCACGCGCCGCCCTCGTAGCCCTTGCTGTCCACGCAGACCGTGCTCTCGATGCAGGTCAGCCCCACGTCGCAGGTGCCGGCGAGGCAGCCGCAGGCCTGCTGGCCCGGCGTGCAGTCGGCCGCGAGGCAGAAGCCGTTGGTGCAGCTGTCGCCGGGGGCGTTGCAGCTCTCACCGCGGCGGCAGGTGCAGCCGCGCTCGCCGCTGGGGCAGGCCATCAGGTCGCAGGTGCCGCCCATGCACAGCAGCTGCTCGCCGTTGGTGTGCTTGCCGCAGCGGTCGGCCACGCAGCCGCAGCCGAGCGTGCCCACCTCGCAGGTGCCGGCGTCTTCGCCGGAGCCAGGGCCCCCACAGCCGGCGCCGAGGCCGACGAGGGCGACACCACACAGCAGGGTCAGGGTCCGTTGAGAGATGCGCATGAGGTTCTTTCCAGGGAGGAGTCGGTGCGGCGAAGGGCTGGCGGAGCGGTTCAACGGAGCGTGGGGGCGCTGGTGAGGCGCTTGCCGAGGCGGTCGACGCAGCTGCTGCGGCTCACGGTGAGCCCCGAGGCCGGGCCCACCAGGCCCAGCTCGACGTTGCTGGCCAGGGCGGTGTCGCCGCCGGCCACGAAGCTGACGGCCACCTTCGGCGCCTGGCGCAGCCACGTGCCCTGCACGCCGCCGCGGAAGGCGACCGACACCACGGTGGTGCCCGGCGCCTCGGTGAGGAGCAGCTCGCAGCCGCGGGCCGCCGCGTCGTCCACCGCGACGCCCGCCGTCACCGGCGGCACGCAGAGGTTCGCGGGGCCGCAGGCGAGGCCGTCGTCGCAGGCCGAGTCGGGCCGGCAGGCGCAGTCGCGGGCGCCCGGCGCGCACTCGGTGGGGCCACACGCGCAGCCCGAGAGGGCCAGCGCGCCGAACAACGAGAACGAGAGGAGGAGGCTCTTCATGGGCGTCTGGGGGCGTGGCATCAGTTCGAGGAGGACTTGGCGTCGGAGTCGGACGTCTTGCGCGGGTACGTGGGCGGCGGCGGCGGCGGGCGCTGCGGGGGCCGGCTGCCGATGCGAATGGCGCTCTGCCGCACCAGCTTCTGCGCCGCGCCCGTCGGGGTGGCGCTCTTGAACTCGCCGCCCTGCGCCTTGCCGGGGGCCGAGGTGTCCTTGCCGGCGCTGGTCGAGGTGTCGGTGGGCGGGTTCGCGGGGGCGTCGTTGGCGGGCGCCGCGGGCGAGGTGGCGGCGCCGTCCTTGCCGCTCTCGTTCTTCGAGCCGAAGGTGCCCGCGACGTCGATGCCCGAGCCGACCAGCGTGCCCGCCGCGCCGATGGAGCTGCCAGCGATGGCGAGGTTGGAGGCCGTCACCGCGGAGGCGTCGCCGAAGGAGGTGGACTGCGAGGCCACCACGGCCGAGGCGATGGAGATGGCCGCCGTCGTCACCGCCAGCACCACCTGCACGATGCGGGCGATCTTCTCGCCCTTGTTGCCGCCCTTGCCCTTGGCCTTGGCGCCCGCCTTCTGCGACTGCTTCGCCGTCTTGGCGCCGGCGCCCGCGGCGCCGACCCCCTTCACGTCCTTCACGCCGCCGAGGAGCCCGGTGGGGTCGTACGCGTCGAAGAAGGCGTTGCCGACGTAGGCGTAGCCCACGGTGGCCTGGCCCAGGTAGCGCACCTGGCCGGGCGAGAGCTCCTCGAAGGCCGGGTCGGGCATGTCCCACCGGCCGGTGCGGGTGTCGAGGTCGCGGGCGCGGAAGTGGAGCAGCCCGGTGGACTCGTCGCGCTCCTGGCCGGTGAAGCCGTGGTCGTCGACGTAGCCCTGGCGCTCGCGCACCTCGCCCGTCGGGTAGAAGCTCTGCTCGCCGCGCAGGCCGCCCGCCTCGTCGGTGGCCAGCACCAGCGAGTTGAGGTGGTCGGCGTGCAGCCAGGTGGCGTCGGCCAGCAGCAGCCGCCGCGCCGCCGAGCGCAGGAGCGCGCCGGTGGCAGACGGCGCCGGACCGCCCGACACCTGCACCACGCCGGTGGCGTTGGCCTGCGCCAGCCACGCGTCGGCGATGTCGATGACGCCGTCGCCGTCCACCGTCAGCGGGCCCGTGCCCGACGCCGGCGCGAGGTCGGAGAGCACCTCGGCCGCCAGCGCGTCGGTCTCGAGGCGCGTGACGCGCTCCTCGCCCAGGCGCGCGTAGAGCGTGGCGATGCCGTCGCGCACCTCGAAGTCTTCGTCGACGTACCAGACGGTGCCCTCGCCTTCGAACTTGGCCACGCGCTCGGCCTCGTCCCACGTGAAGCGGCCGTCGACGGCGCCGCCGCTGGCCGAGGTGATGCGGCCCTCGAAGTCGCGGCCGTAGCTGACCGCGCCGCGCGTCGCCGTCCGGCCCGAGGCGTCGTAGGTGTAGCTCAGCCCGCCGGCGGCGCTCACCGCGTTGGGCCGGCTGGCCTCGTAGGTGTAGGCGCCGACGTGCGCGCGGCTCTGCGCCCCGCGGCTGGAGGTCGCCGACACGATGTTGTCGATGGCGTCGTAGGCGAACTCGAGCGTCTCGACGCCATCGGCGCCGCTCAGCTCGGCCTTCGTCACCCGGCCCCAGGCGTCGCTGGTGAGCGCCGCGTCGTGGCGCACCCGGCCCGCCAGGGCCCCGTCGACGATGCTCTTGAGGTCGCCCGCCGGCGTGCGCGCGTAGGTGAGCTGCAGCAGCGGCGCGCCGTCGGCGCCCCTGGTGGCGAGGGAGGCGAGGCGGCGGCGAGCGTCGTAGCCGTAGTCGGTGGTGGTGCCGTTGGCGAAGCGCACCTTCGCCAGGCTGCCGCGCTCGTCGTAGTCCACCCCGGTGATGGCGCCGGGGATGGCGGTGAGGCGCCCCGCGCCGTCCCACACGCGGTCGAGGCCCAGGCCGCCGGGGTAGGTCACCTTGATCTCGCGATCGAGGCCGTCGTACTGCCGGCGAATGGTGAAGGGCCGGCCGCCGATGGTGCGGCGGGTAAAGACGCCGTTGCCCTGGGCGTCGTAGCCCAGGCGGTCTTCGCCGCCGCCCGCGCCGCCGGGCCAGGTCACCCGCGCGAGGTTGCCGCCGGTGTTGGTGCACTCGGCGCAGCCCTCGAGGCGATCGTACGCCCAGGTGCGCTCCGTGGCGGCGCGGTCGGCCTCGTCGTAGCGGCTCACCACGCGGTTCGCGCCGTCGAACGCCTGCACCCGCACCACGCCCACGGCGCTGGTGCGCTTCACCTCGTTGCCGTTGGGGTCGTACTCCAGCGTCACGGTGCCGAAGTTGGAGTCGGCGATGCGCACGAGGTTGCCCAGGCGGTCGAAGGTCTGCGTGCGCACGTGGCCCGCGGGGTCGCGCACGGTCGCCAGCTGCCCCATGGCGTCGTACGTCAGGTGCGTCACCGCCGGCGTGCCCGCGCCGCCCGACTGCAGCACGCGCGTGAGGGAGGTGAGGCGGCCCTGCCCGTCGGTGGTCTCCACCGTGGGCGTGTTGGCGTGCGGCCCCGCCGCGTCGGTGTCGTCCTCGTCGAAGAAGCGCGTGAGGAGCGGCCGGTACTCCGTGCGGCGCACCGAGCCGTCGGGCTCGACCTCCGAGAGCTGGCGGCCCATGGGGTCGAAGACGTAGCGGGTGAAGGGCACGGTGGCCGGCGGCATGGTCTCGCACGCGCCAGAGGCCGAGAGGTACGGCTGGTAGCGGCGCACCACCGCGCCGCGGCCGTCGAACTCCACGAAGCCATCGACCTGCCACGAGGTGTCGCTGAGCTTGCTGCGGCGCTGGAAGAGGCGGCCGCGGCCGTCGAAGCAGCGGGCCGACACCACGTCGGGCGCGCCGGCGGCCGAGGAGCGCTGGTTGATGACGATGCGCGAGGCCGGGTCGGCCAGCACGTACTGGATCTCCTGGCTCGGCGCCGCGTCGGTGTCACCCGGCTCGAGCAGGCGCAGCAGGCGCCCGTGGTCGTCGTAGCGGTAGCGGGTCAGCTGCGCGGTGGCCAGGGGCGTGCCGCCCATCACCGGGTACCAGTTGCTCGACTGGCTCATCTTCTCGAAGGCCGGCTCGAACACTACGTCGCGGCGGATGCCGGAGTGGCCCGGGCCCGGCGCGCGCACCTCGACCGAGGCCACGTGCAGGCCCGCCGGCTCGTAGGTGTACACGCGGCGCCACGTCGTCGCGTCGCTCACCGAGCCGTTGGCCGAGATGGCCTCGAGCACGTTGCCGTGGCTGTCGCGGCGGTAGCGGTCGACGGTGAGGAAGTCGGCGGCGAGCGGCCCGCTGCGGCGCTCCACGCGCGAGACGGCCCCCTTCGTCGCCTGGCCCAGCGCCAGGCCCTGGAAGTCGGGCCCGTCGTAGTACGTGCGCGTCTCGGTCATCGGCTGGCCGGCGACGGCCCCGGAGGCCTCGCGCGTCGCCAGGCTCGTCAGCCACAGGCCGCCGGTGGCCGTGCCGGGCTCGATGAAGTCGCTCTCGCTGAAGCGCTCGTCACCCAGGCACATGGCGCCGCAGGCGTCGCCGAAGGTGCCCGAGGCCGTGCAGGCGGCGCAGGGCGAGGGGCTCTCGGGCGTGCCGCGGTTGACCACGCCCAGGCTGCGCTCCTTCACCACGTTGCCGTAGCCGTCGAAGTCGCGCTCGACGCGCAGGGTGACGGCGTTGGCCGGGTCGCGCTCGACGTTGATGGCCGTCGTCGCGCGCTCGCAGGCCCACGAGATGACCGGCAGGGTGCCCGCGGGCACCTGCGCCACGGGGCAGGCCTCGTAGGTGCTGCGCTCCTCGCGCAAGAGCTCCCGGGCCATGCCCGCGAAGGTCTGCTGCGAGAGCTGCCGGCCGGCGAAGACGGGGTCGGTCTTGCCGACGTCCCAGCGCTGCACCACGAGGCCGGGCTCCTGCGCGTCGCGCGACATGTCCGAGAGGAGCTCGCGCTCGACGCCCTCGTAGCCGCGGAACTGCTTCTCGACGCCGTCGTAGTAGCCCGAGTGGTAGCGGAAGTCGGTGATCTCCTTGAGGCCGCCGGTGTCGGTGCCGGTGAGCGTCACGAAGTTCTCGATGCGCTTCACCAGCGTCATGGGGTTGGGCACCTTGTTGTTCCACGGCATGCTGGCCGCGGTGTCGCGCGCCTGCTCGGCGATGGAGGTGCCGTAGGCGACGAGCTGCACCGCGCCGATGCCGTTGTCGATGCGCGAGATGAGGTTCGGCCGCACGGGGAACAGCTCGAGGTACGAGATGGCGCCGGCCGCGGTGATGAAGACGATGTCGTCGGACCCGTTGCCGTTCATGTCGGCGTACGAGACGAGGGTGCCGGCGACGCCCGTGTCGGGGATGGCGCCCGTCGCGAGGTCCGCGGTGCGGATGGTGCGCAGCGCGTCGAAGCGCTCGCCGTTGCGGTTGATGGCCACGAGCACCTCGTTGCCCACCACCGCCACCACGTCGGCGAGCGAGTCGCCGTTGATGTCCTGCAGCTCGGCCTTCGTCGCCTGCGAGGGCGAGAGGCCCGTGAGCACGATGTTCACGTCGGGGCCCCACTGGCCGCGGCCGTAGTTGAGCCGGTAGGTGACGGTCACCGAGGTGCCGCCGGTGTTGAAGAGCACCGGGTCCTGCAGCCCGTCGCCGTTCATGTCGGCCAGCTGCAGCGAGCTCTCGTCGAAGACGTGGCCGATGGCCTGCACCGAGCGCGGCACGATGCCCGTCGGCGTGTTGTGGAGCACGGTGGTCGAGGTGGCGCTGTCGGTGCGCAGCCAGTCGATGCGCTTGTCGTTGTCGTAGTCGAAGAAGCGCACGTGGAGCGGGTCGACCTGCGCGCCGTCGCCCGGGTCGTCCTCGAGCGAGAAGTTGGCGTCGACGCCGTTGCCCGAGGCCTTGCAGAAGGGGGTGGCCGCCCAGTCGCCCGAGCCGTCGTTGCACAGCACCGAGTCGGTGCGCGCCTCGGTCAGGTCCATGAAGCCGTCGCCGTTGATGTCGAGCAGCTGCACGCTGGGCGAGCCCAGCTTGAAGGCGTTGCTGGTCATGGCGCTGTTGCGCGGCGTGGTGTCGAAGCTGACCTGGCCCTCGCCGTCGAGGCGCGCGGTGAAGATGCGGTGCGCGCCGGTGTTGGGGTCGGCCGCGAGCACGTCGGGCAGCGCGTCGCCGTTCATGTCGATGAGGGTGGCGTTGCCCTGGGCGAAGCTGACGCCGAGGGTGCCCATGGTCTTGACGAAGGGCTTCTCGCAGCTCGCGTCGCAGGCGCCGCCGAGCGTCTTGGAGTAGCCGAAGTTGAAGACCACCGGGTAGGCCACGTCGCCGCGGCCCAGGCGGCGCACCGTCTGCAGGCGCGAGGCTCCGCCCGACATGCCCTCGGGCTCGTAGGTCAGCACGTAGCTGCGAATGAGCTCGGTGCCCGAGAAGATGCGCAGGTCCTTCAGGCGCCGCGTGACGCGGAGGTTGAAGCCGGGGCGGCCGTCGCTCAGCTCGTCGGGCCGGGTCTCGTAGGTGAAGCGCACCGAGTGGCGCTGGCTCGTGCCGTCCTGCAGGTACTCCAGGCGCTCGAGGAGCGAGGTGCCGCCGGGGTCCTTGGTCCAGGTGGCGTTCAGGGCGTGGCCGAAGCGGTCCACCAGGGCCACGAGGTGCCAGCGGAAGGTCTTCGCGGAGCTGGGCAGCTGCACCCGCGCGGTCGCGACGCTCGCGCCCGTGGTGTCGGCGCCGTAGTACCCCACCCGCCCGTCGGGGAACTCGGCCGTCCAGTAGCCGCCCTCGCCGGCGCCGCGGCCCTTCCACGTGTAGCGCACGAAGCCGCCCTCGAAGCGGCTGCGGTAGGTCGCCTCGTCGCCGGCCTGGGCGACGCGCACGAGCTCCTCGCTGCCCTCGACCACGAAGCGATCCTCGAGGTCGTACGCCTGCAGCCCCTTCGAGGTCATGCGCTCGATGGAGTAGCTCGCCATGGACCAGCCGATGCCCAGCAGGTCGGAGCCCGACGACGACGAGTAGGTCAGGTCGACCGCCGGCGTCACGCCGGGGAAGCCCGCGGGCACCTCGACGGCCAC
>CAYUZK010000120.1:15075-18671 GCA_964449625.1 uncultured Archangium sp.
TGCTGCTCGCCGCCGGGCTGCAGTTCGCCGTGGTGTGGAGCGTGCAGCAGGGCTGACGCGCGCTCCCGAAGTCATCCCTCTTACAGCTTGCCCTGCCGGTCGAGGACCCACAGCGTCGCGGCGACGTCGGCGTTGCAGTCCCAGGTGCGCTGGGCCTCGTCGACCTTCGCCCAGCTCGAGCCGCTCTTCTCGATGCGGCCGTTCTCGAAGGTGGCCTGGGTGCTGCCGCTCACCTCGACGTACCACTTCGAGCCGCGCTTGACGGCCTTGCCCTTCGTGGAGCCGCTCTTCTCGATGACGATCTCACTCGAAGACTCGCGGTAGGTGTACTTCGTCGAGCCGCTCTTCTCGACGCGCCCGTTGTTGCACTTGTAGTCGGCGGCCAGGGCCGGCGCGGCGACGAGCGAGAGGACGACGAGGGCCTTCGTGAGGGCGTGAGACATGAGGAGCTCCTGGGCTGGGGTGACGTCGGCAGCCTGACCCGGCAGCGGCCCCGGGTGTGCAGAAAACGCCGCGAGGGCGCCTTCGGGCATGATGGCGCGCCATGCGACGACTCCACGCCGGGCTGTGCCTCGCGCTCGCTGCCGCGAGCTGCACGAAGCCCCAGAGGCCACTCGCGCCGCAGCCGCCGGTGACGCTCGAGAGCGGCGTGGTGACGCAGGTGCTGCGCGAGGGCGACGGGCGCGGCGCGAAGAAGGGCGACAAGGTGCAGCTCCACTTCACGGGCGCGCTGCTCGACGGCGGCGTCTTCGACTCCTCGTACAAGCGGGGCCCCATGCGCTTCTGGGTCGGCGAGGGCCACGTGCTCGAGGGCCTCGACGAGGGCCTGCTGGGCATGAAGGAGGGCGAGCTGCGGCGCATCACCGTGCCGCCGGCGCGCGGCTACGGGCGCGAGGCGAAGCCGGGCATTCCGCCGGGCTCGACGCTCGTCTTCGACGCGGAGCTGGTGGACCTCTGAATGCCCCTCGCGCCCGACCGGGGCGCGTGCTCTCGTCGCGGCGATGGCCGCCTCCGCTCCTCCCTCGCTGCTGCGGCAGCTGGGCACCGTGCCCAGCCTCCTGTCGCTGGTGCGCGTGCCCCTGGGGCTCTTGCTGTGGGTCGCGCCGGGCAACGTGTGGTGGGTGCTGGGGTTGATGGTGGCGGCGGCGCTCTCCGACCTGCTCGACGGCTGGGCGGCGCGCCGGGCCGGGGTGCCCCCGGAGAACCTGGGGGCGTGGCTCGACCCGGTCTGCGACAAGTTCTTCATCGCCTCCGCGCTCCTCGCCGTGTGGCTCGCCCACGGCCCCCCGTGGTGGATGGCCGTCGTCGCCTCCGCGCGCGAGGTGCTGCTGCTGCCGCTGGTGGTGGCGAAGTTCCTGATGCCGGGCCTGCGGAACCGCCACATCCCCTTCCGGGCGAAGCTGCTGGGCAAGGCCACCACGGTGCTGCAGTTCGCCCTCTTCGCGGCGGTGCTGGGCGGCTGGCGCGCCGGCTGGGCGCCGCTCGCCATCGCCTGCGGCGTGCTGGGCGCGGCGGCGAGCGTGCAGTACTCGGTGCGCGCCTGGCGCACGCTGCACGCAGGTGAGCGGCCGGGGCTTCCGCGGTGACGCCTGCGCGGTGACGCCCCGTCAGCTCGTCGCCAGCGACATGTTGAAGCGCGCGTCGCGGCCGCCCACGAAGCGGAGGAACGCGTCGTAGTTGCGAATGTTGAGGCACCCCGCGGAGGAGGTCGAGGTGGCCCGCCCGCGGTGGAGGCGGATCTCCCCCGAGGTGTCGTTGCGCGCGCGCTCGGCCTGGCTCCAGGTGCCGTCGCCGTTGACGTCGCGGTCGACGCCCACGTTGAGCGAGCCGTTGGTGCGCTTGACGAGGAAGGCGTCGTTGTTGAACTTGCCGTCGCGCCAGCGCGGCGAGAGCTCGTAGTTGCCCGGCTCGAGCATCGCCATGCCCCGCTTCGTGCCCGTCGGGCGCGTGCTGCCCTGGAACACCGCCAGCTTCCCGCCGGGCTTGAGCACCACGTAGACGTCGCTGTACGAGCGGGTCGCGCCGTTGCCGGTGCGGAGCGCCAGCACGGTGGGCTTGCCGCCAGGGTTCACCTTGCCGCCGTTCTGCCGCACCAGCGCCGCGGCCTTCTCCCACGTCAGGGTGCCTGCGCCGCCCGGCAGGCTGACGCGCCCGGTCTCCCGGGGCGAGCCCACCGTCGAGGGCTCCCGCGTCGTCACCGGGTTGTCGCGCCGGCCCGCAGGCTGCGCCGAGAGCTGCGCGAGCTTCGCCTGCACCGTGCTGCCGGCCACGCCGTCGACCTGGCGGTACCCCTGCTGACGCTCGAAGGCCTTCACCGCGGCGCGCGTGACGTTGCCGTAGTAGCCGGTGGGCTTGCCGTGGAAGAGGCCCGCCGCCTTGAGCTGCTTCTGCAGCTCCAACACCCGCCCGCTGCGCATGCCGTACCGAAGATCCATGCCTACATTGTCCGCCTTGCGCGCCAGCAGTTGCGCCGCTGGTCGAATCTGATCGCCTTGAAGCTCGCAGGTGGCGGCGGTTCCAGCTAAGGAAAGCGGGCAGTTTCCGTTCCCCCACGCCGTGTCCGACCAAGATCCCAGCCGCCTCAACGACCCCCTGCTCGGCATGCAGGTCGGCGAGTACCAGGTGCTCGAGCCCGTCGGCGAAGGCGGGATGGGCGTCGTGTACCTGGGCATTCAGCCGGTCATCAAGAAGCGGGTGGCCATCAAGGTGCTCAAGCCGCAGGTGGCGGGCGACGAGCACCAGGTGCGCCGGCTGGTGGCCGAGGCCGAGTCCGTCAACGCCATCGGGCACCGCGGCATCATCGACATCTTCGGCCTGGGCACGCTGCCCGACGGGCGACCGTACATCGTCATGGAGTTCCTCGAGGGCGAGGCCCTCGACCAATGGCTCCTCAAGCAGCCGGGCGGGCGCATCAGCCTCTCGGAGGCCCTCGAGCTGTTGCTCGAGATGTGCGCGCCGCTGGCCGCGGCGCACCGGGCCGGCGTCATCCACCGCGACCTGAAGCCGAGCAACGTCTTCGTCTGCCGCCAGGCCGACGGCTCGCGGTACCTCAAGCTGCTCGACTTCGGGCTGGCCAAGCGGGCCCTGGGCCTCGACGGCAACACCAAGCAGACGAGCCAGTCGGTGGTGGCCGGCACGCCCGACTACATGGCGCCTGAGCAGGCGCGCGGCCTCGACATCTCGCCGCGCAGCGACATCTACGCGCTGGGCGTCATCGCCTTCGAGCTGTGCACCGGGCGGGTGCCCTTCACGGGCGCGACGCCGATGGACGTGATGGTGGCCCACGTGGGGGTCAAGCCGCCGTCGCCGCGCAGCCTCGAGCCCACGATCCCCGAGTCGCTCGAGGAGCTGCTCCTCGAGATGCTGGCCAAGGCGCCCGAGGCGCGGCCCCCGACGGTGGACGCCGTGCGCGCCGCCCTCGAGGACATCATGCAGATGGAGCTCGGGGCCTCACCGCCGAAGAACTCCCGCACCGACCTCAAGGCGATGCGGCCGTCTCGCCCGGGCCTGCCGCAGGCGACCGACGAGGCCGCGGCCAGCCCGCGCTCGGGCTCCGCGCGAGCGGTGACGCCCGGGGCCGTCGCGCCGGCGCCCGG
>CAYUZK010000121.1:0-18532 GCA_964449625.1 uncultured Archangium sp.
GCCATGATGCGCGCGAGCCGCTCGAGGGCGACCTGCCGCCGCTGCTCGAGGCCCCGGCGCTCGGCCTTCGCGGGGCGCTCGACGCGGCCGGCGAGCTCCACCAGGCGGGCCTCGATGGCGGCGAGCTCGTCGTCGAGCAGCACCGCCTGCACGTTGCGCTGCTTGCCCGCGCCCAGGCGGTTCTCGGTCGCCACCGGCACGCCCGTCACCCGCCCCAGCCGCACGGGGCCGTCGGGCGCCTCGCGCACCAGCTCCAGCTCCAGCAAGAGCCCGTCGCGCTTGAGGCCGCGCGGGTCCGCGGAGTCCTGGTTCGAGACGAGGTTGCCCAGCGAGAAGGCGACGAGCCCACGGCCGCCCTGGCTGCGCTCGACGTACTCCACCGGCTGCAGCACGTGCGGGTGGTGGCCGACGACGGCGAAGGCGCCGGCGTCGAGCAGCTGCCGGGCGAGGCGCCGGTCTTCCGGGGCCGGCGCGGCCTTGTACTCGGCGCCCCAGTGAATGAAGACGATGAGCGCGTCGACCTCCTTCGCGCGCTCGCGGACGACGCCGAGCAGCTGCTCGACGCTGCGCCCGCCGATGATGGGCTCGTTGGGGTACGGCACCATCGGCACGTGCGGCAGCGCGTCGTCCTTCGTGTTGTTGAAGCCGTTCAAGAAGCGCCCCACCGCGAGGAGCCCGACGCGCAGCCCGTTCTTCTCGAGCACCAGCGGCGCCCACGCCCGCGCGGCGTCGAGGTCGGCGCCGGCCGACAGCAGGCCCGCGGCCTCGAGGTGCTGCCGCGTGCTGACGATGCCCTCGCGGTGTTGATCGAGGCAGTGGTTGTTGGCGAAGGTGGCCACGTCCACGCCGGCGGCCTTGAGCGCGCCCAAAAGCGCTGGCGGTGCCGAGAAGATCATGTCGCCGCGCGCTGGCTTCTTCAGCGTGACGATGGGCGTCTCGAGGTTGACGATGGCGAAGTCGCTGCGCCGCAGCGCCGGCCCCAGCGGCCCGAGCACGTGGTCCCACCCCTCGTGGTTGAGCGAGCCCGCCTCGCCCTGCCGCGCGCGCCGCTTCGCCACCTGCTTGAGCGGCTCGTGGGGGATGACGTCGCCGCCGAACACCAGCGTCACGCGCTGGGGGAAGGGCGCCTGCGCGAGGGCAGCGAGGAGCACGAAGGAGAGCACCGCGGTGGAGTATGCCGATGATCCACCCGGCTGATCAGCCGCCGCGGGTGCAACACCCCGACAGCGGCGCCATCTGTGCGGAATTCGGGCGAGCCTCACCCGCGGCCCCCGTGCTAGGCGGCGGCCGAATGAAGCTCTTCCCGAAGCTCGCCCTCGGCGCCCTCGTCCTCTTCCTCCTCATCCAGGTCGTCCGGCCCGCGAAGACCAACCCGCCCGTCACCGGGGAGCTCGTGGCGCCGCCCCAGGTGCAGTCGATTCTTCGGCGCGCCTGCTACGACTGCCACTCCCACGAGACCCGGTGGCCCTGGTACGCCGACGTGGCGCCCGTCTCGTGGCTCATCACCTGGCACGTCGCCGATGGCCGCAAGCACCTCAACTTCTCCACCTGGAGCGCCTACGAGCCGAAGCGGCAGGCCCACAAGCTCGAGGAGGCCGAGGAGATGGTGGCCTCCGGCGAGATGCCCATGGCCGGCTACGTCGCCCTGCACCCCGAGGCGAAGCTGACCGAAGTGGAGAAGCAGGCGCTCCTCGCCTGGGCGAAGCGCCGCGGCGCGCCGGAGACGCCGGAGCCGGCGCCTACGCCCGACGACGCACCGGCGCCCGACGCGCCCCCGGCGCCGTAGCCGACCCGTCAGGAGGTGAGGCCGTCGAGCCGCTCGATGGCCGCGGCGCTCGGCTCGTCGTCGCGCCGCAGCCGCTCGCGCAGGGCCGTCACCACCGCGCCGAACTCGCCGCCGAACCGGGTGCACGCATCGCAGCCAGAGAGGTGCGCGTCGACCTTCGCCTGCGGCTCGGCCGCCAGCTCGCCGTCGAGGTAGTCCGAGAGCTGCGCCAGCACCTCGAAGCACGAGAGCCCGCCCACCTGTCGATTCTCAGCCATGGGTGCCTCCTCGCTTCACGTGCGCCACGAGCGCCAGCCGCCCCCGGTGCAGGCGGCTCTTCATCGCCGCGAGCGACAGCCCGAGCGCCTGCGCCGTCTCCTCGCCCGACACCCCCTCCAGGTCGCGCAGGGTCACCACCTCGCGGGCCTCGTCGTCCAGCGCGGCCAGGGCGCGCTCGAGCACCTCGTGCGCCTCGAGCCGCGCGGTGAGGACCTCGGGGTCCAGCGGCGCGCCCCAGCCGGCCGCGAGCCCCAGGGCTTCGAGCTTCGTGTCGTCGGTGCTCTCGGTGTGGCCCGCGCCGCCGCGACGGGCCATGAGCACCTTCGAGCGCGCGATGGAGAAGAGCCACCCGCGCGCCGTGCCCTCGCCCCGCCAGGCCTCGAGGTGCTGGAGCGCGGTGACGAAGGTGTCCTGCAGCAGGTCCTCGGCCAACGCGTCGTCCTTCGCGAGGCGCCGCAGCAGCCGGTAGACGGCCGCGCGGTGCCGCACCACCACCTCTCGCCGCGCAGACGCGTCGCCCCGCGCGGCGCGCGCCATGACCTCGACGTCGGAGAGCGGAGGCGGAGTCACGTCAGGTCAGGAGGCGACCTTCTTCATGGAGCAGGTGCTGACGCCGAGCACCGTATAGAGGGGGCAGCTGCCGATGAGCCCCGTGGCCAGCGGCACCAGGCCCAGCAGGCCCCACATCGTCTGCGGCCCCACCACCGTCAAGCTCAGCACGCCCAGGCCCAGCACCACGCGAATCACCCGCTCCACCACGTGCTCGTTCGTCTCGAAGAACTTCATGGCTCGCTCCTTCCGAAGGGCTCGGCCTCGATTGGCCGCCAACGGGAGGGGGATGCAGGCACCCCAAGCGAGGATTCCGACTTCTTTTCGCGGCCCCGCTACTCCGGCCTCGAGTTGATGGCGGCGATGAGCGCGCGCACCACCCCGCGCGGCCCGAGGCGCACCGACTGCACGCCCAGCCAGTTGAGCAGCCCGTGCACGGCGAGCACCTCGCCCTGCAGCATCGCCTCGTAGGCGTCGTGGGCCACGTCCTCGGCCTTCGCGATGCCCGGGCGCTGAAACAGGCGCGTCTGATCGTTGCCTGCGCGGCCGGCGAACTCCGTGGCCGTGGCGCCCGGGCAGTGGCAGGTGACGGTGACGCCCGTGCCCGCCAGCTCGTGCGCCAGCGCCTCGGAGAAGGACACCACGAAGGCCTTGGTCGCGTAGTACGTGGCCATGAAGGGGCCGGGCTGGAAGCCGGCCGTCGAGGCGATGTTGAGGATGCGGCCGGCCTTGCGCGCGCGCATCTCGCGGCCGAAGCGGTGCGAGAGCTCGAGGAGCGCGGCGCAGTTGAGCTGCAGCATCTCGAGCTCCTTCTCGAGCGGCAGGTCGAGGAAGTCGCCGGTGCTGCCGAAGCCGGCGTTGTTGACGAGGAAGCCGACCTCCAGCCCAAGGGCCTGCGCCCGCTCGAACACCCGCTGCGCGCCGCCTGGCGCCGCGAGGTCCTCGGCGACGACGTGGGCCTTCACGCCGTGCACGCGGAGCCGCTCCGCGAGCGCCACGAGGCGGGCCTCGCTGCGCGCGACGAGCACGACGTCGTGGCCGTCGCGGGCGAAGAGGTGGGCGAACTGCTCGCCGAGACCAGCGGAGGCGCCGGTGATGAGGGCTGCGGAGCGCGTCGTCATGCGCGCTTCCTGTACCGCGGGTGCCGGGTTGTCTACGCCGAACGCCTGCGGCGGCGCGCCAGGGCCAGGGCCGTCAGGAGCAGCAGCCCCGAGGTCTCGAGCCCGCTGCAGCCGCACCCGCCCGCTGAACCGTCTCCGCCGCCGTGGGCTCCGGCGTCCGTCACCTCACCGCCGCCGCCACCGCCCGCGGCACCGCCGCCCGTCGCGCCTCCCCCTCCGCCCGCGCCCGCGTCCGTCGCGCCTCCCCCTCCACCCGCGCCCGCGTCGGCCGGCGCGCCCGCGTCCGCCGCCACGCCCGCGTCGGGCAGGACGATCTTCAGCGTCGCGCACTGAAAGTCGAAGCACGGCGGCGTGTGCGCCGACATGAACTGGAGCACCTGCAGCGTGCACCGCTCGCAGCTCATCATCGGCACCGTCACCGTGGTGGTGCGCTGCACGCCGGACGGGGCCGTGGTGTGGGGGAAGAGCCCGTCGACCAGCGTCGGGTAGCTCGGCGTGCTCTCGATGCTCGCGCTCTTGCAGTCGTTGTTCATCACCACCGCCGCGGGCGTCACGAAGTGCGCGACGTCGGTGGCCAGGCCGAGGCGGAAGTGCCCCGGGTGCCCGATGGTCTCGGTCCACCGGACGGTGAGCGTCGAGCCCGCCTCCACCGTGGTGACGACGTTCGACGCGGTGCCTGCGCCGCCGCAGGGCTCCAGCTTCTGCGGGTCGCCCAGCGCGTTGGTCACCTGGAAGCTCGCGGGCTCCGTCAGCTTGATGTGCGCGGCGGCGGGCACGGCGAGGAGCGCGGCGGCGAGGAGGTGGCGGACCATGGCGCGGACCCTACGTCAGACCTCCGCCCCTCGCCCCGATTCGTGGGAGAGTGTCCGCATGCGTTGGCTCTCCCTCGTGACCCTCGCTGGCGTGCTGAGCGGCTGCTCGCTGCTGACGCGCTTCGACCCCGAGACCCAGCCCTGCGACGCCGAGGGGCTGTGCCTGGCGGGCTTCGTGTGCCGCGACGGCCTGTGCCTCGCCGAGGACGGCGGCTCAGGCGACGACGGCGGCGCGGGCGACGACGGCGGCACCGGCGGTGGCGGTGGCGGCGGCGGCCAGTGCGCGGCCTTCGAGCAGAACTGCGGCGACGGGCTCGACGACGACTGCGACTCGCGCACCGACTGCCTCGACCCCGACTGCTCCGGGCGCGGCTGCGATGACGGCGACGGCTGCACCGTCGGCGAGACGTGCCAGGCCAGCGCCTGCGCCGGCGGCCAACCGAAGCCCTGCACCTCGCCGGGCCCCTGTCAGAGCCTGGCGGGGGCCAGCTGCAGCGCCGTCACCGGTGACTGCGTCTACCAGCCCCTGGGCGACGGCACGCTCTGCGGCTCCACCACGTCGCGGCGCTGCTGCAGCGGCACCTGCGCCGACATCAGCAGCGAGGCGGCCCACTGCGGCGGCTGCGGCCTCCGGTGCCCCACCGGCAGCACCTGCGAGTCCATCGCCCAGGCCACGTGCAGCGCAGGGCCCGCCAACACCAGCGCCCGGTGCAGCTGCGGCGGGCCGAACGACGCGTGCCCGGGGGGGCAGACGTGCTCGCCCGAGGCGCGCTGCTCGCCCGCCTCGGCGCTCCAGTGCGCGCCGGGCCAGCGGGTGGAGCTCGTCGCCGGCTGCGCCAGCTACTGCGCGTACTGAGGGCCAGACTAGAAGAGCGTGATCTCCCCCGGCCCGAGGATGAACGCCGGCTGGGCGTCATAGTCCACCACCAGCTTCGCCGGCGGCGCGGGGCTGTCGGGCAGCACCACCACCGCGCGCGTGGCCACCGCCGCCGGCTGCCGCGCGTCCACCTTCGCCTTGAGCTGCGTGAGGGCCGCGCCCTCCAGCCGCACCACCCGCGGCAACGACGCGAGCGCCGCCTTGTCAGCCACCGCCTGCCCGTTGACCGACAGCGTCGCCGCGGTGACGCGGGTCGTCACGTCGAGCGGGGTGTTGGTGTCGGCGTCGAGGAAGCGCAGGGTGTTGAGCGTCAGCTCGACCCGCTGCACGAGGTTGGTCGCGCCCTTGAGCTCGGGGATGGCCTCGTAGTCCTGCTGGCGCACCACCTCGAGGGTGTCGTCGAAGGTGAACTCGCAGCCGCCAGCCACCACCTTCGTCTGCACCGTCTTGTCGCCCGCGGCCACCGGCTGCCCGCAGGTGAAGCTCCCCAGCGACACCTCGGCGCGGCCCTTCAGCGCGGGGATGCCCTTCGTCTCGTCGATGCGGACCTCCACCGGCCCACACCCGGCCACCGCGGCCGCGCCCAGCGCGATCATCAGTCGTCTCACGTCTTGCTCTCCCTTGCCTGCGGCGCCTGCCGATTCCGACGGCGGCGGATTGCCCGCGAATCATGGCCCGATTCGCCGCGAAGCTCTACACTACGCCGGCTGTCCACCGTCCGACGCCGCGCTGGCGACCACTCCCCCACAGGGCCTGCTTGGGCACCTACCGCATCGCCCGCCGCCTGGGCACCTTCACCGGCCTCACCGAGACCTTCGTCGGCGTGACGCCCGGCACGGACAAGCCCGTGCTGCTCAAGCGCGTGCCGCCGCCGTGGGGCACGCCCACCTTCGCCGACCGCCTCGTGCCGCTGCAGGCGAAGCTGGCCGCCACCGGGCTGCCCACCCCGCTCGAGGTGGGCCTCGCTGGCGAGACGCCGTGGCTGGTGTGCGAGCTGCAGGAAGGTGAGCCGCTGCGCCAGGTGATGGCCTCGCTGACGAAGGCCGGCGGCTTCATCGCCCCCAACGAGGGCCTGGCGCTGGTGGCGCGCGTCGCCGCGGCCCTCGAGGCGGCCCACGCGCAGGCGCTCGCCCACGGCGACGTCTCGGCCTCCACCGTCTTCCTCACGCCCGACGGGCGGGTGCGGCTGCTCGAGGCCGGCCTCGCCACCGCGGCCGGGAGCCACCCCGAGCTGGGGCCGGCGCGCGGCGAGGCCAACACCCTCGCCGCCGAGCAGCTCCAGGGCAGCGCCGGGCCCGCCGCAGACCTCTTCCACCTGGGCCTCGTCTTCTTCGAGCTGTCCATGGGCCGCCCGCTGTGGGGCGCCCTGACGCCCGCGGCCGCCGCGCAGCAGTGCGCCGCCTGGCCAGGCCTCGCCCGCGACAAGGTGAAGCAGGTGCCGGAGCCGTGGCTCACGCTGCTCCTCTCGCTCCTCGCGGTGTCGCCCGAGGCGCGGCCGGCGGTGGGCGAGGTGGCCGCCGTGCTCGAGCAGGGGCTGCAGCAGGCGGGGTGGGACGGCTCCGACGCCGCCCTGGCGCGCCTCTTCGCCCGCGCCTGCGGGGGCCGCACGCCCTTCGCTACGGGGCTGGGCGCCGCGACCCAGCCGCTGCAGCTCTCACCGGTGACGCCGCCGCTGGGCCGGCCCGCCGTCACCCCGCCCGGCGCGGTGGTGGCCCGCATCACCACGCGCAAGATGACGCGCGAAGCGCTCGCGGTGCAGTCGGGTGACTCGCGGCCACCGCAGCCGCCCGCCGCCGCGCCCACGCCGCTGCCCACCAGCGCCGCGAAGGACGCGCGCCTGGGCGAGCTGCTCCTTGAGCGCGGCGCCCTCACCCGCCAGCAGCTCGGCGCCGCGCACGAGCACGTCACGCGGCAGGGGGGCACGCTCGCCTCGGCGCTGCAGGTGCTGGGCTTCATCGACGAAGACGCCGCCGTCACCGCCACCGCGGAGCTGACGCGCTCCCCTTCCATCACCGCGCAGCGGCTCGCGCAGCTCATGCCCGCGCCCGACGCGCTCGCCCTGGTGCCGCTGGAGCTCTCGCGGCGCCTCGACGCCGTGCCGCTCGCGCTCAAGGGTGGCACGCAGCTCGTGGTGGCCATGAGGGACCCGCTGGACGCCGCGACCCTCGAGGCCCTCAAGGCCGCCGTGGGCCAGCGCAGCCTCGTCACCCTGCGCGCCGGAGAGCGCGCGCTCTACGCGACCCGCGAGCGCTTCTACCGGCCGGCGCGCGCGCTGGAGCTGGAGCTGGAGACGCCCACCTCCAGCGACGGCGCGAGCTGGGCCTTCGAGCTCGAGGCCGCGCCGCTCCCCGAGGTGGCCGCCGACCCCGGCACGGCCAGCTCGAGCTCCTCGAGCCTGCACCGCGTCGAGCTCGCGACGCGGCTCCTCGACACGCTGCTGGGCATGCAGGGCCAGCGGGGCACGCAGGCCCGCGAGCTCATCTCGCTCGCCGCCGGCCTGGCCGAGCGCGGCGGCGTCGACGCGAAGGCGCAGGCCCGGGTGCGCCTGGCGGCCCTCGCCCTCTGCGTCACCGCCCTCTCGCAGAACAAGGCGCCCTTCGAGGTGCCCACCCTGGCCGAGTTCCAGGACGCGGTGGGCTTCGGCACCGACGTCGAGGCGCTGGTGCAGCCGGTGCTCGACTGGCCCGAGGCGCTGCCCGAGGCCCCGGCGGCCCTCGCCCTCGTGCTGGCCTTCGCCTTCGCGCAGCACGCCGGCGACCCGCTGCCCGGGCCCAGCAAGCGCGCGGCGACGCTGGCCGCCTTCACGGCGCGCTTCAAGCTGCCCGACGACGCGGCGGCGCTCCTCTCCCAGGAGCTGGAGGGGCGGTAGAGCCTTGCGTCGGGCCGCCAAGGCCCGTAGCTGGTGCGCCCACGATGACGCGACTCGCCCTGCCCCTGACGTGGCTGCTCCTCCTCGGCGCGTGCGACAAGCCCGGGGTTGCGAAGGTGGACTTCCGGCGGCGGCCCCCGCCGGGCGCGGCCACGGGCACCTGGGTGGCGCGCTTTTCCGGCGAGACAGTGACCGACGCCGAGGTGAGGCAGCGCTTCGCCGAGATGAACCCCTACGCGCGCGCGCGCTTCCAGACTGTGGAGCAGCGCAAGGACTACGTCGAGGGCGTGGCGCGCTTCGAGCTGCTCGCCGCGGAGGCGGTCAAGCGCGGCCTGCACGACGACCCCGAGGTGGTGGACGCCGCGCGGCGGGTGATGGTGCAGCTGTTGCTCAAGAAGGAGCTCGACGAGGCCAGCGGTGACGTCCCCGACGCGCAGGTGGCGAAGTACTACGAGGCCCACAAGTCAGACTACGTGAAGCCGGCGATGACGCGGCTCTCGCACATCGCCTTCTCGCCTTCTCGCCGGGCCGAGGCCGAGGCGGTGCTGGCGCAGGTGAAGGCCCTGCCGGCCCTCGACGCCGCGGCCTTCGGGAAGCTGGCGCGCCAGCACAGCGAGGACCCGAAGACGAAGGAGCTCGACGGCGACCTGCGCTTCCTGTCCGACGAGGAGCTCTCGGCGCAGCTCGGGCCCGAGCTGGCCCAGGCCGCCGCGGGGCTCGCGCGCATCGGCGAGGTGCACCCCACGCTGGTGGAGACGGCGCAGGCGCTCCACGTGGTGAAGCTGGCCGGGCGGCAGCTCGCCTTGAACCTCTCGCTCCAGGAGGCGAAGCCCTCCATCGCGCAGCTGCTGGCCAACGAGACGAAGCAGGACCGCTTCCGCGCGCTCATGGCGCGGCTCAAGCAGGAGGCGCGCTTCGAGCTGAACGACGCCGCCCTCGCGGCGATGGTGGTGGACCCGAAGGCCCCGGCGGTGCCGGCGCAGGGGCCGCAGCCGGGCTTCATCCCCGCGCCGCCGGCGCCGCCGCCCACGCGCTGAAGGCCCGCCAGGAGGACGAGGGCCCGCCGCCGTGGTAGGCGCGTGCCCGTGCGTCGCCTGCTGCTCGCCCTCTGGCTCCTCGCCCTCGCCGCCTGTCCTCCGCAGCAGAAGCCGCGGCAGGACCCGACCGTGGTGGCCACGGTGAACGGGGAGGTGCTGGGCCGGGCCGACTTCGAGCGGCTCCTCGCGCGCGAGGCGCAGGCCATGGAGGGCAACGGCCCGCGCACACCGGAGCAGATGGAGCCCTACAAGCAGGCGCTGCTCGAGACGCTCGTCGAGCGCCACCTCCTCTTGCAGGCGGCGCGCACGGCGGGCGTGGAGGTCACCACCGAGGAGGTGGACCGCCGCGTGCTCGCGCTCGCCTCGGAGTACCCCGCGGGCACCTTCGACGAGGCCCTGGCCAAGAGCCAGACCTCGCGCGCGGCGCTGGTGCGCTCGACGCGGGAGCAGCTCACCATCGAGAAGCTGCTGGCGCAGGAGGTCTTCGCGCGCGTGGCCGTCACCGAGGAGCAGCTGCGGCGCCACTTCGACGAGCACGCCGACGACTTCGTGGAGCTCGAGCAGGTGCACGCGCTGCAGATCGTCGTGAAGGGCCTCGACGAGGCGAAGCGCATTCAGCAGCAGCTGTGGCAGGGCAAGAAGTTCGGCGACCTCGCGCGGCGCTACTCGCTCTCGCCCGACGCGCGGGTGGGCGGCGACCTGGGCTTCTTCCCCCGCGGCACCATGCCGCCGCTCTTCGACGAGGTCGTCTTCAAGCTGAGCGTCGGCGGCACCAGCGAGGTGGTGTCGTCGGAGTACGGCTTCCACCTCTTCCGGGTGGTGGAGAAGAAGCCGGCGCGCAAGCGCGAGCTGACCGAGGTGCGCGGCCTCATCGAGGAGCGCCTGCTGGGCCAGCTGCGCGCCGACGCGCAGCGGACCTGGGTGGAGGGCCTCAAGAAGAAGGCCGCCGTCACCGTCAACGACGAGACGCTGGCCCAGGTGACGGGCCGCGCGGTGCCCGCCTCGTCGCCTGAGCCCTGACGCGCGGGCCGGGCGACGGTGCCCTCACAGCGGCCGGGCGGCGCGCAGGGCTCGCACCAGCTCGCGGGCGGCCGGGGTGCGCTGCGCGTCGGCGCGGTACACGAGGCAGATGGCGTCGTGCACCGCCGGCGGGGCCTTCATCGGCGCGCGCAGCCGGTAGCGGGGCTGCTCCGCGAGGTGGGCCGGGAGCAGCGCCGTGCCCGCCCCCTGGGCCGCCAGGCGCGCGAGGAGCTCGAAGTTCGCCGAGGTCACGCTGCGGCGAAAGCGCACCCCGCGGCGCTCGAGCTGCCGCAGGAGCACCTGCGCCTGCTGCAGCGCGGGGTCGTAGAGCACCGTGTCCTCCAGGGCCGCGCGCCGGCTCCACACCGAGAAGCGGTCGGCCGCGAGCGGGGTGACGACGAGGTCGGGGTGCCGCAGCGGGTTCACCACGATGCCGAAGTCGAGCTCGTGGCTGACGACGAGGTCGTTCACGCGGCGCGAGAGGTCGTGCACGACGGCAACCTCGAGGCGCGGCCAGCGCGCCAGCATCGCCGGCAGCGTCCGCGGCAGCCAGTGGGCGGCGAGGGCGTCGTGGCAGCCGACGGTGACGCGGCCCGACGGCTCCTCCCGCTGCCGCGCGACGTGCTGCTCGAGCTGGCCCCACTGTGCGAGGAGCGCCCGGCCCCGGGCCGCCAGCAGCGTGCCCTCGCGCGTCAGCTCGACGCCCGAGCGGCTCCGGAGCAGCAGCTCGCACCCGAAGCGCCGCTCGAGCCGCTGCACCGCGGCGCTCAAGGAGGGCTGGCTGATGCCGAGGCGCTCGGCGGCGCGGGTGAGCGTGCCGACCTGCGCGACCTCGATGAAGTAGCGCACGTCGTCCCAGGACGGGGTGGTGGCGGCTGCTGGCATAGCCACGGACTATGACATCGACAGCCAGGAGCTGTTGGTCTGATGGTGCGCCCGTCACCTAGAGAGGGGTGGTGCCGAGCGCTGGAGCCCGGCCGCTTCGAGGAGACGACCGATGACGAGACTGGTGCTGACGACGATGCTGGTGGCCGGGTGTGGCCTTTCGCCCACGGAAGAGCTCGTGCCGCTCGCGCAGGAGGCCGCCCCGGTGCGCGCGGCGCCGCTCCCCCGCGACGAGGTGCGCACGGTGCTGCGAGACGTGACCACCCCCATCGCGCTCGAGCTCACCGAGCAGACCGTCTTCTGCTCGGCCATCGGCTACGGCGCGAGCTTCCTCAAGGTGTCCGTGCCGCAGCTCGACGCGCTCGCCCACTTCGACCATCGCGTCGAGGAGGCCGGGCTGCCGTGCGCGGCCGTGGGCGCGTGTGACGAGGCGCTGGGTCCCGACACCGTGCTCCAGGGCGCCCCGGGCTTCGAGCCGGTGGACCTGCGCGTGGTGCTGACGGAGGTGCTGCGGCTCGACGTCGCGGCGCGCACCTGCACCCGGCAGCTCCTCGAGGACGTCTCGACCACCGTGCGCGGGGTGCCGCTGCGCCACCACGAAGAAGACCGGCCCTCGCCCATGGCCTTCGAGCTGTGCGCGCTGGCGGCGCGGCTCGCGGACCAGGCGCAGGAGTGACGCGCGCTACAGCGCGACGGTGCCCACCAGGCGCTCGAGGGCGCCCAGGCCCAGGCTGATCTTCTTGAAGAAGCTGTGGTTGCTCGGCACGTGCACGAAGTGCGGGTGCTGGCTCCACACGGCGTGGAGCGCGCGGTCGAGGGCCACGGCCTCCTCGGCCGACTCGGTGCGCACGGGGTTGTTGCTGCGCAGGTCGCCGGAGCGGGTGGCGGCGGCGCTCTCGAAGAAGATGACGGCGTCGTAGCGGGCGAGCTCGGCCGCCTCGCTCGAGCCCATGGCCGCGAAGAACTCGGGGGCGGGGCCCGGCCAGTAGGCAGCGCCGTCCACCGTGCCGCGGTCGCACAGGAGGATGCGGTCTGGCGCGAGCGCGACGTGGGCGTCCTCGAGGTTGCGCTGCACGTGGTAGATGGCGCTCTGCGCCGCGCGGCGCGCGCCCGGCTCCGGCGAGCGGGGGAAGCCGCCCGAGAAGAGCAGCGTGGCCGCCTCGGGCACCAGCGTCACGCGCTCGTTCATCTCGCGGCGGAAGAGGTCGGCGGCCGTCGTCTTGCCGCCCCCGGGGCCGCCCGTCACCACGATGCGGATCGTCTTGCCGCGCGTCGCCATGGCCCCGCGCCCTAGCACGTCAGTGGAGCGTGCGCGGCGTGCCGTCGTCGAGCTCGAGCCGAGGGGGGGCCGCCGACCGCGTCGCGGTGCCGTGCCGGGGCCACAGGGCCAGCACCAGCGCGCCCAGGCCGCCGCCCAGGCAGAGCGAGGCGAGCAGCTCGCTCACGGGGCCGAGTCCTTGCGCACGTTGCCGCGGATGAACTCGATGAGCTGCGCGCGCACCTGGCGGTGGCGGGCGATCTTCTCGCCGTCGAAGAGCGTGCGCAGCGTGGTGGGAATGCGGTTGTCCGTGACGCTGATGTCGTCCTCGCTGCGCAGCGAGAGCGCGAGGGAGCCCAGCTCGCTGGCGAGGAGCAGGATCTCGGCCTCCTCGGGCACCACCAGCAGCGAGACGTTGCTGTAGGCGCGCTCGCCCTCGGGCAGGAGGTTGACGTTGGTGGTGCCCGTCATCTTGCCCGTCGCCAGCACCACCACGTTCTGCAGCAGCGTCATCGCCACCGGCTGGTTGCTCTCGGGGTCCTTGAAGGTGCCCAGCACGTCGATGTGATCGTTGGGCCGCACCCAGCCGCCGACCGACGTCGTCGTCTTCGCCTCGATGGTGAAGGCGCGCATCTGCTTCTGCACCTTGGTCGAGAGCCGCTCGCTCGCCCGGCTCGTCTCGAACTGGCTCCACAAGAGCGGGTCGCCGGCCTGGAGCGCCACGAGCACCTTCTGCGCCATCACGTAGCTGGCCGACTCCGGCTTCACCACCGACGAGGTGACGAACTGCTCGGGGATGGAGCGCTGGCTCACCATGTCCATCGTGAGGAGCGTGCCCTCGGCCACGTCCACCGCGGCCACCACCACGGGCACCAGGTTCCACCCCTTGCGCACGTCGGCCCGCTGCTTCTGAATGGCGGAGTACCCGACGCCGAAGCCGAGGAGGGCCAGGCACACGGCGACGACCAGCGGCGCTTTTCCCTTGAGCATGTCAGGCAGGAGCCGGCTCGCGGGCCTGGCGTTAACCAGCGACGTCGAGCCGCGACACGGCGGGCAGCGTCGCCACGAAACAGGCCCCGGAATCGCGGGGTTCCAGCTCGACCCGCCCGCGGAGCTCGTCCATCACCTTCTTCACCACCGCCAGCCCCAGGCCCGAGCCGGCCGCGCGGGTGGTGAAGAAGGGCTGGAACAGCCGCGGCCCGTGCGCCGGGTCAATGGGCGACCCCTCGTTCTCGACGCGGAGCTTCACCTCGCCGCCCGCGACCTCGGCGCTCAGCGTCACCAGGCCCCCCTCGGGCACGTGCTGGAGCGCGTTGACGGCGAGGTTGAGCAGCGCGCGCCGCAGGAGCAGCTCGTCGGCCAGCACGTCGGGCAGCGACGGGGGCACGCGGAGCTCCACCCGCGCGCGGCGGGCCGTGGGCTCCTGGCGGGCCGAGGCTAGCACGTCGGCGAGGAGCGGCCGCAGCTGCACCGGCAGCAGCGGGGGCGTGCTGGGCCGCGCGAAGTCGAGCAGGTCGCTGGTGAGCCGCCGCAGCCGCTCCGCCTCTTCCAGCAGCGAGGAGAGCAGCATCGAGGGCGTCTCGCCGGTGACGTAGCGCCTGAGGCCGCTGCCGGCGTTGAAGACGACGCCCAGGGGGTTGCGCATCTCGTGGGCCAGCACCGCCGACATCTCGCCCACGGCGGCCAGGCGCTCGCGCTGCACGAGCTCGCCCTTGAGGCGCGCCAGCTCGTTGGCCTCGCCGAGCTGCGCGGCGAAGAGCTGCAGCGCCACGAAGTCGCGCTCCGTCATGCCCCGCCCCGCCATGGCGAGCAGGTGGGTGATGGCCCCGCTCGCGTCGCGCACCGGGCACCAGGCGCTCCGGTACACGCGGCTGCTGGTGAGGCTCTCGGACAGCTTCTGCGCCGTGTTGACGGCCCCCGTGAGGAAGCTGGGCACGTTGTCGAGGAAGACCGCGCGGCCCTCGGTGGCCACCTGGTGCAGCACCGGGGTCAGGTGCCGCGGCACGAAGCGGTCCACCAGCGTCTTCGCGTACTCCCCCACCGGGTCGCCCGGGGGGCAGGCCACGCTGCGCAGGGTGACGGAGCCCTGCGGCTCGAGGCGGGTGAAGGCGCCGCGCCAGCCCAGCTCCTCGAAGACGGGCTCGGCCGCGGTCAGCACGGCGTCGGCCCCGAGGAAGCCCGCGCCCGCGCGCGAGAGGCTCGCCAGGCGGCTCATGAGGGCCTCGGCGCGCGCGTGCTCCGTGGCGTCGCGCAGCGAGTAGAGGCGCGTCGCGCCCTGGTGCGTGAAGCGCGCGTCGACGATGACGGGCTCCCCGCGCGCGTCGAGCCAGCGGAGCCGGTAGGTCTCGGGGAGGTCGGGGTAGCGGTCGGCCCGCTGCGCGAGCACCGTCTCCACGCGGGCGAGCTCCCCGGCCTCGAGCCAGCGGTCGAGCGGCGTACCCACCAGCGTGCCCGGCTCGACCCCGAGCAGCCGGTGCGCCAGCACGTTGGCGAAGGTGATGACGCCGGACTCGACCGTGAGGAGCGCGTCGGGACCCAGCTGTTCCAGCAGCGCCGTCATCATGGAGCCCCAACGATGGGCCCCAAGGGGAGGCCGGCGCAAGCGCCGCGGGCTACTTGGTGGGGGCCGGCGCCTGGCTCGCTCCGCGGATGACCTGGATGGTGTTGAACCGCTTCTGCTGCAGCACGCGGGTGCGCTCGCCGGACAGCAGCGTGTGGATCGTCGCGCGGCCGCGCTCGTCGAGCACGTCGAGGTCGTCAGGGTGGCGCAGCGTCAAGGTGAGGGTGCCCAGCTCCTGGGCCAGCACCAGCACCTCGGCCTCCTCGGGCAGCACGAGCAACGAGACGTCGGTGTACGCGCGCTCGCTGTCGGCGAGCAGGTGCACGTTGGTGGCGCCCGTCACCTTGCCCGTCGCCAGCACCGTCACGTTCTGCATGAGCGTCACGGCGACCTGCTCGTTGGTGAGCGGGTCCTTGAAGGTGCCGATGAGGTCCACCGCGTCGCTCGGCCGCACCCAGCCGCCCACCGCGGCGGTGCCCTTGACCCCGATGGAGAGGGCGCGCGCCCGCGGGAGCACCTTCTGCGCGAGGCGCTCCGCGGCGCGGGTCGTCTCGAACTGGCTCCACAGCAGCCCGTCGCCGGCGGCCACCGGCACCAGCACGCGCTGCCCCAGCACGAAGCTCACGGAGTCGGGCTTGATGATGGAGCCGGTGACGAACTGCTCCGGCACCGAGCGCTGCGAGAGGTGCTCGCTCGTCACCACCGTGCCCTCCGGGAGGTCCACGGCCGCCACCACCACCGGCACGAGGTTCCACCCCTTGCGCACCTCGGCGCGCTCGCGCTCGAGCGCGGAGTACGCGAGGCCGAAGCCGACGAGCATGAGGAGCCCCGCCACGGCGAGCGGGGCCATGCGGGCGCCGCGCCAGGGCCGCGGCGGAGCGCTGACGACGGGTCGCGGCTCGGCGCGGGGCAATCGGCGGGCGGGCGTGGGAAGCGCCGGGGGGTCGCCGTCGTAGGCGAGGCCGCCGAGGGCCGCCTCGAGGGCCTCCACCTCGGCGTCGTGGCCTGTCTTGTCCCAGAGGTAGTCACTCATCGCCGGGCGCCTCCCGCTTCGGCGTCAGGCCGAGCCGCTCGCGCAAGAGCGCCATGCCGCGGTGCAGGTTGACGCGCACGCTGCCCGGGGTGAGGCCGGTGCGCTCGGCGATCTCCGGGCCGGTCATGCCCTCGACGAGGCGCATGGCGAGCGTCTCGGCGTAGGCCTCGGGCAGGGCCGAGAGCGCCGCGAGCACCTTGCGCGCGTCGGGGGCGGCGGAGCGGTCGGGCGCGGCGGCCTCGGGCGCCTCGGGGAGCGGGGCCGTGCGCGGGGCGTCGCGCAGGTGCCGGGCGGCGCGGTTGCGGGCGAGCTGGGCGAGCCACGCGGGGAAGGCGAGGTCGTCTTCGAGGGTGGCCAGCTTCTGGAAGACGAGGAGGAACACGTCCTGCACGAGGTCCGCGGTGTCGGCGGCGGGCACCCGGCTGATGACGAGGCCGTGCACCATGCGCCCGAACTCGGCGTGGAGGGCCTGGAAGGCCTCCTGGTCTCCCTGGCGCGCCTTCGCCACGAGCGGCAGCCACCTGGGGCGTGGCCCGGCCTCGCGGCGCGCCTCGCCGCGGACCTCCTCCGCCACGTCCACCGTCGCTGCCATGCGTGGGCACAGGATGCCGCGATCTGCCCGGGCGTTAGCAAGGCCCGGGCGCGGGGCACCTCCACCTGCCGACTGGTCGCCACCCCGCCGCCGCGCTAAGGCGTGGCCCCGATGACCCGTCTCCTGTTGATCAGCCTGCTCGCCTTCGCCCTGCCCGCCCGCGCCGAGCTGGTGGACCGCATCGCCGCGGTGGTGAACTCGGACATCATCACGCTCTCGGAGGTGGAGGCGCGCCTCGGCCCCGAGCTGCAGCGGCTGCGCGCCGAGCCCGACGCCGCGCGCCGAGCCGAGACCCGCGCCCAGCTCGTGAAGAAGAGCCTCGACCTGCTCATCGGCGAGAAGCTCATGGAGTCGCAGGTGCGCGAGCTGAACATCGAGGTCGCCGACTCGGAGATCGAGATGGGCATGGACGACGTGAAGAAGCAGAACAACATCTCCTCGGAGCAGTTCGAGCAGCTCCTGAGCCAGGAGGGGTACACCCTGAGCTCGTACAAGGCCTTCATGCGCAAGCACCTCGCGCGGCTCAAGCTGGTGAACCTCAAGGTGCGCGCGAAGGTGAAGATCTCCGACGAGGACCTGAAGGCCGAGTACGCGAAGTGGGCGCACGACGAGGCCAACGAGTTCGAGGTGCACGCGCGGCACCTGCTGGTGCAGGTCGCGCCCAAGGCCACGCCGGAGCAGATCGAAGCGGCCCGCCTCAAGGCCGTGGCGCTGATGACCGAGGCCCGGCAGCCGGGCGTCAGCTTCATCGAGCTGGCGAAGAAGAAGAGCGAGGGCCCCTCGGCGGCCGAGGGCGGCGACCTGGGCTTCTTCAAGCGCGGCGTGATGGTGGCCGAGTTCGAGCGCGCGGCCTTCACGCTGCCGGTGGGCGGCATCTCGGACCCCATCCGCACCAAGTTCGGCTGGCACGTGCTCAAGGTCGAGGAGCGCCGGGCCCTCGCCGCGCCGCCCCTCGACGAGGTGAAGGACCAGCTCCGCGAGCGCATGCTGCGCGGCCAGCTCGAGAAGTACACCGACCAGTACGTGCAGGAGCTCCGCGCCCAGGCCGTCGTCGACGAGAAGCTCTGACGGGCGCTTTCCCCCAACGGAACCAGCGGCGTGGGCCCACTCAAGGGTCGTGACCGCCGTCGCCCGGGTTCACCCCATGTCGCAGCCGCCTGATTCCGCGGAGTTCGGCGCCCTCTACGGGGCGCACTTCGCCGCGGTGTGGCGCGCCCTCAAGCGCCTGGGCGTACACCCGGCCTTCGTCGACGACGCCGCGCAGGAGGTCTTCGTCACGGCCTTCCGGCGCTGGGGCGACTTCGAGGGGCGCTCGACGACGCGCACCTGGCTGCTGGGCATCGCCATGCGGGTGGCGAGCGACGCGCGGCGCAAGCAGCGGCCCACGGAGGCCGTCTCGGAGGCCTGGGCCAGCGCCACCAGCGGCCCCGAGGCGGTGACGTCGGCGCGCGAGGGCGTGCGGCAGGTGGAGCGGCTCCTGTCGGAGCTCGACGTCGAGCGCCGCGAGGTGCTCGTGCTGGTGGACGTCGAGGGCTACTCGGTGCCCGAGGTCGCTGAGGCCACGGGCGTCAACCTCAACACGCTGTACACGCGGCTGCGCGCCGCGCGGCAGCACTTCGAGGCGCTGGTGCAGCGCGACGCGGAGAAGACGCGATGAGCTCTCTTTCGGAAGCGGCGAAGGCGCGCCTCGCGGCGCTCGACGGCGACGGCCCTGACGTGAGCGCAGAGGCTCGCGTGCGCGCCGAGCTCGAGCGGACGCTGGGCGTGGTGCTGCCCGTGGCGGGGCTCGGCGGTGCTGGGGCGAGTGGTGGCGCTGGGGCGAGTGGTGGCGCGGCGGCGTGTGGTGGCGCTGCGGCGAGTGGTGGCGCAGCGGCG
>CAYUZK010000122.1:0-18443 GCA_964449625.1 uncultured Archangium sp.
GTCCACCACCTTCACCGAGCCGTTGCGGGCGATGAGGATGTTGTCGGGGCTCACGTCGCGGTGCACCAGCCCGATCGACTCACCCGTCTGCGGGTCGACGAAGTCGTGCGCGTAGGCCAGGCCCTCGCAGGCGAGGCTGATGATGCGCGCCACCAGCGGGAAGGGGAGCGGCTGCTGCTGCTCGATGGCCCGGCGGAAGAGCACCCGCAGGTTGATGCCGTCGATGAACTCCATCACCAGGAAGTAGGCCCCGTCGGCCTCGCCGAAGTCGAAGACCTGCACCACGTTCGGGTGGTTGAGCTGCGCCGCCAGCCGCGCCTCGCCCAGGAACATCGAGATGAAGTTCTCCTCCTCGGCCAGGTGCGGGAGGATGCGCTTGACCACCACCTGCTTCTCGAAGCCCATGGGCCCCGCGGCCCGCGCCAGGAACACCTCGGCCATGCCGCCCGCCGCGAGCTTGCGCACGACCTGGTACTTCCCGACGGTGGACAGCGCGACGCTCACGAGGCTCCCGAGTCTAGCCTGATCACTCGGCAGACGCGCGGCGCCCTCATCTCTGTTCCTCGATCATGAACTCCACCCGGCGGTTCTGCGCGCGCCCGGCGGGCTTCTTGTTGTCGGCGATGGGCTTGGTCTCTCCGAAGCCCACGGCCTTCAGGCGGCCCGAGTCCACCCCGCGCTCCACCAGCGCGCGCATCACGGCCTTGGCGCGCCGGTTGGACAGGTCGAGGTTGTAGGCGTCGTCACCCTGGTCGTCGGTGTGCCCCTCGATGCGGATCAGCGTCAGCTGCGCGTTCTCGAGCAGCGTGGCGGCGACCTGGTCGAGCAGCGGCGCCGAGTCGGGGAGGATGACGTCGCGGTTGGTGGCGAAGTGCACCTGCTTCTTGATCTCGATCTTGTCCTTCTTGAGGACCACCAGCGTCTGCTTCGGCACCGGCTTGAGCACGAAGTCGATCACCACCGAGTCGCCCGGCTTCCCGGTGACGCGGCGGGCCTGCGCGAGGTAGCCAGCAGCGCTCGCCTCCACCGCGTGCTCGCCGCTGGCGATGGCGAGCTCGAACTCACCGGCGGCGCTCGACTTCTGCGACGCGCCCGCGCTCGGCACCGACACCGTGGCCACGATGGGCTTCTCCTGCTCGTTGAGCACCGTGCCGCGCAGGGCCATCGGCTTCGGCGGCTCGGGCGGCAGCGCGGGGAGCGCCACGTCGAGGGTGAGGAGCCCGCCTCGGTCCACCAGCCCGCTCGCCTCGCGGGGCTCGTAGCCGGCCTTGGCGACCACCACCTTCACGGGGCCAGGCTCCAGGCCCTCCAGCGCGTAGCGGCCGTCGGCCTCGGTGAGGAGCCGGTTCCGGCCCGGCGCCTGCACTACCGCCTCCGCGAGCGGCTTCTTCGTCGCGGCGTCGCGCACCAGGCCCATCACCTTGCCCGTGGTGGGGCCCTCGGCGACGAGCTTCTCGCGCTCCACCACGCGCTCCACCACCGGGGCCGGGCCGACGACGCCCGAGGGGTCCACGCCCGTCTGCCAGCCGATGGCGAAGTGCAGGTGCCACGGCGCCAGGGGAATGAGGCCCGGCGCCGTCACGCGCGTCAGCCCCACCTCCACCAGCGCGTCGAGGTGCAGCCCACGCCAGGGCAGCACGCGCACGCCCGGCGTCAGCCGCATCGGCGGCGCGCCCGGGGCCCCCAGGGCCACGTCGGCCGAGTACTCGAGGAAGGGCCGCACGCCCACCGGGCCCACCACCAGCCGCCCCTCGAGGGCCACGGTGCTGCGCCACTGGTTGTAGGTGACGACGTCGAGCGCGTAGCGCCGCGTCAGGTCGACGGTGCCGCCCGCGAAGTCCACCGACTGGTCGATGAAGATGGCCGTGTTGACGTGGAACACGAGCGGCACGCCGGCCTTCTGGAGATCGTACGAGAAGAGGCCGCCGACGCCCGGCGACAGCCCCTGCCAGATCGGGTCGGCGCGGAAGATGGGCGGCGGCAGGCGCAGGTAGACCTCCGCGCCGAGGGCGATCATGCCGTTGGCGAAGGTCTTGCTGCCCTTGGCCTTGAGGAAGAAGTCGTTGACCAGCCAGTAGTTGCCCGCCGGCGAGGCCGGCTGCTCCATGGTGGCCGAGCGCAGCATGCCGCTGATCTCCAGCCACTCGTAGGGCGAGTACGCCACCGCGAACTGCGTGCTGCGGTACTCGTCGATGCCCGCGGGCACGGTGAGCTGCGGCGCGCGGAAGAAGCCGCCGCGCAGCGTGACGGCCAGCTCGCGGTTGGCCACGAAGGCCGAGCGGGCGCGGTGCAGGCCCGCCCCGCCGAGCCACGACTGCCCGTGCTCACCGGCCGCCGCGCTCGCCGCCGGGGCGGGGGGAGGAGGCGGAGGTGGCTCGACGGCGAGCGAGGTCGCCGCGACGAGCGCCGCGAGGAGGGCTGGGGTCCTCATGGCGCGCCTCACGGACCGTTGAGGAGGACGTAGGGCTGGCCGCAGTTGCCCACGAAGAGGTCGGGGCGGGCGTCACCGTTCGCCTTGAAGAGCTGGACTTCCTGCGTGTACGCGGTGTCGTAGGGCATGGACCGCAGCGTGCGGTCGGTGAACAGCGCGTTGCCCGAGTTCTCGTAGAGCCGGTTGCGGTGGCTGAAGCCGTTGGCGCTGCCGCCCGCGATGATCACGTCCACGTCGCCGTCGAGGTCGACGTCGCCGGCCGTGCACGACTCCGAGGCCACGGGCCCGTGGTTGCCGGTGATCATGCTCTGGTATGGGTAGGGCTGCGACTCGCCCGGCCAGTTGGTGGTCGTCACGTCCGACAGCACGCCCAGGGAGTTGCCCAGGTTGATGCGGTCGGTGCCCGTGTTGCACGCGAAGATGTCGGGGAAGGTGTCGCCGTTGAAGTCGGCCACGACGTTGCCCAGCGTGGTGTCGGAGACGTTCGGCACGTTGGAGTTGGTGACGTCGACGTAGAAGCCCGGGTTCACCGCGCCGCGGTTCAGCCAGAGGCGGGCGCGGCCGTTCACGCCCACGTGCACGTCGAGGTAGCCGTCGCGATCGAAGTCGC
Source organism: uncultured Archangium sp. (assembly GCA_964449625.1). Taxonomy (GTDB): domain Bacteria; phylum Myxococcota; class Myxococcia; order Myxococcales; family Myxococcaceae; genus Archangium_A. The sequence goes on from CAYUZK010000122.1 coordinate 3,042, forward strand.
CCGCGGCCAGGGTGTGTGCCGACTCGCTGCAGCTCGTCGAGAGCTGCGTGTAGGGCAACTGGTTCGACACGTTGAAGAAGAAGCCGTTGCCCGTGTTGAGGTACAGCTTGAAGTAGCCGTAGCGGCACCCGCAGTTGTCGCCGGTGTCCGACTCCATGATGTCGGGCGCGCCGTCGTTGTTGATGTCGAGCACCATCAGCGAGGTGACCCAGTTGTTCCCCACCGAGGGAATGCGCGGGTACGTGGCGTTGGTGAACACGCCGGTGCCGTCGTTGAGGTACAGGTAGACGCTCTGGCCAGGCATGGTCACCTGGTAGCCCGTGTAGCCGCCGATGATGAGGTCCATGTCGCCGTCGAGGTCGAAGTCGGCGGTGCGAATGGCCGTCGCGTTGTAGGTGGTCGCAGGGAACCTCGCGTCAGTGCCGTCGGTGAAGCCGCCGGCGCCGTCGTTGATCCAGATCTTCACCTTGTTCCCGCGGCACGAGGCGGGCTCGACGGTGCAGCCCGAGCTCGCCTCGGAGCGCTTGCAGCCGTGCACGAAGACGATGTCCTCGTCGCCGTCGGCGTCGATGTCCACGTTGACGGAGTCGGGCACGCACATGCTCGCCTCGGGGATCGTCTTCATGGTGGCGTACTGCAGCCCCGTGGGGCTGTTGAGCAGCAGGCGCGACTGCGTGCCGTCTCCGGGGATGAGCACGTCAGGCCGCCCGTCCGAGTTGACGTCGCCCCAGCCCCCCTCGCCCTGCGCGTCGAGCAGGCCGGGAATCCGCGACGCCGTGCCGAGGAGGAAGAAGCTCGCCCCGTCGTTCATGTACGCCTGGTACCGGGGGCTCGTGTCGGTGTGGCGCAGGACCAGGTCGAGATCGCCGTCGCTGTCGAGGTCGATCGCCTGCGGCTTGCGCGCGATGTTGAGCGAGGGAGGCGTCGCGGGGAGATGGTGGATGTTGAGCGTCGCGGCCTCGTCCGTGAAGCGTCCGGTGCCGTCGTTCACCAGGTATTGGTAGATCTGCCCACCCTTCACCACGACGATGTCGAGGATGCCCGAGCCGGAGCGGAACTCCGCCGCCACGCACCCCGCGCCCGCGCCGCCCACCACGGGGATGAGCGCGTTCGACAGGGTAAAGGTCCCCGGCGGGCCCTGCAGGTAGTAGTTCGCCTGCTGGTTGCTGGTGTTGACGACGAAGAGGTCGTCGTCGCCGTCGCGATCGAAGTCGGCGATGCAGGTCTCGGCGCTGTCGTCGTTGATCGGCGGGAGGCCCGCGCGCGTGGGCACGAAGCCACCGTCGAGCTGGTTGCGGTAGTAGTAGTCGAGGCCCGCGACGCTGACGTACACGTCCTTGTAGCCGTCGGCGTTGAGGTCGCCGACGGTCGCGGAGCGCTGCGTGAAGCTCGTGCAGCAGCCAGCGATCGCCTGCTGGTTGATCACCGTGTACTGGCCCACCGGGAAGTTGCGGATGAAGCGCGCCAGGTCGTTGCCGGTCCAGTAGGCGGCGTTCGAGGGGATGACGAACATGTCCTTCGTGCCGTTGCCGTCGAAGTCCTCGATGACGACGTCCTGCGTGTTGTTGCGCCCATCACCGGTGAACGACGGGTCGCGCAGGAAGGTGCCCGTGCCATCGTTGAGCCAGAGCTGGTCGTTGCCGTCGCTGTCGTAGTTGACGTTGTAGCGGCCGATGTACGCGTCGAGATCGCCGTCGTTGTCCACGTCGAAGAGCCGCGTGATGTTCGTGCCGCGCTCCTGCGTCAGCGGCAGGCGCGAGGGCGGCAGCCGGAAGACGACCCCGTCGTTGAAGTTGTACCCGTTGCCCAGGGTGCTGCTCGCCGCGTCGGGGTTCACCACCGTCACGTCCACGTTGCCCGCGGCGTTCGGCGGCGTGGTCACCTGGAGCGCCGAGGGGCCGAGGTACTGCACGTTCGTCCCCAGCTGGGTGCCGAAGCGCACCGAGGCGCCCGACTTGAAGCCGCGGCCTGACACGAACACCACCGTGCCGCCCGTGGTGGGCCCCTGGTTCGGCGTCAGCGACACGACCGTGAGCGAGGGGAGATCGGCGGGCTGGAAGTAGTTGAAGCCGTTGGCCAGCGTGGCGAACTGGCTGTCGGGGTTGGTCACCGTCACCCCCACGGAGCCCGGGCCCGCCTGCCCGGGGATGGTGACCACGATGGCCGAGGGCGAGATGACGTTGGCGGCCGTCGCGTTGATGGTGCCGAAGCGCACCGTGGCCCCCGCCTGGAAGTTGGTGCCCAGCACCGTCACCTGGGTGCCGCCCGTCACGGGCCCGAAGGCCGGCGAGACGCCCGTCACCGTGGGCGGCGGCACCGGCGCGAGGTAGGTGAAGGCGTTGTTGAGCAGCCCCACCTGGTTGTCGGGGTTCGTCACCCGCACCGCCACCGGGCCGCTCGCGCCCGTGGGCGTGGTGCAGGTGATGGCCGTGCCGCCCATCTGCACCGCGATGCTCTGGCAGGGGTTGGGGCCGACCTCCACCGTCGCGCCGGTGCGGAAGAAGGTGCCGGTGATGGTGATCGACGTGCCGCCCGAGGTGGGGCCGGACGAGGGCGTCACCTGCACGGGGTTCGGCGGCGCGATGTAGGTGAAGCCGTTGTTGAGCGTCACCGACTGGCCGTCGGGGTTGACGATGGTGATGGCCACCGGGCCGTCGGACCCCAGCGGCGAGACCACGTCGATGTCCGTCGGCGAGAGCACCGTGGCCGTCGGCGCCGAGCTGCCGCCGAAGCTGACCGAGGCGCCCACCTGGAAGCCGGCGCCGTTGATGCGCACCGTCGTGCCGCCGCTGCCCGGGCCGGTGTTCGGCGTCAGGCTGGTGATGGTGGGCGGCGGCACCACGTAGCGCACCGCGCTCGTCAGGGTCGCCGACTGGCCGTCGGGGTTGGTGAGGGTGACGTCGGTGAGCCCCACCGGCCCCGGGGGCGCCGCGCCGTCGACGCGGCCGGGGTTCACCTGGGTCGCGCCCGTCACCGGTGCCAGCCCCACGAAGGCCTGCGCCTGCGACTGGAAGTTCGCGCCGTTGATCTGCAGCGGCGTGCCCCCGAGGATCGAGATCTGCCCGGGCGCCACCGAGGCGATGGTGGGCGCCACGCCCAGCAGGGCCGGATCCATGTAGCCGAAGGCGCTGGGCAGCTTCGCCGCCGTGCCGTCGAAGTTGATGGCCGTCAGGTCCACCACCTGGCCGATGGTGCCCGCAGGGCTCACCACCACCGCGGTGTCGTCTGACGACACGAAGGCCCGCGTCGCCGGCACGTCGCCGAAGAGGAACTGCGCCTGCGGCAGCAGGTACGCCCCCGTGGCCCGCGCCATGGTGCCGCCGGTGGCCGGCCCGGAGTTGGGCGAGAGCCCGTCGAGCGACGGCGTGGTGCTGATGGTGCCCAGGTCGAGGGTGTCACCCAGCGCGCCGCCGGGATCGTTGGCCACCCGCGCGATGGCCAGCAGCGGCGAGCCCGAGAGCGAGCGCACCTCGACCACGCCGCTCGCGGCGCCCGCGCCCAGCGACGAGAGCACCAGGCCCGCGTTGAAGAGCCCCCGCGAGGGGATGGTGACCGTCAGCGGGTTGCCGCGCGTGGCGCCGGAGTCCACCCGCAGGGCGATCTCCACGTTCGCCGGCGCCAGGCCCGCGTTGGCGAGGGTGAGGCCCGTGCGCGGCTCCGCCGCCGGCAGCACCAGGCGCATGCCGCCGCCCGTGTGGCCGTTGTAGAGCCGCACGTCGCTGTTGCTGGTGGAGAGGATGAAGCACGACGTCATCAGCGCGCGCGGCGAGGTGATGAACACTGACGAGACCGTCTGCGTGGGCGTGGTGCGGCTGAGCAGCGTGCGCGCGAGGTCGGGCACCGCCACGAAGCCGTTGGCCGGCACGCTCACCGTCTGCGTGCCCAGGCTCTGCCCCTGCGAGGTGAAGAGCTCGAGCGTCGCCGCGGCGGCGCCCGAGGGGTCGGTGTTGCTCAGGTAGAGCACCGAGCTCTCGAGCGTGGTGTCGGGCACGTAGCCCAGCACCTGGCTCGAGCTGGCGTCGGTGTAGGGCCGCGCCTCGATGGCGCCACCCAGGCGCCCGTTCGAGTAGACCCGCGCCGCGCCGAGCAGCTGCGCGCCGGCGCCGTTGATCTCCAGCGTCACGTTGGCGTTGGTGACGCTCATCGTGCCCAGCACGTCGTCGTTGGTGTACGTCGCGTTGGGCGCGATGGCGAGCGCCGCGATGCGGCCGAGCTGCGCGCCGTCGGCCCCGCGGGCCGTGATGTCCACCGTCGCCGCCGTGGTGCCCAGGTTGCGCACCGTGAGCCAGGTGCGGAAGGCGCCCACGTTCGAGGTGTACGGCACGTGCAGCCGCGCCGCCGCGCGGGCGAGCGTCGCGCCCGGCACCACGAAGCCGTCGCCCGAGGCGCGATCGGTGAGCTGCACGTAGGCGCTCACGGGCCCGTCGGCCGTCACCACCACGCTGCCCGTCTTGTCGGGCTGTGCCGGGTCGGCGGCCACGAAGCGGAAGACGTCGGTGACGATGGTGCGCCCAAAGGAGGGGATGGCGGCCGTCAGCGCCCGCGAGCCGATGGTGCCGCCCGCGTTGTCGTAGGCCGTCACCGTCACCGTGACGGGCCGGCCGGCGAGGTTCGCGATGCCCAGGTCAGACTTGAAGGCCGCGTCGTCGCGGGCCATGGGCACCACCACGTCGGGGTAGCTCGTCGCCCTGCGGGCGAGCGTGTCGACCGCGTCGTAGCGGAAGGCGCGCGCCAGGCTGGCGACCTGCGTGTCGGCGTTGGTCACCTGCACGTCGGCCGCGCCCGCGACGCCCACCGGCGTCACCGCGTACAGCACCGTGCTGCTGACGACGCGCACCTCGGTGGCCGTGTTGCCGCCCACGCGCACCACCGCGCCGGGCTGGAAGCCCGTGCCCGTCACCTGGATCGTGGTGCCGCCCGCGAGGGGGCCGCCGCCGGGCCGCACCGCCAGGAGGTTGGGGGGCGGGTTGTAGGTGAAGCCGCCGACCAGCACGCCCTCCTGCTGGTCGAGGTTGACGACGCGCACGTCCACCGCGCCCAGGGGGTTGGGCGGCGTGGTGCCGCTGATGACGGTGGCCGAGCCGATCATCACCGCCGACGCCTCCACGGCGCCGAAGTACACGCGCGCGCCCGGCGCGAAGTTGTTGCCCGCGATGGTGAAGCTCGTGCCGCCCGTCGTGGGGCCCTGCGCCGGGAAGATGGTCGTCAGCTCGGGCCGCGGCGTGTAGCTGAAGCCCAGGGGCAGCACCGACGACTGCCCGTCGGGGTTGGTGATGGCCACGTCGACCCGGCCGCTGGGGCCAGCCGGAGACGTCGCGGTGGCGATGCCGGTGTTCTGCGTGGCCGCCGCTGCCGCGGAGTAGCCGCCGAAGAAGACCAGCATGCCCGGCTGGAAGCCGGAGCCCGTCAGCACCGTCTGCGTGCCGCCGGTCGACAGGCCGCTCGAAGGCGTGATGGAGGCGACGCGCGGCGGCGTGCCGAGCTGCGAGGGGTCGACCCAGGTGAAGCCGCGCAGCAGCTGCGCCGACTGCCCGTCGGGGTTCACCACCGTCAGGTCCACCACCCCGGCCGCGCCCGCGGGGGCGATCACCGAGAGGCGCGTGTCGCTCATCACCGTCACGCCCGTGCCGGGCGTGCTGCCGAAGAGCACGCGGATGCCCTGGCTGAAGTTCGTGCCGATGACGAGGGCGACGGTGCCGCCGGTGGTGGGGCCGCGGGCGGGCGTGATGGAGCTCACCGCCGGCGCGTTGCCCAGCGTGATGTTGGCGTAGGTCAGGCCACCGGCCAGGGTGCTGCTCTGCTGATCGGTGTTGGTGACCGTCACGTCCACCGTGCCGGCGGCGTGCGCGGGCGCGGTGATGAAGAGGAGCGTGTCGTCGACGAAGGTGGTGGCCACCTGCACGCCGTCCACCGTCACCGTCGCGCCCGCCTCGAAGCCCCGGCCGGCGAGCAGCACCTTGAGCCCGCCACCGAGCGGCACGGTGTTGGGGGTCACCGAGGTCAGCACCGGCGGCGAGCGATTGTAGGTGAAGCCGTTGGCCAGCCGCCCGCTGTTGCCGTCGGGGTTGGTGACGACGACGTCCACCGCGCCGGCCGCGTGGGGCAGGAAGGTGCCCGTCACCGTGCCGGTGCCGATGGTGACGCCGCTGGCCGGCACGCCGCCCGCGAAGACGAGGGCGCCGGGGGTGACGTTCTGGGTGGTGAGGGTGACGGCGGTGCTGTCGGCCGAGCCGCCGTTGTTCGGGTTGACGGCCGAGACCACCGGCGCCGGGCCCAGCACCCGCGGGTCGACGTACACGAAGCCCTGGTTCTGGGTGACGACCTGGCCGTCGGGGTTCTGCACGCGCACGTCGACCGGGCCGGGCGCGCCGGCCGCCGGCGTCACCGCCGAGAGCGTCGAGGCGCTCACCACGGTGACCCGGGTCGCCTCGGCGGCGCCGAAGTACACGCGCGCGCCGCTGGCGAAGCCCCCGCCGGTGATGAGCACCATGGTGCCGCCCGTCTGCGGCCCGAGCGCCGGCGACACCGCCGCGATGGAGGGCTGAGAGCCGCGCTGGGCCGGGTCGAAGTACCAGAAGCCCAGGGGCAGCCGCGCCTCACGGTTGCCAGACTGGGTGACGACGACCTCCACCGGGCCGATCATGTTCGCCGGCGTCACGCACGAGATGGTGGCGCCGCCGACCACCTGCACGCCGGTGCCGGGCTGCCCGCCGAAGGTCACCGTCGCGCCCGACTCGAAGCCCGAGCCGATGACGGTGACGCGCGTGCCGCCCGAGAGGGGGCCGATCTCCGGCGTCACGCGGGCGATGGAGAACGTGGGCGGCGGTGCGCTGCCCCAGGCCCAGCCGTTGACGAGGGTGTCTGACTGGCCGTCGGCGTTCTCGACGCGCACGTCGGCCGCGCCCACCGGCCCGGCCGGCGTCGTGCCCACCAGCGAGCGATCGTCGATGCGCCGCAGGCCCTGCAGCGAGCTGCCGCCGAGGGTCGCCACCACGCGGTCGTCGAAGTTGCGCCCGTCGATCACCACCTCGGTGCCGCCATCGGGCGGGCCGAAGTTGGGGGTGATGCGCGAGAGCACCGGCCCGCCGACGTAGTAGTTGTAGCCGCGGCGCAGCACCGAGGAGCGGCCGTCGGGGTTGGTGATGGCCACGTCGACCACGCCCGGGGCGCCCGGGGGCGTCGTCGCGCTGGCCGCCGTGCCCTGCACCGTCACCGCGCTCGCGAGGCGCCCGCCGAAGAAGATGACCGCGCCGGGCTTGAAGCCCGAGCCGGCCAGGCCCACCACCGTGCCCCCGGCCGTGCTGCCGGCGACGGGCGACACGGCGCTGAGCACCGGCGGCACGCCCTCGGCGCTGGAGTAGGCGAAGGCCGCCTCGAGCTTCGTGGTCTGCCCGTCGGGGTTGGTGACCTCCACGTCGGCGGCGCCCACCTCGCCGGCGGGCAGCGTGCCCGTCAGCGTCATCGCGTCGGCCACCACCACGTCGCTGCCCGGCGCGCGGCCCACGAAGAGGAGGATGCCTTCCTGGAAGTGGTCGCCGGTGACCAGCGCGACGGTGCCGCCGGAGGCCGGGCCCGTGTTGGGCGCGATGGCCGCCAGCGAGGGCGCCGGCACCGTGCCGTCCTTCACGTAGAACTCGAAGCCGTCGGCGAAGGTGGTGCTCTGCCCCTCGCTGCTGCTGATGACGACGTTCACCTTGCCCGCGGCGCCCGGCGGCGTCACCACCGTCAGCGTCGTCGAGTCCACCACCTTGACGAAGGCGGCCGCCGCGTCACCGAAGGACACCGAGGTGCCGGGGCGGAAGTTGTTGCCGCGGATCACCGCGAGCGTGCCGCCCTCGGTCGGGCCCCGCGTGGGGAGGATCTGCCCGATGGCCGGGGCGCTGCCGCTGCCGTCGGTACGCGGGCTCTTGTCACCACAGCCGACGGCGAGCACGACGAGGGCCAGCACGCCGGCGCGAGCGAGGTTTCGAAGCATGGAGTGTCTCCAGAGGGGGATTGCGTCAGCCCGCCACACCGCCACCGACACGAGGCGCGGAGGGTAGACGAAGGGCTGCTGCCCCGAGGCGAAATTCGACCGCGCACCTCTACGGCTGACAGACCACCTGGCCGTACAGATCGAGGCCCGCGCCGCGGTCGGCCTCGTAGCCGACGTGGAGCACGCCGCCGTCGAGCGAGGCGACGCCGGGGGCGTAGAGCGCGGTGATGCCCTGGGGCGTGTAGTCGCGCACGCCGCCGTCGCCCCCGAGGAGCCGGCCCATGAGGCGCGGCGAGCTGCCGACCTGCGCCCAGAAGGCCGCGGCCCCGGCGCCGACGGTGGCGAGGGTGAGATCGGCCGAGGTGCCGGCGAAGGTGCTCGCCACCACCGGGGCCGGGGAGGTGAGGGCGTTGGGCATCCACCGCAGGCTCATGGTGCCGCTGCTCAGGCCGAACCACGCGCCCGCGACCTCGCCGGTGTCTCCGGAGACGATGACGCGCAGCGAGTCGGCCGTCTCGCCGGCCACCGACTCCTCGCGGGGCGTGCCCTGCGGCGCGAGGGCGTCGGAGAAGGCCTGGAAGCGCACGCGGAAGGTGCCCTGGGCCTGGGCGACCCAGCCCACGAGGAAGTCGCCCGAGCTCACGCGGCGCACGGCGTCGACGCCGAAGACGAGGTCGCCGCCGGCGTCGGGCGCGGCCACCAGCGGGCGCGGAGGCTCGAGCTCGGCGTTGCTGGCCCCGTACACCGCCCCGCGCAGGGCGAGGTCGCTGCCCACCCACGTCACCAGCACCGGCGAGCCGGCCGCCGCGTTGGCCGCCACACGCGGGCTCTTGAAGACGGAGACTGGCGACGCGACGACGCGCGACCAGGCCACAGTGCCTGCCTCGGTCACGCGCTGGAGTACCAGGCGCGACACGCCGCCCACCGTCTCGACCCACACCACCGCGAAGTCGGCGCCGAAGCGCACGATGGCCGGGCGGATCGCGTCGGTGGCCGTGCTCTCGGACAGGAGGAGCTCGTTGCCCACGGTGCCCAGGCCCTCGCCGAAGCGGCGGAAGAAGACGCGCGAGGCGCCGCTGCGCTGGTCCACGTAGACGGCGACCGAGCCGCCGCCGGGCGCTGGCGCGAGGCCCAGGTGGTTCGACGCCGCGTTGGGCGTGACGAGGAGCGCCGCCTCGCGCGAGACGTCGACCCGGCCGTCGCAGTCGTTGTCGAGGCCGTCGCAGGCGAACTCCGTCGCCTGGAACCCGGGGCCGTAGGAGGCGGCGGTGCAGGGCGCCTCGCCGTTGCCCGCCAGGCAGGCGCGGCGCGCGCCGGCGCAGACGCCCTGGGTCAGCTCGCAGGTGCCGACGCGCAGCAGGCCGCCGTCGCTGGCGCGATCGGTGACGCCGTCGCAGTCGTTGTCCTTGCCGTCGCAGGTCGCCTCGCTGGCCTCGAAGTCGGGGCCGTAGCTGGCGGCGGAGCAGGTCGTCTCGTAGGCCCCGGCCGCGCAGCGCGCGAAGCTGCCGGCGCACACGCCCTGCTGCAGCCCGCAGGCGTTCGCGCTCACCAGGTCCTCGTCGGTGCTCCCGTCGCAGTCGTTGTCCACGCCGTCGCAGGACACCTCGGTCGGCTCGTAGCCGGGGGCGAGGCAGAGGCCCGGCGCGCCCTGGGTGCACGCGCGCTGGAACCCGGCGCACAGGCCCTGGGCCGGGCAGGCGCCGCCGCCGACGCCTTCGTCCGACTCGCCGTCGCAGTCGTTGTCCTTGCCGTCGCAGCGCTCCTCGACGGCCTGGTAGTCGGCGCCGTACTCGGCCGCGCCGCAGCCGCCGACGTAGCCGCCGTCCACGCAGGCCTGCGTGGCGCCCTGGCACACGCCCAGCTGCTTCTCGCAGGCCGGCGCGGCGGCGAGCTCTTCGTCTGTCTCGCCGTCGCAGTCGTTGTCCTTGCCGTCGCACTGCTCGGCGGCGGGGCCCACCTCGCCCTCGCACTCGCCGAAGACGCCGGCCACGCAGCGCTGGGTGCCGCGGGCGCACTCGCCCACGTCGGTGCCGCAGGGCTTCGTCTGCCCCTCGGTGCACGCGCCCCCCGCGGGAATGCGGCAGGTGCCCAGCGCGCACACGTAGCCGTCGGCGCACAGCCGGCCGGCGTCCACGTCGCAGCGCTTGTCACCCAGCTCCGAGAGCTGCGGCACGGTGCACCCGAGCGCCAGCAGCGCCACCCACGCGAGGCGCTTCATCGCGCGTCCTCCGTCGTCGCGCCGCTCGCGGGGAGCGGCAGCGGCACCGACGAGGTGCCCCAGACGATGGCGCTGATGAGCGCGCCGGCGGCCATGCCGCCCGCGGTGCCGAAGAGCACGTTGGCCACCGTGGCGTCGCCGCCGGCCCGCTCGAGCGATCGCCGCGCGTCGTCCTGGAACACGGCGTCGCGCGCCGCCTGCACGTGCTGCTGTGACTGGCTGCCGAAGTAGCCGCCGACGCCCGCCGCGGCGGCCCCGGCGGCGAGGAACACCAGCGTCATCACCATGGGCGCGCGCGAGGGCGGGGCGCCCGTCACCACGATGGGCGGCGGCGCCTCGGCCGGCGGCTGCGGCAGGAGCACCACCTGCTTCACCGGCTTGTCGCTGACGAGCAGCGACTTCTTCCGCTCCTCCTCGAGGCGGGCGATCTCCTTGAGCTTCGCCTCGGCCTCGGCGAGCAGCGTCGCCGCCTCCTTCGCCTTGGCCTCGGCCTCGGCCTTGCGCTTGTCGTCCTCGAGCCGCTGGGCCTCGCGCGCGCTCGCCTCGGCCTGCGCCTTCTGCTGCTCCGCCGCCAGCCGCGCCTGCTCGAGCGCCTTCTGCTCGGCCTCGGCCTTCTTGCGGTCCGCCTCCTGCTTCGCGAGGAGCGGCGCGAGCTCCCGCTTCACCTTCTCGCGCAACGCCTCCACTTCCGCCGCCACCTTCGGCGCCACGCGCAGCGGCAGCCGCGCGTCGGGCGCGAGGAGCAGGCCCGCCTTGAAGGCCGCCAGCGCCTCGTCCATGCGGTTCAGGTCGGCCAGCACCACGCCCTCGGCGAGGTTGACCAGCGACATCTGGTCTCCGGTGGTGGCCTGCCGCCGGGCGAGCGCGAGCTGCTCGACGGCGCGCTCGTACTCGAGGCCTTCGTGGAGCCGGAGCGCGGCGTTGTAGAAGCGCAGGAAGTCTTCGTCGGCCGCGACGGCAGGAGCGGCAATCGCGACCATGAGGGCGACAACGAGCAGGCGCATGGAGCGGGGGATTGTAGCCATGATGAATACGCGCCGTGCGTGGTAAGTCCTCGCGCGTCCTTCACTTCTTCCCCGGAGTGCCCATGCTTCGCCGCCTGCTCTTCTGTGGTGCCGTGTCGTCTTCGCTCGCCTTCGCTCAGGGCACGGAAGGGCCAGCCGCCGCGCCCGCCGCCTCCGCCGCGGTGGACAGCGACACCCCCGAAGCCAAGGCCGCGAAGGAGCTGCTCCAGAAGTACCTCGTCGCGGTGAAGGCCAGGAAGTGGGCCGACGCGAAGAAGCTGCTGCACCCGAAGACCCTCGAGGCCATCGCGGAGCGGAAGAAGCGCCTGGGCAAGGAGGACCACCCCATGGCCCCCTGGTTCCACGAGAAGGTCGACTACTGGATGAAGGACTTCAAGGTGGGCGCGGCCAGCGTGGCGCCGCTGGGCACCATCATGGTGGAGACGACGGAGGACAACTTCCAGGTGGCCGAGAAGGGCCTCGCCGAGGGCGAAGCGTCGGCCTACCTCGTGGGCAAGAAGGACGGGAAGTGGTTCGTCGTCGACAAGAAGCGCGGGGAGACCTTCACGAAGGACTCCGTGAAGCTGGGCTACAAGGGCTGGTTCGACGAGGTGCCGAAGCCCGAGGCGCCCGCGGCGGAGTGACCGCCGGCCCTCAGGCCTGCACGAGCGCGTGGAGCTGGGGCTTGGCCTTCTCCACGTCGACCTCGTACTTGAGCACCAGGTTGAGCGTCTGCGCCACGAGCTCGGGTGAGAGCGTGTCGGCGTTGAGCAGCACCAGCGCCTGTACCCAGTCGAGCGTCTCGGCGATCGACGGGGCCTTCTTGAGCTCCATCGCGCGCAGCTTGCCCACCGCCGCCACCACCTGCTCCGACAGCTTCGCGCTCACGCCGGGCAGCCGCGCGCGCACGATGGCCAGCTCCCGCTCGCGCGTGGGGTAGTCGATGTAGAGGTGCAGGCAGCGGCGCTTCAAGGCGTCCGACAGCTCCCGCGCGTTGTTTGACGTCAGCACCACCCGCGGCACGTGCTTCGCCTTGAGCGTGCCCAGCTCCGGCACGGTGACGGCGTTCTCCGCCAGCACCTCGAGGAGGAAGGCCTCGAACTCCGGGTCGGCCTTGTCCACCTCGTCGATGAGCAGCACCGTGGGCGCGTCGCTGAGCAGCGCCTTGAGCACCGGGCGGGGGAGCAGGAAGCGCTCCGAGAAGAAGACCGCGTCGGAGGCCGCCACCCGGTCGGCCGCCTCGTGGATGGACATCGCGCCGGCCATCAGCTCGCCGATCTTGTCCTTGAGGAGCTGGGTGTAGAGCAGCTGCTTGGCGTACTCCCACTCGTACAGGGCCTTCGCCTCGTCGAGCCCCTCGTAGCACTGCAGCCGAATCAGCTCGCGGCCGAGCGAGGTGGCCAGGGCCCGGGCGAACTCCGTCTTGCCCACGCCCGCGGGCCCCTCGATGAGCACCGGCTTCTCGAGGCGGTCCATCAGGAAGGCGGCCGTCGAGATGTCCCGCGAGGGGAGGTAGCCCGCCTGGGCCAGCCGGCTCCCCGCGTCGTCGATGGTGGCGAAGGCGCTCATGGGCGGCTCATTAGCGGGCCGGCTCCACCGCGTCACGCCTCGTCGGCGCGCCCCGGACTGACACGGGTGTCAGGGCGTGACCGGGTCACGGCTGCCACGGGCCCTCGGGGTTTCGAGGCGGCGCGAGCGCGCAAGCGCACAGAAGCTGGGCCCAGGCTCGTGGGCACGCGCGCTGCATCGCTGCCACGCCAGGGTGATGACGATGATGCGCGGCGTACTCGTGGCGGTGATGGTGGTGGTGCCGGGGGCCTTGCTCGTGCTGGCGGCCTGGGTGCTGGCGCGGGCGGTGGCGGTGCAGCTGCGCCGCGAGCCGGGCGCAGGGCCTCGTCGCTTCGCGCGAGCCGTGGTGGCGGTGCGCTGGCCCGACGTGTGGCGACACGCGCGGGCCTCGGTGCGGCTGCGCGGCCTTCAGGGGTAGCTGAAGAAGCGCGCCGCGCCCTCGACGTCGCCGGCCGAGCCCGTGCCGGGAATGAAGACGCCGTATACGGAGATCTGCGAGTCGGCCGCCAGGGCCGACACCGGCGGCTGCGGCGCCGCGAGCGAGCCGCGGGGGTCGAGCACCCGCTCGTCGGACACCTTCGTCACCGGCAGCACGTACCAGCCCTTGCCGGTGACCGTTTGCGCCGTGCGCTCGAGGTCGAAGGGCACCAGGTACTGCCGGTAGTCGCCCGTCTGGCCAGTGCGCGGGCCGGCCACGAAGGTGTAGGCGAAGGTGCCGTCGGGCAGCGGCGCGAGCTGCGGCGAGAAGGCGAACCACGGGTCGGTCGGCGCCTTCTCGGGGAAGAGCACGGTCGTGTTCTGGTCCACCAGGAAGGCGTTCAGGTGCGCGCCCGTCGCCCACTGGCGCAACGTGGGGCTGAAGATCGACAGGTAGGTGGTGTTGATCTGGTTGCCCGTCTGCACGGTGGTGAAGGCGGCCAGGGCTCGCCCGGTCTTCGGGTGAATGGCCACCGTCGTCCAGTCCTCCGGGGTGGCGCTGGGCAGCACGCCCGTCAGCCGCCCGGCCGCCGAGAAGCTGGCCGAGCCCTCGCGGAAGACGCCGTAGGGCTCGGTGTCGACGATGCCGCCGCTGACGTAGCGGTTGCCGGTGAAGGTGATGTGCACTACCTGCGACGAGGGCAGGGTGGCCACCGAGGGGTGCGCGGGGAAGAAGATGGCCTCGGCGCCGCCGTCGGCGAAGTTCGAGGTGAAGGCCGGGCCCTTGAAGTCTTCGTTGAGCGCGGTCGACAGGTGCCGCACCACGAGCGCCTCCGTCTCGGCCGTCACCAGCAGCGCGCCCCCGTTGCGCCAGGGCGCGATGTCACAGTCGCGGATGATCTCCGAGATGCCACCGTCGTCGACCTCAGGCGGCTCGAAGGTGACCGCCGACACGCCCCAGGTGCGCCCGAGGTCGACGCTCTTCTGCACGCGCACGCCGCGGCCCACCACGTAGCAGGCGAAGAGGGCCCGGCTCTCCTCGTTCCACGCGAGGTGCACGCGCGTGCCCACGGTGTCGAGGCCGGCGCTGGTGAGCGCGTCGATGGGGTAGTCGGTGCCGCGGGCACTGCTCGGGTGGGCGATGAGCTGGCCCTCCTGCTCGAGCGCCAGGAAGACGCGGGCGGTGTCGAGGCCCACGATGCCCGGACGCTTGCCGGCGACCTGGCCCACCTCGTACACCGGCGAGGGCTTCGCCGGCCCCGGCAGCAAGCTCACCGTGTTGGAGCTGAAGGGCAGGGAGCGATCGCCGCCGTCCACCGAGCCGCCGCCCATGAAGACGCCCGCGTCGCCCGTGCGCTGGCAGACGCCCGGCGAGAAGCACTGGTAGGCGTTGGGGCAGGTGTTGGCCATCGAGAACTGGCAGGTCTGCGTGCGGCACTGGCCCAGGTCGCACACCTTGTCCACGTCGCACTCGGAGCCCGTGCGGCACTGCGCGCCGGCGTCGGGCTCCATGCCCGTGGACAGCGGCATGCCCGCGACCACCGCGCCCGTGGAGTCGAGGCCCACCACGAAGTAGCGGCGGCCACCGGTGCCGGCGTCGTCGATGGTGAGGGTCAGCGTGGCGCCGTCGCCGAACTCCGTCTCGACGCGGCCGTCGCCCAGGGTGTCGGTCTGGACCAGCATCCACCGCGCCACGGCGCCGCCTTGCTTCGGGGTCCACCCCAGGGCCACCGTCGTCTCGTCGACGGCGCCGAAGAGCGCCAGGGCGCTGCCGCCGTCGTTGATGGGCTGCGGCCCGGCGTCGGGCTCGCCGGCGTCGAAGTTGGGCGGCTTGCCCATGAAGAAGGCGTCGAGGCACGGCATCGACAGGCCCACCAGCGCGTCGGTGCAGGTGGACTCCTGCAGCTTCCACGCGTCCTTCGCCACCACGCTGCACACCGGCAGCTTCTCGAGGCAGGCCACCGCGGTGGTGAGCAGCTGCACGTCGGCCTCGCTGCAGGCGCCGAGGTTCGTCGTGCACGAGCTGCCCAGCAGCGGGCGCGAGGCAAAGTCGCCGCAGTCACCGGCCACCGCGGTCGCCGCCTTCTCGGAGCGCTCGCACAGGTTGGGGGCACAGCCAGCCGCGCCCAGCGCGACGGCGAAGAGGAGGACGAGGCGCGAGGCGTGCATGGTGGTTACCCGCCGGGGTTGACCCCGGTGACGATGGTGGTGAGGTCGAG
>CAYUZK010000123.1:0-18435 GCA_964449625.1 uncultured Archangium sp.
GGGAGCCGTACAGAAGAGGGCCTTGAGGGACCCGTGGGAGCGCGGCGGCTACCGCGGCTTCGTCACGAGCTGGCCGTCTTTGTAGTACCAGTTCTGCCAGCCGCGCCGGTAGTTGTCGAAGGACTGGTCGCGCGGCACGCCGGTGCCGAAGAGGTCGCCGACCTTGAAGCCGCGGCGCCGAGGCGGCGGCGGGGGCGCGAGGCGATCGGCCTGCTGCCGCAGGGCCGTGTACTCGTTGGTGCGGGGGTCCATGCGCATGAGCGCCAGCTCGATGTCCCTCACCTCGGTGCACTGGTCGGACCTGGCGACGCACCACCGACCGAAGGCTGGGCCACCGAGCTCGCGGGCGAGCTGGCGACACTCGGGGGCGACGAAGTGGCCGGCCTCGCAGCGGGCGAAGCGGGCGCGCTTCTGGGCCTCAGCCGCGGCGGCGGCCTGCTGCCGGGCGATGGCCTGCGCGGCCTGCTGCTGCTTCAGCTCGGCCTGGAAGGCGACCTGCCGCGTCTTGCTCGCCTCCAGGGCCCACGCCCAGACCTCCTGGGGCGACTCCCAGGTGCGGTCGGGCAACCAGCGCTCGAGCCCGCCCGCCTTGGGCCTCCAGCCGAAGAACTCGAAGCGCGGCTCGCCCGCCTTCCGGAGCACGAGCCAGGGTGAGCGCAGCGAGACGTGAAACGGCGTCCACTTCACCTTCGCCTCGTCGGGCACGTGCAGCGCGTCGTACTCGAACTCTTCGACCGGCAGCGGGCCGTGCAGGGCCGAGAGGTCCCTGAAGACGCCCCAGCGCTCGCCCGCGGGCGTGCGGGCCTTCACGGCCCAGCCCTCGAGGCGGTCCAGGTACGTGAGGTACCACTGGGCGCGGGAGATCAACGGGATCACCCCGAGCACCTCGGCCGACAGCACCTCGGGCGAGCCGTCGTGAGCGAGCGGCCAGAAGAGCCCTCCGGCGGTGGGGAAGACGTAGTCGCGCGTCGTCTCCCCCGTGGGGATGCGAAAGAGCTGGGGCAGCGGCGGCCCGAGGGGCTGCCCGCGCTGATCGTAGATGACGGAGAAGCGCGTACCGTCGGGAGCGAGGTGGTGCGCGATCACGTCGCCGCTGGCCAGCCGCTCGACCGGCCAGTCCTGGTGGAGGTGGTAGGAGACGTGTTGATAGGCCTCCGGCACCTCCAGCCTCGCCACGTCGGTCAGGCGGAACAGCTCCCGCCAGTCGTCGTCGAAGACCAGCACCGTCAGCGGGCCCTTGCGCACCTGGGCGGGGTCGAGGCCGTGGTTGTTGAAGCGGCCGTTGGTGATGGCCCAGCTCAGCTCCTTCGCGTCGGTCGCCACCGGCGGCTCGCTGCCGTCGAGCCGCACCCGGGTCAAGCGGCCGTCGGGCCAGCGCCGCGCGAAGGCCACCCGGGAGTTCGGCACGTCGAGGTGCCCCATGAGGAACTCCACGGGCGCGAGCTCCTTGCCGTCGGGCGAGGCGAGGCCGAACAGCCTGGTGTCGGGCGGCACCGGCTTCCCGTCGATCACCAGGCCGGGCCCGACCGGCGCCCAGCTGCGGATCACGTAGTCGACGAACCTGCCGTCAGGTGCCTTCAGGTGCCAGGGCACCGAGGTGACGTGGCGCGCGGGCGGAGGCGGCGGAGGCACCTGCTCCCGCCGGGGTCGGGCGCGCGCGCACCCGAGGGTCAGAGCCAACGGCAGGGCCATCACGATCCATCGGCGCATCGCCCGATGCTCGCGCACTGGCGCGCCACGGCAAGCACGAACCGCAGCGCTACTCGATGCGGAAGAGATCCTCGACGTCGCGCTCGGTCAGCGCCTTGCCGACGTCGGTGTCGGTGCCGAGCACCCCGGCGGCGAGCTCGCGCTTGCGCTGCTGCAGCCCGAGGATCTTCTCTTCCACCGTGCCGCGCGTGATGAGCTTGTACGAGAACACCGCGCGGGTCTGGCCGATGCGGTGTGTACGATCGGTCGCCTGGTCTTCGACGGCCGGGTTCCACCACGGATCGTAGTGGATGACGTAGTCTGCGGCAGTGAGGTTGAGGCCGGTGCCGCCGGCCTTGAGCGAGATGAAGAAGATGGGCGGCCCGTCGGGCGCGTTGAAGGCGTCCACCTTGCCAATGCGGTCCTTGGTGCGGCCGTCGAGGTAGAGGTACGGCAGCTTCTTGTCGTCGGCCTGGTTCGTGAGGATCTCGAGCATCTCGGTGAACTGGCTGAAGATGAGCGCGCGGTGGCCCTCGCGCACGAGCTCGTCCACCAGCTCCGAGAAGCGGCCGAGCTTCGCCGACGGCGGCAGCGCGGTGCCCGGCGGCAGCTTGAGCAGCCGCGGGTCGCAGCACACCTGCCGCAGCTTCATCAGCGCCGAGAGGATCGAGATGCGCGACTTGTTGAAGCCCACCTTGTCGATGGTCTCGTAGACCTTGCGCCGGCTCTCCTCGAGCACCTCGCGGTAGAGCGCCTGCTGGCCGGGCTCCATGTCGACCCAGGTGACGACCTCGGTCTTGGGGGGCAGGTCCTTGGCCACCTCCGTCTTGAGCCGCCGGAGGATGAAGGGGTGAATGCGCTTCTTGAGCCGCTCGCGGGCGTCCATGTCGCCCTGCACCGTGATGGGGTGCTCGTAGCGCTCGTGGAAGCCGGCGGCGTTGCCGAGGAAGCCCGGCATGAGGAAGTCGAAGAGGCTCCACAGCTCGGTGAGGCGGTTCTCGAGCGGGGTGCCGGTCAGCGCGATGCGGTGCTCGGCCTCGACCGTCTTGCACGCCTGCGCCGTGGCCGAGTCGGCGTTCTTGATGTTCTGCGCCTCGTCGAGGATCACGGTTCGGAAGGTCACCTTCCGCAGCTCCTCGATGTCGCGGCGCACCAGCGCGTAGCTGGTGAGCACCACGTCGGCGTGCTGGAGCTGCTCCACGAAGTCGCGGCGGTCGGCGCCGTGCCACGTCAGCACCTCGAGCTCCGGGGTGAAGCGCTCGATCTCCCGCTCCCAGTTGGGCAGCACCGACGTCGGCGCCACCACCAGGCTGGGCGCGTGGCCCTGCTCCTTCTTGATCTTGAGCAGCAGCGAGAGGGCCTGCACCGTCTTGCCCAGGCCCATGTCGTCGGCGAGCACGCCCGAGAGCCCGTGGCGGTAGAGGAACCACAGCCACGAGAGGCCGGCCTCCTGGTAGTGCCGCAGCTCGGCGTGCAGCCCCTCGGGCGCCTTCGCGGGGGGGATGCCGTCCACCTCGCGCAGCTCGGCCATCGCCTTGCGCGCCTTGGCCTCGATCTCCACGTCGCCGATGGTGGCGAGCAGGTCGAGCGCCGTGGCGTGGAAGAGCGGCAGCCGCGTGCGCGTCTTGCCCGGCAGCGCGCCGGCCTCCTCGAGCATCGTCGCCACGCGCCCGAGCTCGTCGAGGTCCGTCTCGGCGAAGCTGCCGTCCTTGAGGGGGATGAACTTGCGGCCGCTCTCGAGGAACATGCGCACGGCGCCCAGGTCCACCGACTGATCTTCGCTCGTGAACTCCGCGTCGAGATCGAACCAGTTCATCGCCGTCATGTTGAGGCGGATCTTCGGCTTGAGTTTCGCGCGCATGCGCACCTTCGGCGGCTGCGCGGCGAAGACCTCCCAGCCCCTGGGCAGCTCGGTGCGGCCGCGCGACCAGAAGTCGATGGCCGCGTCGCCAGAGGCCTCGTAGGTCGCCGAGCCCTCGTCGAAGCGGAAGCCGCGGTCGAGCAGCTCCTTCGCCGCCGCCTTCTCGAGCGCCTCGCGGCGCAGGTAGAGCCTGCGGCCCTCGGCCGTCACGCCGCTGGCGTAGCCCAGGTGCACCGCCGTCGCCGACACCGGCACCGTCACGCCCGTGCCGTAGCGCGCCGCGAGCTGGCCCTTCACGCGGTCGGCGCGGCCCTCGAGCGTGAGGAGGAAGGAGGGCTCCGTCGTCTCGTCGACGTCGATGCCGTCGGCCTGGAGCGCCAGGCGGTAGCGCGGCAGGTGCGCCGCGAAGAAGGTGAGCGCACGATCGAGCTGCGCGGTGGGGAAGGACATCGTCGGCTCGAGCAGCCACTTGCGCAGCAGGCGCGGCGGGAAGTCGGGCTCGAGCACGTAGGCCCCCTGCCCCACCAGGGCCCAGGTGCGCTGGCCGGGGAGCACCACCGCGTCCTTGAGCGCCACCACCGTGCCGTCGGGCAGGGCCAGCTCGATGCGCGCCGTCGCCCCGCCCTCGGCGTTCTGGAGGCGGATCACCGGCCGCGCCGGCTCGGCGGGGAACAGCAGGGCCGTGCCGCGGTAGACGACGCGCCGCGAGCGCAGCGCCTCGAGGCAGTCGGCGAGCTCCTCGTCGTTGAGCACCACCTTGGAGTCGAAGCGCACCTCGTGCTCGGCAAGCAGCGCCAGCACCCGCTCGTCGGCCGGCGCCACGCGCGCGCCCTGCGTCAAGATGCGCTTGACCTGCACGGGGCCCCTGGCCGCCTGGTCGGCGCGGCGCACGTCGATCACCCAGACCCGGCCCCCGGTGGTGGAGAGGGAGGGGCTCAGGCGGTAGTGGAAGTCGAGATCAGGCTGCGCCGAGAGGCCGAGCCAGTTCTCGAGCTTGGCCAGCGCCGGCAGCAGCACCGGCTCGACCTCGGTCTCGGCGGCGGTGGTGGCGGCCGCGTCGTTCTCGACGCGCGCGCGCACCCGGGCCAGGTACACCAGGCCCACGGCCACCACGTGCTTGCAGTGCGGGCCGTACTTGTTCCACGACTCGCAGGTGCACGTCGACTCGAGGCCCCCGCCTTCAGCGGAGGCCACCTGCACGTCGTACTTCTGGCCCTCGCTGCCGGTCACCTTGGCGGCGATGCCCACGTCGGTGCGCGCGAGGCCGGCCACCCGCCGGGCCTCGGCGTACTGCCGGCCCTTCTTGAAGGTCATGGGCTGGACGTCGGACTTGAGCGTCTTGAGCCAGGTGCCGTCGTCAACGGGGAGCGTCTTCACAGCGGTCGAGGTCACGTCTTGGTCTCGTCGGGCACAGCGTGAACGGCTGCCACTAACACGGGCCGCTCGCGGCTGCACCTAGCCTCTGGTAGCTGGAGCCCATGTCGGACACGCGGCTGGAGAACGTGGAGGTCAAGTGCGCCCACCTGGAGAAGCAGGTGCTGGAGCTCTCGGAGGTGCTCTGGGCCCAGCAGCGCGAGCTCGACGCCCTGAAGGAGCAGCTGCGCGGCGTGCGCGATCGCCTCGGCGCCGACCCGGGCCTGGTCGACGGCGCCCAGCAGGAGACCCCGCCGCACTAC
This sequence comes from uncultured Archangium sp., assembly GCA_964449625.1. Classification (GTDB taxonomy): domain Bacteria; phylum Myxococcota; class Myxococcia; order Myxococcales; family Myxococcaceae; genus Archangium_A. The sequence continues at coordinate 5,227 of CAYUZK010000123.1, forward strand.
TAGGTGCTCGCCGTCAGCGGATCAGCACCTTGAAGGACGAGGTCTTGACCTTCGGCAGGTCGGGGTGGCTCTTGGCGCGGCCCGGCTGCGGGAGCTCGGCCGGCCGCTCGCCGGAGTAGTCGTCGCGATCATCGAGGGGCTCGGGGTTGGCCGGCGCGTGCCCGCCGCCCGCGAAGCCGGCGTCGGGGTCCTGGCAGAAGGCCAGCGTCGCCTCCACGTAGGCCTCGAGGGTCATGCCCTCCCCTTCGGCGATCTCCGCGGTCGCGGGATCGGCGAGCAGGTCGGCGCGCAGCGCCTCGAGGCTCATGGGCTTCACCGGAAGGAGACGTGCAGGTGGTTGTCGTGGCCCGCCGCCGGGCGTGTGAGGCCCTCGCGGATCAGCACCGGATCGTTGAAGAGGATGCGCGCGTTCGGGTTCTCCCGGCGGATCTCCTGGATCAGCCGCCGGGTCGCCGCGCGATCGTAGCCGGCCGAGCGCCAGGTGGCGGGCCCGCCCGAGCTGCTCGGCGGCCGCAGATCGACGTCGGTGCCGCGCAGGTGTGACTTGTGCCGGGAGGTGCGCCCGCCGCCCTGCTGCGAGAGATCGCCGACCTCCAGCGTGCGCCCCGTGGCCGCGTGGTAGCGCTGCGCGATGCGCTGCATCGAGCCCACGGTGGCCTCCGTGCCCCACTGCATCGAGCGCGGGCCATAGGTGCGGAAGCCGGGGCCGCTCGCGGGCAGGTGCGTCCTCACTGCCGGGGCGGCGGCGGGCCTCGCCTGCGGGCGGACGGTGGCGGTGCGCGGCGGCGTCGTGGTGCGGGTCCGGCTGCGGCCAGTGGTGGTGGGCATCGGCGTCCTCGTGGTGGGTGGGTGGGCGGCGGGGTGCGGCTCGGAGAGTTGTCGGTCGGCGTGGGTGCGAGGTTGCGGCCCAGCCGAACTACGGGCCCAGGCGGAGCGTGAAGTGGCCGAAGGCGTGGGGCAGCGTGCGGTCGCGGCTGTCCACCACCAGCCAGACGGTCTGGCCGGCGAGCACGTCGAAGGTGACCGACTCGGGCACGCCCGCGCCCCCGCTGTCGGCCGCGCGCACACACTGGGCGGGGTCGCAGGCGCCCTGGAGCAGCAGCAGGGCCGCGTCGAAGCCGGCCTCGGGCAGCAGCGACGCCGTGAGGGTGCCGGCCTGGCTGGCGGTGTACTGGTAGACGAGCTCGCGGCCGTCGAAGAAGGAGCGCCGGCAGGCCTGGCCGTAGGTGAGCGACGAGTAGTCGTTGCGCGCCACCGCCGTGTCGCCCGTCACGCCCGCCCCGCCCAGGGGCACCGGCAGGGCGTTGGCGCAGGTGTCGTTGGCCGGCGGCAGCGTGGCCGGCTTGCGCGTCACCGAGAGCGTGAAGTCGCCGGTGCCGACGGAGTTCGAGTCGACGAAGAGGAAGTAGGTGCCGGCGACCTGGTTGGGCAGGTACACGCGCAGCGGCCGCGGGGCTGTCTCGGCGACGCAGGCCAGCTCGCTCCCGGCGCTGAAGCTGGCGCACTGGTTGGGCAGGCGCGCGTAGAGCGTCGGCACGAGCTGGCTGCCCGGCGCCGGCGTCACCGTGATGTCCAGGTCCTGCGCGCCGGTGAGGGTGTACGTGTAGACGAGATCGCGCCCGAAGCGCCGCGGGTGGAAGTCGGTGCCGCAGGCCGGCGCGTTGTCGATGGGCGAGTTGCCGTTGGTGGCGCCGAAGGTGGTGCCCGTCACCGTGGCCACGTTGTTGACGAAGGAGAGCACCTGCGCGCCGCCACACCAGTCGTTGGCCGGCGCCGGAGTGGGCGCCGCGAGCGTCGCCGTCAGGGTGAAGTCGCCGGAGGTGCCGCCGCTCGAGTCCACGAAGACGAAGTAGGTGCCCGCCGCGAGGGCGGTGAGCTGCGCCTCCACCGGGCCCGGCTGGGTGAGGCACACCACCTCCTCGGAGAGCAGCTGGCTCGTGCAGCTCGAGCGCCGCACGTAGAGCGCCGGCATCAGCGCGGAGCCGACGGTGGGCGCCACGCGCAGCGTGACGTCCTGCGGCTGCGCGAGGGTGAAGCGGTACACCACGTCGCGGCCCGCCTGCTTCGCGCTCGGCGCGCAGGTGGGCGACACGTCACCCGCGAAGTTCGAGTTCGAGGCCTGGAGCGTCGAGCCCGCCACGGTGGCCACGCCGTCGATGAAGGCGAGGTCTGCCGGCGCGGCGCAGGTGTCGTTCGACGGCGGCGGCGTGGGCGCGGCGGTGACGACCTCGAGCTGGAAAGGCCCGGCGGTGTCGCGGGCCGAGTCGACCCACACCACGTAGGTGCCCGGGGGCTGGTTCACCAGCGTCAGCCGCGCCGGCCCGGTGTCCAGCGGCGAGACGCAGCCCAGCTCACCCGCACGCGTGGCGTCGGTGCAGGTCGCGCGCACCGACAGCACCGGCTCGAGCGTGGGCGTCGCGCCGGTGGGCGTCACGCTGAGCGTCACGTCCTGCGAGAAGGCCAGGGTGTAGGTGAAGACGACGTCGCGGCCAGTGGCCCGGGCCGAGTCGCTGCACGAGGGCGAGAGGTCTGCGCCGACGTTGCCGTTGGTGGCGGAGGTGGTGTCCCCCGTCGCCGTCGCGGTGTTGCCGGTGAAGAGGAGCGCCTGCGCGCCGGGGCAGGCGTCGTTGTCCACGGTGGGCACCGCGTCCACCTCCAGCTGGAACGCGCCGCTCGTGCCGTCGGCCGCGTCGACGTGGACGAAGTACGTGCCCGGCGCCTGGCCCGGCAGCTGCGCCTGCACCGCCGCCGCCGCGGAGGCCGCCTGGCAGGCGTGCTCCACCGCCGCGCCGTCGCAGGGCGCGCGCACGGACACCACCGGGTGGAGCGTCGAGCCCGACACGGGCCGGGCGACGACGGTGACGGTGCTCCGCGCGGCGAGCGTGAAGGCGTAGACGAGATCGGCGCCGGCGGAGCGCGCCGTGGCGCTGCAGGCCGGCAGCGCGCCGCCGGCGTTGGTGCCCAGGGCCGTGTTGCCCACCACCACGCTGCGCAGCGAGGTGGTGCCGTTGACCGCGAGCGGCGTGGCGCCGGCGCAGGTGTCGTTGGGCGCGGCCGAAGGCGGCGGCTGCAGCGACACCTCCAGCGTCACCCGCCCGGGCGCGCCGTTGGCCGTCTCCACGAAGAGGAAGTACGAGCCCGCCGCCAGGGCCGGCACCGAGAGCGACGCCGCGCCCGACGACGGCGCGTCGCAGCCCACCTGCGCGCCCGCACAGCCCTCGCGCAGGTACACCACCGGCCGCGCCTGGCTGGTACCCAGCGCCGCCACCGTCACCGTCAGCGCCTGCACGCTGGTGGTGGTGAAGGCGTAGACCAGCTCCGGCCCGGGCCCGGCGCAGGTGCCCGCCGTGTCGTCGATGGCTTGCCCGGGGTCGCCCGAGATGAAGACGCTGCCGGTGCCCGAGGGGAGGATCGCCCGGGCGCTCGCGCAGGTGTCGTTGAGCGGCGTGCAGGCGCCGGAGAAGACGCTGCACTCGCGGCCCGGGTCGCACTGCGCGCTGGTGCTGCAGCCGACGCACTGCTGCGCCTGGCAGCTGGGCAGCGGGTTCGCGCAGTCGGCGTTGCCCAGGCACTCCACGCAGCGGAAGGCACGGCCGTCGCACCGGGGCGCCACCGACGAGGGGCAGTGCGAGTCGATCACGCACTCCACGCAGGTGCGGCTGGAGGGCTCGCAGTACGTCGCGCCGAAGCAGCCCTGCGCTGAGCCGCAGCCGGCGTCCACCGGCTCGCCCGCGTCCACCTCGCCGCCGTCCGCAGCGCCCGCGTCGGGCGAACCTGCGTCAAGCAGGCCCGCGTCGCCACCGCCGGCGTCCACCGCGCCGGCGTCGCTCCCGCCGTCGAGGCCTGCGTCCATCGGGGCGCCCGCGTCGAGGCCGGCATCCCCTGCCCCTGCGTCGCGGGCTTCACAGCTCCCCGTCGCCGGGTTGCAGACGTCGGTGCCCGTGCAGCGCACCTGCGCACAGCGGTTCGCCGGGGGGTTGGAGGGCGTCGGACACCCCGCGAGGAGCACCACCAGCCCGATTGACAACGCGCTGCGCATGGCCGGAAACTCTAGCCCCTCGCCGCGGTCCAATGTCCTGATCTCCCTTGGGAATCAGGGCGCCCCACGCAACTTTGGGGGGCTGATGTGCGACAAGGTGTTCAGAAGCATCTTTTCCCAGGGGAATCAGGACCATGCCCGTCTCGCCGCTCCGTGAACGCATCGCCCTCGCGCTGCAGGACAACCGCGTCAGCCGCCAGGAGGTCAAGGACCTCATCTCGGCCGCGAAGGCGGAGCCGAAGTACACGAGCGAGATGAAGGCCGACCTGCAGAAGCTGGTCGAGTCGAGCCGCTTCGACTGGTTCGCCAAGGGCGACCTCCAGAAGTTCCTCAACACCGCCGTCGCGCAGATCGACCTGCCCGACCCGACGGTCCTCGACAAGCACGCGACCTCCGTCTCGTGGACGCCCGTCGCCCCCGGCGGCGCGCTCTTCGTGGACGGCGTCAGCTACGACGACGTGGTGCAGGGCTCCATCGGCGACTGCTACCTCGTGGCGGCCTTCTCGTCGCTGGCCCACACCAACCCGGACCTCATCAAGGACGCCTTCACCGAGAACCCCGACGGCACCTACAGCGTGCGGTTCTTCGAGAAGCGCGGCGCGACCTACGAGGCCGTCAGCGTCACCGTCGACAGCGATCTCCCCGTCGAGACCGGCACCCGCAGCAAGTACGCCAAGGCGCGCAACGAGAACGAGCACTGGGTGACGATGCTCGAGAAGGCCTACGCGCAGTGGAAGGGCAGCTACGAGGCCATCGGCAACGGCGGCAACGCCGGCACCGTCTTCGAGGCCCTCACCGGCAAGCGCCCCGAGTGGACCTCCACCGCCTACTCGACCTCCGACGTCCTGTTCGATCGGCTCTCGAAGGCCACCTCCACCGGCCGCCCCGTCACCGCCGGCACCCACGGCAAGGACTCCGGCGTCGACTACTCCGGCACCGGCGTCTACGCGTGGCACGCCTACACGGTGCTGGGCACCTCGGAGGAGGCCGGCACCAAGCTCGTCGAGCTGCGCAACCCCTGGGGCAAGAGCGAGCACGGCAACGATGGCAAGGACGACGGCATCTTCAAGATGAAGCTCGACGACTTCATGAAGCTCTACAACTCGATCAACATCGGCGGCTGACCGCCCCTTCGCCCTAGAGAGCCCGCGCCCATGCCGACCCGCCTGACCGATTCCATCACCCGCGCGCTGCGCGACAACAAGCTGTCGAACCGCGAGATGGAGACCCTCGTGCGCGAGGCGCGCAAGGAGCCGCTCACCCCCGAGGTGAAGGCCGAGCTCACCGCGCTCCTGCAGACGCACGGCGACAAGTTCAGCCTGGGCGGCAAGCGCGACCTCGAGCGCTTCCTGGGCACCGCCACGGTGCCGACGCCGCCCGCGCCCCCGCAGCCGCGGCAGATCGACGACCCCTCCGTGCTCACCAAGCACGCCACCGACACCACCTGGAAGCCGGTGGAGAACGGCAAGCTCTTCGTCGACGGCGTCAGCTACGACGACGTGGTGCAGGGCTCCATCGCCAACTGCTACATGGTCGGCGCCTTCTCGGCCGTGGCCCACGCCAACCCCGACACCATCAAGAACGCCATCACCGAGAACGCCGACGGCACCTACACCGTGCGCTTCTTCGAGAAGAGCTCGTACTCGGGCCTGCCCCGCGAGGTGAAGATCACCGTCGACGGCGACCTGCCCCAGAGCAGCTTCGGCGGCGCCCGCTACGGCAAGTCGCGCGACGCGAGCGAGCTGTGGGTCGGCCTGCTCGAGAAGGCCTACGCGCAGTGGAAGGGCGGCTACGAGACCATCGGCAACGGCGGCTACCCCGGCGAGGTGGTGAGCGCGCTGACGGGCCGGCGCACGAGCTACTCGTCGAGCGAGTGGACCGATCAGAACGTGCTCTTCGAGAACATCAAGAAGGGCGCCGCGGGCAGCAAGCCGATGACCGCCCCCACCCACGGCAAGGAGTCGGGCGTCGACTACAACGGCACCGGCGTCTACGCGTGGCACGTCTACACCGTGCTGGGCGCCAGCGAGGAGGCCGGCACGAAGTACGTCGAGCTGCGCAACCCCTGGGGCAGCAGCGAGCCTGGCAACGATGGGAAGAACGACGGCATCTTCAAGATGAAGCTCGAGGACTTCACCAGGCTGTACCAGGGCGTGGAGATCGGGTTCTGACGATGGAGCTCGCTCAGGCCATCCGCGACGCGAAGCCCAACGACACGCTCCAGATCCCCGCCGGCCGCTACACCGGCACCTTCCAGCTCGACAAGCCCATCACCCTGCTCGCCATGGGCCAGGTGGTGCTCGACGGGCTCCACGCGGGCTCCGTGCTGCGCGTCGCCTGCCCCACCGGCGTGGTGCGCGTGGCCGGCTGCACCATCGTCGGCGGCAACGCCCCTGAGGCCGGCGGCGGCGTGTGCCTCGCCCAGGGCGAGCTGGAGCTGACCGACTGCGTGGTGCGCTTCAACAAGGCGCCCAGCTACGGCGGCGGGGGGCTCGCGCTGCTCGACGGCAAGGCCACCGTCACGCGCTGCCGCTTCGAGGCCAACACCGGGCGGCAGGGCGGCGCCATCCTCGTCGACGGCGCCTCGGAGCTGCGGCTGCTCGACTCCACCGTCCTCCAGAACGCCGCGGTCGAGGGCGGCGGCCTGCGCGTGAAGGAAGGCGCGAAGGCCGAGCTGCTCGGCTGCACGTTGGCCGACAACAAGGTGGTGGGCGACGGCGCCCAGGGCGGGGCGCTGCACCTGTCGGGCACCACCACCCGCGCGCCCACCGTCTCCCTCTCGCACTGCATCGTCTCGGAGCGCAGCGAAGGCCCCACCTGCCTCTTCAACTCGCCGAAGCTGCCGGGCGCGCTCACCCTGACGCGGTGCCTGCTGCCCGCCTGGAGCCAGGGCCTCGGCGTCGACTCTCGCCATGGCGACCCCGGCTTCGTGATGTCGGGCACCGAGCCGTACCTGCTGTCCGAGACCTCGCCCGCCGTCGGCGCAGGCCAGGCGAGCGCCTTCCCGGCCGGGAGCAAGGACGTGCTCGGCCGGCCCCGGCTCCGCAGCGGGCAGGTGGACCTGGGCGCCTTCGCCTTCAGCGGCGGTGGCAGCGGCAGCGGCGTCGGCTACTAGCGCTCGCCCCAGTGCAGCTTGGTGCGGAGGATGCCGAAGTAGTCGAGCTTCGCGTTGCGCACGAGCTGCACCCGGTGCGGTGACTTCTGCACCTCGATGCGATCGCCCTGCCGCATCGGCTGGCCCGCCTGCCCGTCGATGGTGAGGTACACGTCTTGCGAGTCGCTCGTCAGCACCAGCGACATCACCTGGTCGCCCGGCACCACGATGGGCCGCTGCGTCAGCGCGTGCGGGCAGATGGGCGTCACCACCACGCAGTCGACGTGCGGGTGCACGATGGGCCCGCCGGCCGACAGCGAGTAGGCCGTCGAGCCCGTGGGCGTCGAGAAGATGACGCCGTCGGCCAGGTAGGTCGCCATGTAGGCGCCGTCGAGCCAGGTCTCGTGCGCCGCGATGCGCGCCAGCGCCCCCTTGTTGATGACGACGTCGTTGAGCACCTCGTCCTCGAGCACGAGCTGCTCGCCGCGGTAGAGCCGGCAGGTCAGCTTCATGCGGCTGTCGATGGTGGCCTGGCCGTCGAGCAGCAGGCGCAGCGTCGCCGCCGCCTCGGCCACGGGGATCTCCGTCATGAAGCCCAGCGACCCCAGGTTCACCCCGAGGATGGGCACCGGCCGCCCGCGCATGAGCCGCGCGCCGTGGATGAGCGTGCCGTCGCCCCCGAGCACCACGAGCAGCTCGGCGGCCTGCGCGAGCACCTCGTCAGGCGTCGCCTCCAGGCCGAGCTGCGCGGCGAGCGGCTCCTGGAGCAGGAAGCGCCGCTCGGGGAACGCCGCGATGAGCTCGCGGGCCAGCGTGACGGCTTCGTCTTTCCGGGGGCGGGCGATGATCGCGATGGTCTTCATCGGGGGTGGCTGGGCAATGTAGTCCACTTCAGCGGCGCACCGGCGGCGCGCCCACCGCCGGCAGTTCTCCCGTCGTCGCGCGGCGGCTCGTCACCTCCACCACCATCGACTTGAGCTGACGCGACAGCACGCGGAACATGCCCGCCAACAGCTCGGGCCGGTCGCCCAGCAGATCGAGGAAGTCGCGGCGATCGATCACCAGCAGCTTCACGTCGGTGGTCGCCACCACGTCGTTGATGCGCGGCGCTCCATCGAAGAGTGAGGTCTCCCCGAAGGACTCCTTCTCCTTCATCGTCAGCACCACCTCGCCGTCGCGCCGGGCCTCCACCCGCCCCTCGCTGATGACGTACAGCGCGTCGCCGGGGTCGCCCTCGGCGTAGATGCGCGCGCCCTTCGCGAAGCGCTGCTCCCGGGCCACCGCGGCCACGGCCGCGAGGTCGTCCACGTCGCTCTGGGCGAAGATCTCCACCCCCTCCAGCGCGAACAGCTTCCTCACCGTGGTCTCGTTCATGTCGTCCTCCCGTCGGGGGTGTGGCCAGGCGCCCCGCGCGCGCGCCACCTCGCGGGCCAGCGCCCGCAGCGTGAAGTCGTCCCCGCGGCACAGCGCCTCGAGGTGCGCGGGGAAGCGGGCCTCGGCCCCCCAGGGCAAGGTGCGGTGGTGCGCGTCGAGGTGGTGCGCCACCAGCTCGCGCTCCTCGAAGGTCAGCAGGTTGTCGAAGAGCTCCAGCGCCCAGGCCCGCCGCCGGGAGTCCGTGCCCAGCAGCTGCGCGTAGGCCCGCCGCATGCCGCCCGCGTCGTGCCGCAGCCCGAGGAGGATGAAGGACAGCTCCATCGACTGATCGAGGCGATCCGACAACAGCCGCGTCAGCACCGCGCCCTCGCCCAGCGCCGCCCGCGCGTCGCGCCAGGGCTCGATCAGCGCCAGGGCCCGCGCGCGACCCCGCTCGAGGGCCGCGAGCAGGCGATCGCCCTGCACCTCGAACTCGGGGTGCTCGTCCTTGAGCTGCGAGAGCACCACCCCCACCCGGAAGTGCAGCGACGGGTCGTCCTCGGGGCTCGCGGCGAGGAGCGCGTCGAAGGCCGCCTGGGTGCCGATGCGCCGCAGCACGCGCGGGAGCTGCAGCCGCAGCGAGAGCGCGCGGCTCCGATCGTCGAGCGTCGCGGCGAGCAGCGGCACCACGTCGTCGCCCAGCTGCGCCAGGGCCTCCCGGGCCGGCTGGCGATCGTCGCGCCACGAGAGGAAGCGCAGCAGCCGCGGCGCCAGCTCGAGGTACAGCCCCTCGCCCGCGGCCTCGATGGCCAGCCGCCGCACCGAGGGGTCCGCGTCGTCGAGGTAGCCCTTGAGCCACTTCGTCAGGTCCGGGTCGCCCAGGCGCCCGAGCAGCCGCGCCGCCTCCCGCCGCTCCCCGGCCGCGGCGTCGGAGCCCTTCTCCAGCAGCGAGAGGAGCAGCGCCTGCGCCGTGGCGTCCTTCGGGCCCGGCAGCGTGAGGAGCCCCCCTAAGGCCGCGGCGGTGAGGCCGATGTCGCCCAGCGTCAGGAGCGCCGGCAGCGCCACGCGGGCCCGCTCCGGCGACAGGCGGGCCAGCGTCCACACCGCGGCGTCGCGGGGGCGTCGGGTGGCGTGGGCGATGAGGTGCTCGACGGGCTTCACCAGCCCCTTGAGGCCCAGCTCGCCCGCCAGCCGCACCCCACGCTCCTGCGCGCGCTCGTGCGGGTGCACCAGCAGCGCGCGAACGTGCGGCTCCTGGAGCAGCCCCGAGCGCTCGAGGAGATCCGCCGCCCGCAGGGCGCGCTCCGGTGACGGGGCCCTCAAGGCCTCGGCGAGCAGCCGCTCCTCCCCGTCGAAGACGCCGGCCGCCTCGTAGCCGGCGACGCGCTGGTGCACGGCCTCCACGTACCGCGGGCGGATGCGCCACAGGGCCCAGCCCACGACACCGCACAAGAGCAGCACCAGCGCGTACACGCCCTCGAGCCCCACGGCGTTGGCCACGCCCAGCAGCGCCACGCCCGCGAAGGCCATGCCGCCCTTGCGCACCACCCCGTCGATGGTGCGGCGCACGCCGTCCCGCTGGCCGTCTGCCAGCGGCGCGTAGAGGAGCTGGATGGCCACGGGCATCAGCGACCAGCTCGACGCGGCGTCGAACACCTTGAGGGCCCAGGCGCTCCACACCGACGGCACCACCCAGGTCGTCACCGTCAGCGCCGCGAGCGTCACTGGCACCAGCCCCGCGTAGCGCAGAATGCCCAGCTTCCGCAGGAGCACCTCGGCCAGCGCGAGCTGGAAGACGACGCAGAAGACGCCCGTCCACAGCTGGTGGGCCGCGAAGAGGTCGGCCATGTCGGCCTCCGCGAGGCGCTCCACGGCGCGGGCGCGGAAGATGAAGTCGGTGAGCTGCTGCAGCATCGACAGGCCCAGCACCAGCACGCCCAACAGCTGCGTGTAGGGCGCCGTCAGCACCTCCCGCAGCGTCGCGCGGCGCCCGGCCGGCGCGCTCGCCGCCCCCCGGGGCGCGTCCGGCGCGCGGTGGAAGCGCCACACCAGGCCCGCCGCGAGGAGGAAGCCGGCGCCCGCCACCACCAGGGCCAGGGCCCCCACCGCGCGCGCCAGCACCTGCGCGAGGAAGCCGCCGGCGATGGCGCCCGACATGCCGATGCCGTTGATCCAGGTGAAGGCGCGGCGCGACTCCCGCGCGTCGAAGGCCTCGCCCACCTTGCCCCAGAAGGACAAGGACACCTGCGTCGCGAAGGCCTCGGTGAAGAGGTACGCCGCCGGGGCCACCAGCGGCACCTCGAGCCACACCCCGCCGGCCAGCGCGCCGCCCACGGCCGCGCCCGTCAGCGCGTTGAAGCCCGGGTTGCGGCGCCGCTGCCCGTCACCGCCCAGCAGCGCCAGGCCCCCGGCGATCACCGCCGCCGCCACGTAGAGCCACGGCAGCGCCGAGGCCTGAAAGCGCGAGAGCGTCAGCGCGTTGGCGCCGGGCTTGAGCATGGCGATGGCGGCGATGAAGCAGAACTGGAAGGCCGCCGCCGGCCAGAGCCGGGCCACCCACGGGCGATCCATGGCGCCTACTCGGCCGTGAAGGGGAGCTCGGTCTGCCCCACCGCCGACGCCAGCTTCACCGAGAAGCGCTCGCCGGGCCCCAGCTCACGCCGCGGGAAGCGCACCCGGTAGCCCACCCAGAAGTTCTCGAGGTACGAGTAGTACGAGCGCAGCTCGGTGTTGGTGCGCCCGAGGCGGTCGATGCGCGTGGGCTTGAGCTCCTCGCCCCCGGCCACCAGCACCACCCGCCACATGCTGTCCTTCTTCTCGAGATCGTCGAAGCGGTAGTCGTTGGCGTGCACCGCCACGAAGAACTCCGTGGCGTCGGCCAGCCGCTCGCGCTCCTCGAGCAGCCGCGCGTCGAGCTCCGCCGGCGGCAGCGCCTTGAAGAGGCCCTCGCGCCGCACCCGCGCCTGGGCGAAGGCCGGCGACTGCCACGTGGCCCGGAAGAAGACCTTGGTGTCCAGGTTGTCGTAGACCGCCACCGACTTCGTGTGCCGCGCGAGGATCTCCTGGTAGGCGCCCTCGGCCTGCGCGTCGCGCACCGCCGGCGGTGGATCTCCGGGCACCCGCGGCAGGCGCGCGGCCGCGCAGCCGAGCAGCGCCAGCGCCGCGGCGGCCGCCACGAGCGCGCCCTTCACGGGAAGTCTCCGCGCACGTAGAGCGCGCGCACGGGCACGCCGAGCGCCTCGATGGCCTCCCGGCCGCCCTCCTGGCGATCGACGAGCGTGAAGGCGCCCACGGGCTCGAGCCCCTCCTGCCGGGCGCGCTCGATGGCCTTGATGGTGGAGGCCCCGGTGGTGACGACGTCCTCCACCATCACCACCTTCGAGCCCGGCGGCAGCGCAGAGAGGCCCTCGACCCACTGGCCGCTCCCGTGGCCCTTGGGCTCCTTGCGCACGAGGAAGGCGGCCAGCGGCGCCTGGCCCAGGTGGCTCACCAGCGACACGGCGCTGGCCACCGGGTCGGCGCCCATGGTGAGGCCGCCGACGCCCACGGCCTGCGGGAACTCGGCGCGCAGCGCCGCGAAGAGCAGCTTGCCCGTGAGCCAGTGCCCCTCGGCGGTGAGCACCGTCTTCTTGCAGTCGATGTAGAAGTCCGACTCGCGGCCGCTCGAGAGCACCACGCGCTTCTTCGCCCAGGAGCGCTCCGTGAGGAGCGCCAGCAGCCGCCGGCGGTCGGCCTCCAGCGTCGCCGGCGCGAGGTCCAGCGACGGGGCGGTCACCGCTTGCCCTCGAGGAAGGCGACCAGGTCGATGGAGTAGCGCAGCTGCGTCAGGAGCGCCTCCTGCTTCGAGGGCTCCAGGTCGGCGAAGACGTCGGCGAGCAGCGCCAGGTCCTGGTTGCACTGGCCCAGGCGCACGGTGACGTCGCCGGCGAGCTCGTCGGCGTCGACCTCTTCTTCGACCTGCTCTGGCGCGAGCGAGTCGTCGGCCGCCAGGGCCTTCTCGAGCATGTCGCGCGCCGCGGGCGAGAGCCGCCCGTCGGCCTGCAGCGCGTCGCGCAGCGCCGCGAGGGCCTGGGCGCCCACCTGCCGGGCGTGGATGGCCGACGCCAGCGACATGAGCAGCGCGTCGGCGTCGGACAGGTCGGTGTGCAGCCGCGCCAGCACCTTCTCGCGATGGAGGAAGCGCAGGGCCGCCACCCGCCGGAACCCGGTGATGACCTGGAAGCGATCAGGCGCCTTGAGGCGCACGTCGATGGGGAACAGCTGCCCCAGGCGCGCGAGATCGGTGGCCAGCGCCGAGACGTCCTCCAGCTCGTCGGCCGACCGCACCCGAAAGAGGGCGTCGTCGTCCACCCGCTCCAGTGGAATGAGGGCCGGCGCCACGAAGTGCTTGTGCACGATGGGCGTCTCTTCCACGCGGGGCAGCTCGACCTCGGGCGCCTCGTCGGGCACCTCGTCGAACGGGGCCTCGGCCTCGACCGGGGGCGTCGCCTCGGCCTCGGGCGCGGGCGCCACCTCGGCCTGCGCTTCGGCCGAGGGCACAGGGGGCGGGGTCGCCTCCGCGCCGGGCTCGATCTGGGGGGTGTCCGCGTTCACGTCTTCCGGCATGTCACTTCTTCTTCTTGAGCAGGACCTTCTTCTTGCCGGCCTCGCCCACCAGCACCGGCTGCGGCGGCGGCTGCGGGGCCCTGGCGGGCGCGGCGGCCGGGCGGCTCGTCAGCACCGG
>CAYUZK010000124.1:0-5653 GCA_964449625.1 uncultured Archangium sp.
GCCCACGGCGGCGTGCCGGGGCAGCCGCGTGAAGAAGAGCTGGTAGACTCCCAGGCGCAGCGCGGCGAGCACCCGGTCTTCGATGGTCTCGAGGTCGCGGTCGGCGAAGCGCCGCAGCACGTCGTCGAGCGTCAGCAGCCGCCGGGTCGCGCCGTAGCACAGCTCGGTGACGAGGCCGGCGTCGCGCGGGTCCTCCAGGGCCTCCTCGTCGAGCATCGAGTCGAGCACCACGTTGAGGTACGCGTCCGTCGCCGCGACGCGCGCGAGCACCTCGATGGCCAGAGCGCGCGCCGTCATGCGGGATGCGCGCCGACCGGGCGCGGCGGACTTTCCTCCGCGGGCTGAGGGCCGCTCGTCACGCGTCGCCGAGGGCCGAGCACCACCGGTCCTCCGCGCGGGCGCGCCGCGCCCCGAGCTCGTTCGCGCCGCGTTGCCGGAGCCGCGCTCGCCTCGTCCACGGTCCGCGCTCGCCTCCGCCGAGCTGGCGGAGCTGCGCTCCCCTCGTCCACCGCCAGGGCTGCTTTCCCTGCGCGCAGCGCCAACGCTCGGCTGCGACGAGCCCCTCGGGCCCCGCTCGCCACCTCCACCTCCTGCGCTCGACGGCGCTGCGCCACTGGGGCTCCGCGCCGCGCGCCCGTCGCCCCCACGCGGTGGCGCAGCGGCCCCGTCGTTCCGGTTGGGTCCCGGGGCGTCGCCATGAGCGCGCGTCGGCTCGGCCGGGCGGGCCTCGCGCCGGCCCCCTGGCGGCGGCACCAGCCGCGACGGGCGCTGACGCTCACCCGCACTGGGAGGCGCCGGCTCCGCGCTCCGGGCCTTCGGTGTAGTCGCGGGCGGCACCACCGGGGGCCTCGTGGGCAGGGCCCCGCGCTGCGCCGCGGCCGCGTCACCGCCGGTAGCTCCGCGCCGCACCGGCAACCTCGCGCCGCCAACGCTCCCGCTCGAGGAGGACTGACGCGGGCCCTGCGCGCCGCGGGGAGGCTTTCCGTGGCGCGTCATCGGTCGAGCTTCGCCATCTGCGCGAGGAGCACGTGATCGCCGGCCTTCGCGCCGGCCATGAGCGTCAGGAGCACGGTGTCGAGCGTCTCCTTCGCGCCCACCTCGCACGGCTGGTCTCGCTGCAGGGCCGACCACTGCTCGCGGGCCCAGGCGGCGAGGTCCTCCGCCGAGAGGGTGCCCTTGAGGCGCGAGGTGATCTGCGCCTGCACCGTCGCGCGCGTCAGCAGCGTCGCCGGCTCGCCCCGCGAGGCCTTCTCTGGCGCGGCGCCCCGGCCGATGGACTTGCCCGACGACGACGGCGGCGCGGGCTGCGGGGCCGGCGCCTTGCGCCCGATGCTCTTGCCCGGTCGCGCGGGCGCGGTGGGCACGGGAGACAGGCCGCTGCGGCCGAGGCGCTTGCCGCGCGGCGAAGGCTTCGCGTCGGCCTCGTCGGCGCTGGCCTCGTGGCGCGGCGCGCCAGCCGTGAGCTGCTCGAAGGCCTCGAGGTACCCGCGCGCGCCCTTGCCGTGCACCTGCGCCTGCACCACGCCCGTGAGCGCCGACGGCCCGCGCTCGGCCGGCAGCGAGGTGAGCAGCACCTCGACCGCGGGCAGGCCGACGAGCCGCAGCCCCTCGGCCAGCGCCCACGCCTGCGGCGCGAGCGCGCCGGGGTTCACCAGCACCGCGTCGACGTCTTCGCGCGCGTCGTGGAGCGCCTGGAGGAGCCCGCCCTCGTGGTGCGAGAGCACCACCTCGAGCTCGACGCCGCCTGCGTCCGCGCGGGCCTCGAGCTGGCGATCGATGTCGTCCTGCCCGAGGAGGTTCATGTTCGGACCGTGCAAGACCAGGAGCCGGAATGCCATGGCCGCGACTTAGCAGGGTGCTGCCACCCGCTCGCGACTTAGCGCGTCGCGTCGCGATCCGCGTCACGACGGAGGAGGAATTTTCCTGACTCAGCAGCGATTTGCGTCGAAGCTCCGCGGCGCATCAGGACGTGAGTGAATCGGCAGTCCCCTCCCCCGTCAGGCGCCAACCATGAAAAACACCCTCCTCCTCGCAGCTCTCGTTTCGACGTCCGCCTTCGCGCAGGAAACCCCGCCGCCGCCTCCCGACGCGCCGCCCGTCGCCTCTGAGCCGGCACCCATCACCTCCGAGTCAGCGCCGGACCCCGAGCCCGTGTCGGCCGGCCGCATTCGCTGGGGCGTCTCGGGCAACCTGGGCTGGCACTTCCCTCAGTCGGCGTTCACCTTCGGGGCTGAGGGCCGCTTCGGCTACCAGCTCAGCGACATGTTCGGCGCCTACGCCATCTTCGGCGGCACCGCGGGCTTCGGCTTCGGTGGCTCGGTCTCCGGCAACAGCGCCTCGGTGAGCGCGACGGCGCTCTCTCGCTGGTACCTCGGCGCCATCGCGGAGCTGCTGCTCGGCGACCTCTTCTTCGTCGGCGCCGGCCCCGTCTTCGCGAACGGCGGCCTCGCCGGCGCCGTCGTCTCAGGGAACGCCGGCGGCGTCGGCAGCGCCGTCTTTGCCCACGGTGGCCCGAGCTTCGGCCTCGACGTGCGGCTCGGCCTCCAGCTCGGGCGGAAGGCCGGCCCCTCGCAACGCAAGAGCGGCTTCAGCCTGGGCCTGAGCGCCCTCACGCTCCTCCACCCCAACACCGCGGTGGTCCGCACCGAGGCCGGCATGAACGGCGGCACCGTCGACGTCTCGACCCGGGAGCTCATGGTCACCGTCACGCCCATGCTGATGCTGGGCTACGACTGGCGCTGAGCCACGCCCAACGCTGATCGTTCGCACGGGTCGCTCGCTTCGCGCGGGCGACCCGTCGTCATGTCTGGGGGCAGCTTCAGCCTGTTGCCGTCAGCGCTCGCCGCCCTCGTCGGGCGTCGCTGCGCCCGGGGCGCCCAGGCCCACGGCGAGCAGCACGCCGCGGCCCGGCCCGTTGATGGACGAGCCGTGGGCGCGCCAGGGCGAGTCGAGGAGGTTCTCGACCACCACCGAGAAGAACAGCCCCGACACGCGCACCCAGGCGCGCAGGTCCACCAGCGCGAAGCCGGGCGTGCCGCCGAGCGGAATGCGCGGATCGGAGAGGTCGGCCACGGCCAGCCTGCGCTGCTCCCCTGCCCACCGGAGCACGGCCGAGGCGCCGAGGCCCCGCGGGTGGCGCCAGCTCGCCTCGAGGAACCCGTGCGGCGGCGGCACCCGGCTGAGCGGGGCGCGGACCTGGGGGTCGGTCAGCCCCGGCGCCTCACCCCACGCGTACGAGGCGGCCCCGCGCAGGCCGAGGCCCGCGGGCAGGCGCGCGCGCACCGCGAGCTCCCCGCCGCGGAGCTGCGCCACGCCCGGCGCGTTGGCGAGGCGGAACCACGCCGGCGCCCGGGCGCAGGCCGGCGTGGCGGGCGGACACGCCGAGGCCTCGCCCGGCTGCCCGCCGACCGCCCCGGCCAGCCAGGTCTGAAAGCCCCACGCCTCGACGCTGAGCCAGTCGAGGCGCAGCCGCGCGCCCACCTCCACCGTGGTCGCGCGCTCGGGCGTCAGGGCGGGGTTCTCGAGCTGGAAGCCGGAGCCCGCCCGCTGCCGCGCGGTGAGGTCGTCGAGGTTGGGCGCGCGGAAGGAGTGGTCGACGTTCGCGAAGAGCGCGAGCGGCGCGCGCGGGCGCCACTCGAGCCCCGCGTTGCCGGCCAGCGGCCACCACTGGCGCTGCACGGCGAGGCTCCGTGACGCCTCGTCTCCCGGCGCGAAGACGCTCACCCAGCCCAGCCGGGCACCGCCCCGGAGGTGGAGCTGCTCCCCCAGCGCCAGGTGCGCCTCGCCGAAGGCGCCGCCGGTGAGCGCGCGGCTCCCCGAGAGGTACTGCCCGCGCAGCGAGGCCTGCGCGGTGCCCGCGGCCGTCGCGGCGACGACGGTGCCCGACTGCACGAGGTCCACGTACGAGTCGACGCCGCCGCGCAGCCGGAGCGCAGCGAAGCCGAAGGTGACGGGCCGCACCGCCACCGTCGCCGTCGCGCCCAGCGTGTCCACCGTGTCGCGGTCGGTGGTGAGCAGCCCCGCGCTCGGCCGCGCGCCCTCGCGGGCCTCGTGCTGGCGCTGCCACGAGAGGGTCGCGCGCGCCGACTCCAGCGCCTCGGGCCGCGCCGTCCACGCGGCGTAGGCCAGCCCGCGCACCTGCTCGCGCACCGTGAGGCAGTCGCCCGGCTGGCCGTTGGCCGGGGGGCACTGGTCGGTGCGCGGCGCGTCGTACTGCCGAAAGAGCTGCGCGGCGACCGTCACGTCGTGGCGCGGGGTGGGCCGCCAGGTGAGGCGGCCATCGGCCGTCATCTCCTTGAAGCCGGTGCCGAGCTGCGTGCGGCCGTCGGGGGCGAAGCGCGGCACCGCCGGCAGGGGCTGCCCTTGCGCGAGGCCCTGCACCGACCCCGCACTCTCGAGGAGCCCGGCCTCGCGCAGGCCGGCGCCGCCGATGAAGGCCACGGGCCCGTGCACCGCCTCGAGGCCGGCGCGCGCGCCGCGCTGCTGGTCGGCCGTCGCGCCGCGGAGCACCAGCGAGGGTCGCACGCCGTCGACCGGTGAGGCCTCGAGGGGCTGCGCGGCGATGACGCCGCCGAGGGCGTCGCTGCCAAAGCGCGTGGCGCCGCCGCTGCGCAGCACCTCGAGGGAGCCCAGGCTCGCCACGTCGAGCGTGACGCCGTACTGGTTGGGCCCCTGGCGCCAGGTGCTGGTGTTGAGGCGGATGCCGTCGAAGAGCAGCACCGTCTGCTGGCCGGTGAGGCCGCGCACGTACGCCGAGGCCTGGCCGTGGGCCGTCTGCTGAACGAAGACGCCTGGCTCCTCGCGGAGCGCGTCGGGCATCGAGCGCGGCTGGCGACGGTCGAGCTCCCCGCGGCGCACGCCACTGGTGGCGCGGCCCTCAGGCACGTCGACGCGCGGCTCGGCGATCGTCGTCTCGTAGGCCGAGCCCCCGTCGCTGACGCCGGCGTCAGTGACCGGCGTCGCCAGCGCGAGGGCAGGCGCCGACAGGGCGAGCAGCACGGCGGAGAGAGGCACGAGCTTCACGGGAGCCGCAGTCTCGTCGGGGACGGCCGGCGCACCAAGCCCCGGCTCAGGCCCGCGCGCGCTGGTCGAACACGACGTGGAAGGTGGAGCCCCGGCCCGGCGCGGAGTCGACGCTCACTGTCGCGTGCATGCCCCGGGCGAGCTCGGCGACGTTGGTGAGCCCCAGGCCGGTGCCGTTCTCTCGCGTGGTGAAGAAGGGCAGGAAGATCTGCTCGGCGACCTCGGCGCTCATGCCCACGCCCTCGTCCTTCACGCGCAGCTCGTGGTCGTCCACCACCACGTCGATGGCGCCGCCTGCGGGCATCGCGTCGCGCGCGTTCAACACGAGGTTGAGCACCACGTGCTCGAGGGCCGCGCGGGAGGCCTCGACCTGCAGGGGCTTCTGGCGATCGATGCGCAGGCGGGTCGTCGCTGGGAGCAGGCGCCGGAGCAGCGGCGCGAACTGCTCGACCACCTGCCCGGCCTCGAGCGGCTCCGCGGGGCCCTGTCGCTCGCGGCTCATGGCCACCATGCGCCGGCTCAGCAGCGCCGCCTGGTCCGCGGCCTGGGTGAGGTCGTCGACGAGCGGCGCCAGCTCGGGCTTCGTCTTCGCCTCGAGCTTGAGCCCGTCGGCCGTCAACTGCACGACGCC
>CAYUZK010000124.1:5753-18061 GCA_964449625.1 uncultured Archangium sp.
CCCACCACCAGGCCGGCCCGCGCGCCGGCGATGGTCCCCGCGATGGTCATGGCGATGAGGAAGGGCATCGCGTTGTTCGCCGAGAAGCCGCCGAAGAAGAGGAGCGCCACGGTCACCGCGGCCCACACCAGCAGGGCCATCAGCCACCCGACGAGGTGCACGTGGCGGCGCTGGAGCAGCACCGCGCAGCCCAGGACACCCGCGAAGAGCGGCCCGTAGAAGGCGACGGTGATGCCGGGAGGGTTGCCCGGGTTGACGAGGGTGAGCGCGAACAACACCACCAGACTCAGGGAGAGCGCGCGGAGCACGCCCATGCCCAGGCGCCCCTGGCGCTGGAGATCGACGTCCTCGAACGACGGGTATCGGAACAGCCGGAACACCCCCCACATGCGGGAGCGAGTCTGGCGCGTCCGGCGCGCGGGGGGAAGGCGGTCCCCAAAGCCGGGTGACGACCGTCAGGCGAAGGGGGTGGCGCCGACAGGCACGTCGCGCCCGGCGAGGAACTCCCGGGCCGTCATGGCCCGCTTGCCCTCGGGCTGGAGGCCCAGGAGCACGAGGGAGCCCTCGCCGCAGGCCACCTCCACGCCCTCGGGGCCAGCCGAGAGGACGGTGCCCGGCGCCCCCTGCCCGGCGGCCACCCGCGCGGCGGTCACCTTGAGGCGCGCGCCGTCGAAGGTGCAGAAGGCGCCCGGCCACGGGGTGAAGGCGCGCAGGCGCCGCTCGAGCGCCACGGCGGGCGTCGACCAGTCGAGGTGGCCGTCGTCCTTCTTGATCATCGGCGCGGGCGCCACGCCCTCGGTCGCCTGGGGCACCGGCTCGAGCTCGCCGTCGACGTAGCGCCGCAGCGAGCGCCGCAAGAGGTCACCGCCGAGGTCCGCCAGCTTCTCGTGCAGCGACGCCGAGGTGTCGTCGGCGGCGATGGGGAGCGCGGCGCGGTCGATGACGGGGCCGGTGTCCATGCCCGCGTCCATCTTCATCAGGCACACGCCCGTCTCCGCGTCGCCGGAGGCGATGGCCCACTGGATGGGGGCGGCCCCGCGGAAGCGCGGCAGGAGCGAGGCGTGCACGTTGACGCAGCCGCGGCGCGGGGCGTCGAGCACGTCTTGCGGCAGCAGCTTGCCGTAGGCCGTCACCACCGCGACGTCGGGGGCGAGCGCGGCGAGCTGCGCGGCGAAGTCGGTGCCCTTGACCTTCACGGGCTGCAGCACCGGCAGGCCCTTCGCCACGGCGAGCGCCTTCACCGGGCTGAAGCTGACCTCCTGACCGCGGCCGCGGGGCTTGTCGGGCTGGGTGACGACGGCCACCACCTCGCCCAGCTCGAGGCAGGCCTCGAGCGACTTCACCGCGAACGCAGGCGTGCCCATGAAGACGATGCGCATGGGCCGGAGGCCTTAGCGCACCTCGAGGGCAGCGGCCCGCGCTTCAGTTCCAGATGACGGGGCGGTCGGGCCGGCGCATGAACTCGGTGGCGCGCTCTTCCTTGGAGGCGTGGCGGTCGTCGGGCTCGAGGCCGGCGGCCAGCATCTTCTCCTTCATGAGCGCGACCACCTGCGAGACGTCGCCGAGGATCTTCGCGCTCATCTCCTTGAGGCGCGCGAGGTCGGCCTCGAGCTCGGCGGCGTTGGCGGGCGCGGGCGTGGCGGCCAACTTCTCGGTGATGGACTTCATCGCCTTCTCGAAGGGGTCCGAGGCGGCCGTGTCCCACTCCGCCTCGAGGTGCAGGCCGCGGCCCACGCGCCCCGTCTCGTCGTCGATGTCGTTGGGCGGGGTGGTGCGCGCCGACGGGTCGTACACGGAGTAGCGGTCGGCCGAGATGATGAAGGCGTCGAAGCCCGAGGCCATGCGCTGGCCCTGACGCCCGAGGATGGTGTTCGCCTCGGACAGGAAGGCGAGCTGCTCGTCGAGCTTCGCGGCGTAGCGGGTGAGCGCCTCGGGCACCGGCTGGCCGGCCGTGGTGCGCTCGTCGATCTGCTTCTGCGTGGCGTCCTTGCGCTTCTGCACGTCGGCCTGGCTGTCGAACTGCAGGTGCGTGCGGCGGCGCTTCTGCAGCACGATGGACTTGGGCTCGAGCTGGAGCTTGCCGTCGGGGTTGAGCGTGCCCGACTCCTTCACCGTCTTGTAGAGCAGCTGCGCGACCTTGAGGTTGCTGCCGTCGGTGTCCTTGCCGGCGCGCAACAGGTTCTGCGCCTTGGCCTCGTCGGCAGAGTAGGTGCCCTCGAAGCGCTTCTCGAACTTGTGCACGGCCGAGTTGCCCTGGTCGTCCACCGCGCGGCCCTGCTTGCCCTGGATGAGCACGCGGCGCACGGTGAAGGGCTCGTTGTCGTCGAAGCGCACGCGGGCGCGCACCGAGGCGCCGGCCTTCTCGAGGGCGCCGTTGGAGTCGTCGTAGTAGGTCTCGCGGAACATCTCGTCGCGGTCCTTGAACTTCGGCGTGCCGTCGGGGTTGCGCTCCGAGACCTCGATGCGCATCGGCATCGTGAAGCGCTCCACCAGCGACATGGCGTCGGCGTTCTCCCAGCTCGGCTCGTGCAGCTGGTAGAAGATCTCCGCGGCGTTGGTGCGGCGGAAGATGCCGTTGGAGCCGTTGCCCACCTTGAAGTCGGCCCAGGCCTCCTGCTCGGTGCGGTCGCGCTGCCAGCCGTCCTGAATGGGGGTGGAGAGGATGTCAGGCCCGATGACCGGCGCCGCCTCGAGCTTCGCCTCGCTCTTCACGCCGCCCACGCCGGTCAGCTTGACGGTGGCCTCCGGCGAGAACTTGCGCGCGTAGTCGCCCTCGACCTTGTCGAGCGAGAGCGCCTTCGAGAGGTTCGAGCGCGGCGAGAGGTTGAGCGAGAGGCCCTTGTCGTCGCTGGCGGCCACGTCGTCGATGACGTTGCAGAAGTCGTCGAAGGTGATGCCGAACTTGCCGGCGAACTGCGCGGTCTGGTCCTTCGTGGCCGCGTGGGCCGAGAGGAACGCCTTCCAGTCGTCGGCGGTCGCGAGCTTCACCGGCTGGTTGCCCTGCCGCAGAGTGACGGTGTTGTTCGCCGCGGCCAGCTTCTCGCCGGCCTGCGCCAAGTAGGTGCCCGCGCGCCCGCGCCGGTCGAACAGCTCCGCGCTCGCCTCGCCGGCCAGGAACTGCCGCCCACGCTGGATCTTGATGGTCATCGGTTTGCTGCCCCCGTCGGGTGAACTCGAGAGTCGGTGAAGTTAGCGGATCAGCCACGCTCGCGCGCGGTTCTCTCCGCAGGTGTCGGCCGGTGTAGGCAGAAGTTGCCTGTTTCCCCGCCTCGCCTGACGCATCAGGTCAACTGCTCGAAATTCCTCGCGTGTGGTTGACCGTAGGGAAGCGTGGGTCTACGAAGCCCGCCCAACATTCCTCGAAACGTCAAGGGGGTTCGCATGCGTCGAGTCATCGTCGGTGGGCTGTTGGGGTTGGCCCTGGTGGTGTCGGGCTGTTCGTCGGACCCCGCGACCCCGGAGCACTGGGAGAAGCGGCTGACGGACGCGAAGAACACCAAGGAGCGGCGCCGCGCCGTCGAGGACCTCCGCGGCTCGCAGTACATGTCGCCGGCGATGCTCCCGGTGCTGCAGAAGCGCCTCGACATCGAGAAGAAGTCCGAGGTGAAGGGCGACATCGCCCGGCTGCTCGGCGAGCAGAAGGACGCCTCGAGCCTCGACGCGCTCACCAACGCCATCGACCCGGGCGCGAGCGACTCCGAGACGAAGACGATGAACAAGGAGATCGCCATCGCCCTGGGCCAGCTCCACGACCCGCGCGCGGTGCCGCCGCTCATCAAGCTGCTCAAGGTGAAGGACAACTACACCGTCATCGCCGCCATCGAGGCGCTCGGTGACCTGAAGGCGAAGGACGCCTTCGAGCCGCTGTACGCCATCGCCACCGACGACGCGATCGAGCCCTTCATCACCAAGAAGGCCATCATCGCCCTGGGCGAGCTCGCCGACCCCCGCGCGGTGCCGGGCCTGGTGAAGGCGATGTTCAAGGAGCGCCGCGGCGTCAGCTTCTACATGGAGTCCTCCTTCGCGCTCTACGTGCTGGGCAAGCCCGCCGCCGACGCGCTGCTCCCCGTGGTGGAGGGCAAGGACAAGGAGCTCCTCGAGTGGTCCGAGAAGAACAACATCAAGGAGATGGCGCTGATCGCCAAGGCGGCGCAGGTGCTCGGTGACCTCCACGACGAGCGGGCCGAGAAGGCCATCGTGGGGCTGCTCAACTACAAGAGCGAGTTCGACGACATCCGCCTCATCATCCGCATGCGGGCGGCCGACGCGCTGGGCCGCATGCGCAGCAAGGGCGCCGTGAAGATCCTCGCGGGGCTGCTCGACGAGGTCGAGCCCACGGCCCGCCGGGAGTACGTGTGGTCGCTCTCGCGCATCGGCGGCAAGGACGCCCTCGCCCGTCTCATCGACACCAGCGGCAAGGGCGGCTGGGACGCCCGCGACCAGTCCATGCGCGGCGTGGCCATGCTCGGCGACGACCCGGCGGTGTTCGACAAGTTCACCGCCGCCGAGAAGAAGCTCTTCGAGGCCGAGTGCAAGGAGGACCCCGACTGGGACGAGTGCAAGGACTTCGAGGGCTCGCTCAAGAAGCACCAGGACAAGATCGCCGCCTACAAGCTGCGCGCGGTCGCGGCGGCCGAGTGCAAGGGCGCGGTGGCCTGCTGGGCCAAGAAGCTCGACGAGAAGGACGAGGGCGTGCGCGAGCGCGCGGCCTACGAGCTGGGGCGCAGCAACGACGCGAGCGCCATCGACGCGCTCATGAGCCGCCTCACCGAGACCAACCTCGACACCCGCCTGGCCATCATCCAGGGCGCCGACTGGCTCGTGCACGACTCCAAGGAGGCGATGGCGCAGGCCCAGAAGTCGCTGCCGGCCCTCGAGAAGCAGCTCGAGGCCGAGCGCGGCAAGACGGAGTTCATCAAGACCAACGAGGACCTCCGCCGCCTCTACGTGAAGGTGAAGCGCGGCTGACCCGCGCTCCGCGGCGTCACCCCCGGGCCCCGCCCTGACCTTCGGGTCGCGGCGGGGCTCGCTGCGTGCGGGCGCTGCCTCCTGCGCGTCGTCAGAGGCCGGCGTCGGGCCCGGCGCGCGCGATGCCGCAGCGCTCCTTGCCGGCCTGGGTGTCGATGAGGCGGCAGTCGCAGGCGTCGAGCAGCGCCTCGCAGGTCGCCTCGTCTTCGGCGGTGGGCGGGTTGGCCGTCTCGTTGCTCGCCACCCGCTGCAGGCAGCCGGTGCGCTCGTTGGTGTTGGTGGTGCAGTCGCACAGCTTCTCGGAGAGCTGCCGGCAGGTGCTCTTGCACCCGGCCAGCAGCACGGCGACACAGACGAGGACGACGAGGCGCATCAAGGCGGCGGGTTCTGCCACAACTCACCCCGCCAACGCAGCATCGATGGTGGCCACCAGGTAGCGCGCGGCGAGGCCCACGGTGCGCGGCGCGCTCT
This sequence comes from uncultured Archangium sp., assembly GCA_964449625.1. Lineage (GTDB taxonomy): Bacteria > Myxococcota > Myxococcia > Myxococcales > Myxococcaceae > Archangium_A. The sequence continues at coordinate 11,193 of CAYUZK010000124.1, forward strand.
CGGGGGTGGGCGTCAGCGACGGCGCGACCTCCATCACGTCGCCGCCGAGCACCCCCACCTCCCGGCCCAGGCGCGCGACGAGCTCGAGCACCCACTCTGGCTCGAGGCCCCCGGGCTCCGGCGTGCCGGTGGCGTCGGCCCAGCGCGCGTCGGTGCCGTCGATGTCGTTGCTGAAGTACACGCCGCGCACGCCGGTGCCCTTGACGTGCGCGAGCACCGCGTCGAGCTGCCCGGCCGGGTCGGCCAGCACCTCCTTCGCCCAGAACTGCCGCACGTCGAGGCTGCCCTCCCAGTGCGCGCGGTCGCGGCCCGACGCGCGGATGCCCACCTGCGTGAGGCGGCCCTTGCGGCCGAGCAGCTCGTTGGCGTGCCAGCTCCAGGTGGCGAAGCAGTGCTTCACGCCCAGGCGCGTCTCGAGGAGGTCGGTGTGCGCGTCGGGCTGCACGATGCCCCACGGCTTCGGCGCCACCGCGTCGAGGGCCTGCACCACCGGCAGCGCCGTGGAGTGGTCGCCGCCCAGCACGAAGGGCTTGAGGCGCGGGTTGAGCGCGAAGAGCAGCTCGAAGGCCCGGCGCTCGATGGACAGCGGCGAGACGGGCAGCAACGCGCGCTCGGCGGCGGGCACGTCGGGGTACAGCGCGCGGCGGCTCGCCTCGAGCTGCGCGGGCGCGAGCATGTCGTCCTCGAGGAGCTGCGGCACGACGAAGACGTCGCCCACGTCGAGCACGCCCTTCGCCGCGAGGTCCACCCCGTCGGCGAGCAGCCGGGTGCGAATGGCCTGCGGCCCCAGGTTCGCGCCGCGCCGGAAGCCCGCGCCCACGTCAGAGGGCACGCCGAGGAGCACCCCCTTCGCGGTGGCGACCTGCTCGAGCGTGTCGAGGAAGCGCTGCCGCACCTGCGCGGGCGACGAGGCGCCGTAGAGGGCCTGCTGGAGCCGCTCCTGCTCGGCCCGGCCGGTGCTGACGAGGTGGAGCCCGCCACCGGCGGGGCGCAGGAGCGTGGCCAGCTCGTCGAGGGGGCTCATGGCGCGCGGTTATACAGCGGCGCGCGCGCCCCGGGGCCGCGAGCCGCCAGCACGAGGCGGTGGCCGGCCTGGGAGCGCTCGCTCAGCAGCGGGGCGCGGGGCGCAGGCGCGTCACGCCCCCGCGCCTCGTCGCGAGGCGGCGCTCGAAGGCATCGAGCCGGGTGAAGAGCGCGGCGGCCTCCCAGGCGCGGTTGCGGCGGCCGACGGTGAGCTGCGAGAGCACGCCCTTCGCCTCGAGGTGAAGCACGGCGAGGCGCGCGGCCTGCTCGCTCGTCTCCAGCAGCGTGGCAGCCGTCTTCACGTCGATGATGGGCGTCGCGGGCAGCACCTCGATGAGCCTGAGCGCCGCGGCGTCGCTCCGCAGGGGGCCGGCCTGGCGCCGCCACTGGGCCTGCAGGCTGGTGACGCTGCTCGTGAACGCCTCGGCCTCGGCCGCTGCCCAGCGGGTGGCCGCGGCGAAGAGCCCCACCCACTCGCTGACGCGACCGGCCCGGTAGTCGGTGAGCCCCTTCACGTACGCGCGCGCGTCGGTCGCCAGCACGAGGCTGATGGGCGGCACGAAGCGCGGCGTCAGGCCTCGACGGCGCAGCACCACGTGCGTGAGGCACCGCCCGACGCGGCCGTTGCCGTCGGCGAAGGGGTGGATCGTCTCGAACTGGGCGTGCGCGATGGCGGCCTGCATCACGGCGGGGAGATCGTCGCGCGCGACGAAGGCCACGAGGTCCTCCAACAGCGGGCGCACGTACGTCGGTGGCGGCGGCACGAACTCCGCGTCGAGGGGGCTGCTGGCGCCGCCGCCGATCCAGTTCTGTTCCTGCCGGAGCTGGCCGGCGCGCGGGTCGTGGAACGCCGAGAAGAGCTCCCGGTGGATGCGCAAGAGCCCGGCGACGTCGAGGGGGCCCCGCCGCGAGGCCGTAGCCACGGCGACATCCATCGCGCGGATGTTCGCCAGCACGGACCGCGCGGTGACGTCACCGTCGTCCCGGGCGAAGCCGGCGCGGGCAAGGCGTCGGTGCGAGAGCACGAGCCCCTCGATGCGAGAGGAGGCGACCGACTCGGCACGGAGCAACTGCCGGGCGAGCACATCGAGTGCCGAGAGGTGGGGGGCGAGCGCGTTGACGGTCCGCACGGCGCTCTCCGCGGCGGCGACCACGGCCGCGATGTCTGCCGGGAGCTCAAAGTCGGCCTCTCCCAGCAGGTCGGGCACGTAGGCGTCGTACGAGAAGCTCTTGCGCGCGCGCCGACCTCCGAAGGCCGAGAGGTCCGCCTCCCAGCGCTGGCGCACAAGCTTGGGCATGGCTCCTCCATACCAAAGGATAGCATCAGAAGCTTGGGTAACGCCGGGAGCCTCCGGCCTACCAGGCCGCGCGCATCCACACCGCGCGCAGCAGCGGCAGCGTGCGCTCGCCCACGGTCTGCCGGCCGGCCATGAGCGCCACGGCCTCGACGCGGGTGCCCACCTCGAAGCGCTCGGCCCAGGCCCGCCGCGGCGGAATGAAGACGTACACCTGCTGCTCGCCCACCTGGATGACGCCGATGTTCTCGGTGAGGCCCTCGGCCACCACGCCCTCGAGCAGCACCGCGCGCCCCTCGGAGGCCTCCGGCGTCGCGAGCAGCGCGAGGTCCTTCGAGGCGGGCGCCAGGCGCACGGTGGGGGCGTAGGCCGCGACGGCCGCCTCGAAGCTGGCGACGCTGGAGCCCGGGGCGAAGGCGCCGGGGTTCCCGCCCTCGCGCCGGCGCACGAGCTCCTCGTCCACCAGGCGAATCGCGTCTTGCACCGCCTCGCCGCGCACGTGCCGGCACAGCCGCAGCTTCTCGGCGCGCGCCAACAGCGCGCCTTCGCCCAGCGCCTCGAGCGTCACCGCGCCGTCGAGCGAGAGCTGCACGCAGGCCCCGAAGCCCGCCAGCTTTGCGCGGCCCTCGTCGTCGAGCTCCACCTCGCGCTCGGCGAAGCGCAGGGCCTCGGGGGCCGCCGTGAAGTCGCCCGCCACCACGTCGAGGGCGCCGTCGGTCACCGGCCGCGCGAGCGCCGCGCCCCGCGCCGACCACAGCGCCGCCGGCCCCGTCACCGGCCGCTCGTTGCAGCGCGCGTCCTTCTGGCTCACCACCTGCTCGGCGCGCACGGTCTCGATCTCGTCGCGGGCCTGCGCCCGGCCGATGAGGCCCACCGCCAGCGCGGGCAGCCCCACGCCCAGCGTCACCAGCGAGGCCCCCTGCAGGTACTGCTGGGTCGAGGGGCCATAGCGCCCGCCCCCGTCGATGAGGCTGGTGTCGGGCGCGCTCGTCACCACGAAGCTCAAGGCGAGGAGCACCCCGCTCGCCAGCACGTTGGCGATGCCCGTGGAGAGCGCCGGCCCGACGGAGGCCGCGGTGCGCTCGGTGATGCGGTCCTCCGCGTACTCCTCGACGGCGAGGGCCCGGCACACGTCGTAGCCCACCAGCGTCAGCTTGAGCGCCGGCCACTCCACGCGCACGTCGGCGGTGACGCCGCCCTCGAGCAGCTGCGGCCGCTCGAAGGTGCGCAAGAGCGGCCCGCGCTCGACGCGCGTGTTCGACTCCACGCGCAGGCAGCCCGAGGCGAGCGCCGCGACGACGAGGAGCGCGCCGGCTCTCATCGCGCCGCCTCTCCGCGCTGGCGCGTCTTCTCGAGCGCGCGGGTGAAGGCGTCGACCGTGGCGCGCCGCGCGGGCCCGTGCACGAGGAAGGCCGGCACCGCCCCGGCCGGGTCGCTGAAGAGCGTGTAGCGCAGCGTCGCGCCGCCGCCGTCGGCGGGGGTGATGAGCCACTCCCCGAAGAGCTTCTCGAGGCGCACGAAGCCCGGAGGCGCCGCCGGGGCCCGCTCGTTGGCCGGCGCGAAGCGAATGCGACAGCGCCCGTCGGCGAGCCGCTCGCGCTTGAGCCGCAGCGCGTAGTCGCGGTGGGCGACGAAGGGCTGGCTCATCTGGTTGTAGATGACGCGGTCGTCGGCGCCGTCCTCGAGCAGGCGGTTGACGAGGAGCCCCGGCGCGTCGACCTCCTTTGTGCCCCACTCGAAGATGGCGGTGCACAGCGCCTCGACGGCGTGGGGCGTGGCGCCCTCGACGCGCCAGGTGAAGAAGGCGCTGCCCGGCACCTCGCGGCGGCTCACGGTGACGCCCTCGCGCGCGTCCATCACCTCGAAGGCCCCGGGGCCGTCGAGCGCGTCGGGCTCGCTCTGCGCGAGGGCCAGCGCCCCGGCCAGCGCCAGGGCCATCACGGCAGCCCCCCCAGGAAGGAGATGAGGTCGGGGCAGTTGCGGAAGCTCTCGTCGACGTTCTCGCAGGACGCCTTCACCAGCTTCGAGGTGCTCTCGCGTACGAGCGGCAGCCGGCAGTCGAGCACGCGGGGGCGGTCGGGCGCGGTGAAGGCGAACTCGGTGCGATCGCAGCCGGTGCGCGTGAGCAGCGTCGCCTCGCACGCCATGTCGGTGACGCCGAGCTTCGTGGCGGTCGACGGGCACACCGGCCCCAGGCACAGGCGGGTGATGACGTCGCGGCAGATCTCCACGTCCGGCGCCTCGGGGCCGACGCAAGACAGCGCGAGGAGCGAGCACAGGGAAGCCAGACGACGCACGGCGGGGAGGATACAGGATATAGGCGGGCGGCCATGCCCTGGTTCTCCCTGACCGTCGACCTCCCCGAAGCCGAGAGCGAGCTGGCGCAGAGCGCGCTCTACGACTGCGGCGCCTCCGGCCTCGAGGTGCGTGACGCCGCCAACAAGCCGCCCCCGGGCGTGCGCGCCGCCGCGCAGGGCGAGGCCATTCTCGTGGCCTACTTCGAGGCGAAGGCCGACGCGGAGGAGGCCCGGGCCGCGCTGGCCGCCGCGCACCCCGCCGCCCGCGTGGACCTCGAGGAGGTGGTGGAGCGCGACTGGAGCACCGAGTGGCGCGCGCAGATCAAGAGCGTCACCGTCGGCCGCCTCTGGGTGGGCCCGCCCTGGGAGAAGCCCACGGCGCCGGCCGACAAGGTGTGCCTCTTCATCGAGCCGAAGATGGCCTTCGGCACCGGCGACCACCCCACCACCTCGCTGTGCCTCGCCGCCGTGGACCACTTCATGGCGGGCCACCCGGGCGCCAGCGTGCTCGACGTGGGCACCGGCACCGGCGTGCTGGCCTTCGCCGCGAAGGCCCTCGGCGCCGGCCGCTGCGTGGGCACCGACAACGATCCGGTGGCCGTGGAGCTGGCGAAGGAGTGCGCAGCGGAGAACGGCCTGGGCGGCGTCGAGCTGTCCACCAAGAGCCTCGACCGCGTCGATGGCCCCTTCGACCTCGTGCTGGCCAACATCCTCGCCAACACCCTGGTGGAGCTGGCGCCCCTCATCGCGCCGAAGGTGAAGCAGCGCCTCGTGCTCGCGGGCGTGCTCGTGCCCCAGGCCGACGAGGTGAAGGCCGCCTACCTCGCGCAGGGCCTCGTGCACGCCGGCGACGCGCTCGACGGCGAGTGGATCCGCCTCGACTTCGACGCGGCCCGATGATCCGCCTCCTCGTGCCGCACGCCGCGCCCGGCCCCGTCACGGTGCACGGCGCGCGCCTGCACTACCTCGTGCGCGTGCTGCGGCTGTCGGCCGGCGACGCGCTCGAGGTCTTCGACGGCCAGGGCCGCTGCTTCGACGCGCGGCTGGCCACCGTCACCGACGCGGCGGCCACCCTGGAGCTCGGCGAGGCCCGCGCCGCGCCGCGCCCGCGCGCCATCACCGTGGTGCAGGGCCTGCCCCGCGCCGAGAAGCTGGAGCTGGTGCTGCAGAAGGCCACCGAGCTGGGCGCCGCGGCCTTCGCCCCGGCCGCCTGCGCGCGCAGCGTGGTGAAGCTCGACGACGCCGCGAAGGCGCAGGGCAAGCGCGAGCGCTGGCAGCGCATCGTCGAGGAGGCCGCGCGGCAGTGTGGCCGGGCCGACGTGCCGCCCGTCTTCCCCGTGCTGCCGCTCGAGCGCGCCGTCGCCGCGCTCCCCGACGCGCCCGCCGTCTTCGTGCTCGACGAAGAGGAGCGCGCCCTGCCCCTCTCGCTCGCCGCCCGCCCGGCGCTCGAGACGCGCCGCCCCCTCGCGCTGGTGGTCGGCCCCGAGGGCGGCCTCACCCGCGAAGAGGTGTCCGCCCTCGTCGCCGCCGGCGCCGTCGCCGTGACCCTCGGCGCCCTCGTGCTGCGCACCGAGACCGCGGCCCTCGCGGCCCTCGCCGTGCTCCGCCACCTCGACGGCGAGCTGGGCTGACGGGCTGTAGGGGCAGGTAGGTTTTCTTGCGGCGCCCGCGGTCTCGGCGTCTCATCGGGCCGTGAGCAGCGACCCCAAGAAGCCCTTCGACGCGCCGCCCCCTCAGGCGCCGCCGCTCCTCAACAAGGAGCTCTCGCTCGATCGGCGCAAGCGCGAGGTGCCCAGCTTCGAGGAGCTCCAGCGCGGGCCGATGACGGAGGCGCCCACGGACCCCGGCGGAGCGCCGCGCCCGCCGAGTCGGGTGCCGACGGAGCCGGGCCGCCCGTCTGCCCTCGCGGCGAGCGTGCCGACGCAATCCGTTCCGCCGTACCTCCAGCCGCGCGCCGCCGCGCTGCCTCGCATGACGGCGCAGCCGGCCCAGGGCGCGCCACGGGAGGAGGATGAAAACCCGGTGACGCGCATCGCCGCGCCTGACGCCTCGCTCCTCTCGCGCGCCGCGCCAACGGACGACGACGACGACGAGCCGGTGACGCGCGTCGGCTCGCCCAACCCCGCGCTCCTCGCGCGCACCGCGGGCGAGCTGCCCCCGCCGGTCGACGAGGTGCCCACCAACCCCAGGCCCCAGCGCCCCCTGCCGGCCGAGGCCTTCCTGCCCGGCGCGCGCCAGGCGACCCCGAGCCAGG
>CAYUZK010000125.1:0-17961 GCA_964449625.1 uncultured Archangium sp.
GGCAGGTGACGCCCTCTTCCTGCACCTGGCGCCGTGGCTTGCTGGCGCTGTCGCTGGTGGCGCTGCTGTCCTGCCAGCGCACCGCGGCGCCACCCGAGCTCGACGCGGGGCCCGCGCCCGTCGAGCCGCCGCGCTTCGGTGGCCTCGCGCCGCCCGTGGCCCGCCGCGCGGTGCAGCGCACGACGCTCCACGGCGAGACGCTCGACGACGAGTACGCATGGATGAAGGCGAAGGGCACCGCGGAGATCGAGGCGCTCTTGCGCGCGGAGAACGCCTACACCGACGCCGCGCTCGCGCCGCTCGCCGACCTCGAGGCGGTCCTCGACGCGGAGTTCGACGCCCGCCGACCCGCCCGCGTGGACGAGCTGCCCGCCCGCCACGGCCGCTACCTCTACTGGCGCCGCGACGAGCGCGACCGCGAGTACGAGCGCTACCTCCGCCGACCCCGCGCCGGCGGCCCTGAGGAGCTCGTGCTCGACGTAGCGGCCCTCGCGCCCGACGCCTCGTACGTGCAGCTCCTCGACCTCGACGTCACCGACGACGGCGCCCGCGTGGCCTGGGCCATCGACACCTCCGGCCAGCGCGCCTTCACCCTGCGCGTGACGGAGCTGCGCCGAAAGACGGTGCTCCCCGACACGCTCGAGCACGTCACCTCCTTCGCCTGGGCCGCCGACGGCAAGACGCTGCTCTACACCACCGAGAACGAGCGCAAGCGCTCAGCCGCCCTCTGGCGCCACGAGCTCGGCGCGGACGCCGGGGTGAAGCTCTACGACGAGCCCGACGAACACCACGAGCTCACCGTCGAGCGCTCGAGCTCCCGCGCGTGGCTCTTCCTGCAGTCGAGCAGCTTCACCACCTCGCAGACCTTCGCCCTCGACGCCGCCGCGCCCCGGGCACCGCTGACGCCGCTCCTCGAGCGCGTGCCCGGCCAGCGCGCCGCCGTCGATCACCTCGGCGCCTCGTTCTACGTGCTGAGCGACGACGTGGGCCCCGCGGGGCGCCTCTTCCGCGTGCCGGTGGCGACGCCGACCACGGCCGCGGCCGTCGAGGTCGTACCGCACCGCCCCGACGTGCCCCTCGAGGGCTTCGAGCTCCTCGAGCGCTACCTCGTGCTCTGGGAGCGCGTCGAGGGCCTGCGCCGGCCGCGCGCCCTCGAGCTCGCCACTGGCACCTGGCAGCACTTCGAGCCCGCCTCCGGCTTCTTCGCGCCCGGCGTCAACCCGGAGCAGGCCACCACCCGCTACCGCTACGTCGTCGAGTCGCCCGTGCAGCCGCCGGCCGTCTTCGAGCGCGACCTCGCCACCGGCCGCACCACGAAGCTGTGGCAGTTCCCCGCGCAGGGCTTCGACCCCGACGAGTACGAGCTCCTGCGCCTCGAGGCTGTGGCCCCCGACGGCGTCAAGGTGCCCCTCACCCTCGCGCGGAAGAAGGGCGTCACGCTGCCCGCGCCGCTCCTCCTCGAAGGCTACGGGGCCTACGGCGATCCGCTCGACCCGGGCTTCTCTTCGTGGGCGGTGTCGCTCCTGCAGCGCGGCGTGGTGCTGGCCTGGGCGCACGTGCGCGGCGGCGGCGAGCTCGGCGAGGCCTGGCACCACGCCGGGCGGCGCGCCCACAAGGCCCGCTCGTTCTCCGACTTCATCGCCTGCGCCGAGCACCTCCTGGCGCAGGGCCACACCCGACGCGATCAGCTCATCGTCACCGGCACCAGCGCAGGCGGGCTCCTCGTGGGTGCGGTGCTGAACCAGCGCCCCGAGCTCTTCCGCGCCGCCCTGGTGGAGGTGCCCTTCGTCGACGTGATGAACACCATGCTCGACCCCACGCTGCCGCTGACGGTCGGCGAGTACGAGGAGTGGGGCGACCCGCGCGAGCCCGACGCCTGGCGCCACCTGCGCGCCTACAGCCCCTACGACAACGTGCGCGCGCAGGCCTACCCGCCGCTCCTCGTGCGCGGCGCCTACCACGACACGCAGGTCCTCTTTCACGAGCCGACCAAGTGGGTGCAGCGGCTGCGCGCGCGGAAGACCGACGCCAACCCGGTGCTCCTCTGGCTCTCGATGGAGCCCTCCGGCCACGGCGGCCGCACCAGCCAGACCGACGCCGCCGCCGACGAGCTGCGCCGCCAGGCGTGGCTGCTCTCGCAGTGGGGCCTGACCCCGTGAGCCGCGCCACTCCCGCCTCGCCCTCCTCAGGAGACCGCCGACCCATGCTGACCCAGCTCGAGCTCCCACCCGCCGCCTGCTGCCTCGCCGCGCCGCTCGCTGCCCGCGGCTTCACGCTGCCGCTCCCCGCGCTCCACGACGAGGAGGGCCCGCGCCTGCCGACGGCGCTGCCCCCCGTCATCGACGCGCACGTGCACCTGTTCCCCGACCGGGTGTTCGAGGCGCTGTGGCGCTGGTTCGACGCGCACGCGTGGCCCATCCGCTACAAGCTCAAGACGCCGCAGGTGGTGGACTTCCTCCTCTCGCGCGGCGTGCAGCGGGTGGTGGCGCTCCACTACGCGCACAAGCCGGGCATGGCGCGCGGGCTCAACGACTACGTCGCGCAGCTCTGCGCCCAGGAGCCCCGCATCATCGGGCTGGCCACCGTCTTCCCCGGTGAGCCCGGCGCGGCCGACATCTTGCGCGAGGCCTTCGCGAAGGGCCTGCGCGGCGTGAAGCTGCACTGCCACGTGCAGTGCTTCGCCCCCGACTCACCGGAGCTGGAGGAGATCTACCTGGCCTGCGTCGCGGCGAAGCGCCCGCTCGTCATGCACGCCGGCCGCGAGCCCGCCTCACCAGCCTACGCGTGCGACGTCTACGCGCTCTGCGGCGCCGACCGCGTGGAGCGCGTGCTCCAGCGACACCCCACGCTCCAGCTCTGCGTGCCGCACCTCGGCGCCGACGAGTTCGACGCCTACGCGCGGCTGCTCGAGCGCCACGACGGCCTGTGGCTCGACACCACCATGACCGCGGCGAACTACTTCGGCTTCGAGGTGCCGCGCCGCCTCTTCGAGGTCCGCCCGGAGCGCGTGCTGTACGGCTCCGACTTCCCGAACCTGCCCTACGCGTGGGATCGCGAGGTGAAGCAGCTCACCGCGCTGCGGCTGCGCGACGATCTCGAGGCCGCGCTATTGGGGCAGAACGCCCTGCGCCTCTTCGGTGAATGAACGTGAGCGTTGCGCGTGCGTGCGCGGGCGCGCATGGTGCGCGGCGGTACAACCCCAACCAAGGAGAAACACCTTTGATGCGTTCGCTTCTCATGTCGCTCGTGATGCTGTCGTCCGTCGCCCTCGCCCAGCCGGCCCCCGCGCCGAAGGGCCCGCCCGACAACAAGGGCCAGGAGAAGAAGGCCGAGAAGGTCGAGGCCAAGGACGTGAAGAAGACCGAGAAGGTCGAGGTGAAGGAAGAGAAGAAGGCCGAGAAGCCGGCCGACCCCAAGGAGCGCAAGGCCGCCGCGAAGGCCCAGGCTGACGAGCGCAAGAAGGCCGCCGCCGAGAAGGCCAAGGCTGCCAAGGCCGACGGCAAGGCGAAGGTCGACGCCGCGAAGGCCGAGGGCAAGAAGAAGAACGACGACGTGAAGGCCGAGTGGGCGGCGAAGGTGAAGGAGAAGAAGGACGCCGCCAAGGTCGCCGCGGACGAGGCCAAGGAGAAGAAGGATGCCCCGTCGAAGGCCGCCGCCGCGAAGGCGAACGCCGAGGTGAAGCGCGCCGAGGGCCTGGCGAAGGCCGAGGCCGCCAAGGCCGCCGCCGAGGTCGCTGCTGACCAGGCGAAGGCCGCCGCCGAGGCGAAGCGTGAGGAGGCCGTCGCCGCCGCCGAGGCCCAGGCCGAGACGGTCAACGCCGACGCCGACAAGGCCATCGAGGACGCCGAGGCTGACGCCGCGGCTGCCGCGCCCGCAGCCCCGGTCGTCGCGCCCGCCGCCGCGCCGGCTCCGGCTGCTCCGGCTCCGGCCGCTCCGGCTCCGGCCGCTCCGGCTCCGGCCCCCAAGAAGTAAATCGCTCGAGCAGGACCCGTGGAGCGCCAGCAAAACCCGCTGGCGCTCCGCGGAGTGAAGTGGTCGAGTCCGCGGCGCCATGATCACCAAGCGCGACGCGTCGATCGCCACGTTTCTCCGCAGCGTTCCGATCTTTCACGACCTCAAGGGCCCGAGCCTCGAGATCCTCTTCGACTTCCTCGAGGAGCGGCGCTGGGAGGTCGGCGAGCACATCTGCAACGAGGGTGAGCTCGGCCGCACGCTCTACGTCATCCGCGAGGGCGAGGTGGAGGTGCTCCGCCGCTCGTCGCAGGGCAACAACCAGTCCATCGTCAAGCTGGGGCCGGGCGAGTGCTTCGGGGAGATGACGCTCGTCGAGCTCCAGCCCCGCAGCGCCACCGTCATCGTGCGCAAGAAGGCGGTGACCTACTCGCTCACCAACCTCGACCTGTGGAACCTCTACAAGTCCGACAACTTCGCCTACGTCATCATCCTGCAGAACATCTGCCGCATGCTCTCGCGGCGCCTGCGCAAGGCCGACAGCCGCATCGTCGAGTTCCTCGAGCTGCTCGAGTCGGTGGCGCCCGCCGCCGGCAAGGCCCGCAAGCCGGCCGCGAAGGCCAGGGCCCGGAAGAAGAAGTGAGCTGATGTTCACCGGCCTCGTCGCGGATCTCGGCACCGTCGAGCGCCTGGCCCCGGGCGCCGTCACCGACCTGTGGATCGCCTCGGCCTTCCCGGGCGACCTCGTGCTCGGTGAGTCCATCGCGTGCGACGGCGTGTGCCTCACGGTGGTCGAGTTCCAGGGCTCGCGCTTCAAGGTGCAGGCCGCGCCCGAGACGCTCCGCCGCACCACGCTGGGGAGCTGGACGCCCGGCACCCGCGTCAACCTCGAGCGCGCGCTGCGCCTGGGCGATCGCCTCGGCGGGCACTGGGTGCAGGGCCACGTCGACGGCGTGGCCACGGTGCTCGAGGCTCGGCCCGACGGCGGCTCCTGGGCCATGCGCTTCTCGTTGCCCGAGGCGCTCGGGCCCTTCTTCATCGAGAAGGGCTCGGTGTGCATCGACGGCGTGTCCCTCACCGTTACGACCCTCGATGCCAGCAGCTTCGGGGTGATGCTCATCCCCGAGACGCAGGAGCGCACCTCGCTGGGCCGCAAGGCCGTCGGCGCGAAGGTGAACCTCGAGGCCGACGTCATCGGCAAGTACGTGGCGCGCATGCTGGGGCCGCGCGCGGGCCTCACCCGGGAGCAGCTCGTCGCCGCCGGCTTCGCGTGAGCCGCGAGCCGACTGCGCCTTCGGGCGTGCGCGCTGGGGCGTTTGCTGCTCCGGACGCTCGCAAGGAGTCCGATGGCTCGACGGCGGGGCGATCCGGTGTCGACGCGCCCGCGCTCGCTGGCGCTCTTGCCGAGCCGCATCTCCACACGCCAGCGCTCGCTCGTTCTCTTGCCGAGCCGCATCACCGCGCGCCAGCGATCGGTGGTCCGCGCGGCGAGCCGCATCCCCACGAGCCAGCGCTCGCTGGTCCGCAGGGTGAGCCGCAGCTCCACGCGCCGACCCTCGCTCGTCCCCTTCTCGCGCCGCAGCTCCACGCACCAGCGCTCGCTGGTCCACCTGGTGCGCTACATCCCCTCGCGCCGCAGCTCCGCCACTTCGCGCCGGCGCTCGTCCCCGAGCTGCCGCTCTGGCTCCTCCCGCCCGACGCGCCGGCCTGGCACGCCACGGACCCCGAGGCGCTCGGCTGGCCGTACTGGGCCTTCGCGTGGCCCGGCGGGCAGGCCCTCGCGCGCACGCTCTTCGCGCGGCCAGCCTTCGTCTCCGGGCGCCGCGTGCTCGACTTCGGCAGCGGCTGCGCGGTGGAGGGCCTCGCCGCCGCGCGAGTGGGAGCCCGCGACGTGCTCTGCGCTGACGTGGATCCCGTCGCCGCGTGGGCGGCTCAGCGGAACGCCGCCTCGCTTGGCCTCGCCGTGCGCACCTCCACCGAGGATCTCCTCGGCACGCGCGGCGACTGGGAGGTCATCCTCGTCGGCGACGTCTGCTACTCCTCAGAGCTCACCGCCGCGGTGCTCGCCTGGCTCCGCGCCGAGGCGGCCCGCGGCGTGCTGGTGCTCCTGGGCGACCCGGGGCGAGTGCCCTTCGACCGCTCGGGCCTCGAGCTCGTGGACACCTGGCAGGCGCCGCACGACGGCGACCCCCGCGGCGGCACGCTGTGGGCCACCGAGGTGCTCCGCGTGCGCTGACGCTCGGGGCGCCAGTGGCGGCTGGAGGGGGGCGCCTCATCGAATTTTCCTCTCCCGATCCGTGGGGTGCCACGTAGTAGGCCCTCGCCATGCGTACCGCCCTCCTGCCCTTCGCCCTGCTCGCTACAGCCTGCGCCACCACCGCGCCCAACCAGCAGCCGCCGCCCCGCTTCGAGACGACGGAGATCGAGCTGACGCTCAAGGAGGTCGACGCGGACCTCGTGGCGCAGGCCCAGACGGCGTTCGCGAAGGTGGCCGACCTGCGCAGCGCGCAGCTCAAGAGCCACGCCGGGCGCACGGCGGTGTTCACCGTCATGTATCCGCGCAACGTGAGCGACCTCCCGAAGACGCTGGCCAGCATTCCGGCGCCGGGCCTGCGCTTCCAGTCGAGCAAGCACCAGTTCGAGTACGCCGCCTTCGACAACGTGCCGCCCACCATCGCCTTCCTGCACCCCGACGCGGAGCAGATCCTCAACGCCAAGGAGCAGTACGTGACGGTCGAGGTGCCGGACAAGGACGTGGCGACCGTCACCATCAACGGCCGCCAGGCGCCGCTCTACAAGGGCACGGTGTACCGCCTGCGCGTGGACCTCAACGAGGGCCAGCAGGAGCTCGTCGCCACCGCGAAGGACAAGGCCGGCAACGAGTCGGTCGCGCGCGTGAAGGTGACGGTGGACACCACCGCGCCGGCGCTCCAGGCGCAGATCAAGCTCATCGTCGAGGGCCACGTGGAGCCCGGCAGCGCGGTGCTCATCGACGGCGTCGAGGTGTCGGTGGATGGCGGCGGCAACTACCGGGCCGAGGTGCCCGTGCGGAAGGGCCAGCGCAGCGTGGAGATCGTCGCCATCGACCAGTCTGGCAACAAGTCGGTCACGGTGAAGACCATCGGCGAGTGAGCGCGGGCCGCGCCACCGTCACCCTTCCGCGGGGCACGTCACCGACCGCCGCAGCACGTCCTGCAGCGTCGCCGTCACGGGGATGAGCCGCGGCGTCACGCGGTAGCGATCGGCCCGCGTCTTGAGGAACACCGAGTCTTCGTAGTCGCCCACGCGCGCGCCCTCGCGATCGAGCGCGTAGAGCTCCGACACGCCGTTGATGCCCAGCAGATAGCTGCCGTTCTCGCCGCCGGGCTCGAACCAGGGGCTCGTGAGCTGGCCGCCCAGCGTGTGCCAGCGCGCCGCCGGGGGGAGCGCCTTCACCTGCGGGTGCCCCGCGGCGAGCGCCAGCGTCAGCGCCGGCACGTCGTTCTGCGAGAGCGGCGCCTCGTCGAGCAGCCGCTGCGCCTCGGCCAGCGCCGCCTCAGCCCCGGCGCGGTCCTTCGCCTGCGCCAGCATCGCCTCGGGCACCACGAGGGCGAAGGGCACCTGGGCCTTCATCTCGTCGCTCTCCGGCGCATCGCGCGGCGGGCCCCAGACGTAGGCGTGGCCGGTGGAGTGGTCGGCCATCAGCAGCACCAGCGCGTGCTGGTCGCTCCCTCGGGCCTCGAGGCCTGCGAGGAGCCGGGCCACGGCCGCGTCGGTGTACGCGTAGGTGACGAGGCGCAGCCGGTCGTCGGCGTCGGCGCGGTGCGGCGCCGTGGCCAGGGCCGTGTCCACCCGGGCGCGCACCTCGGGCGGCAGGTCGGTCGGCGCGGTGAAGGGGGAGTGGTTCGACAGCGACATCACCAGCGAGAACTGGCTCTCGCCGCGCGCCAGCCCGTCGCTCACCCGGCGCACCGCCTCGTCGAAGACGGCGAAGTCGCTCACCGCGTCCCAGGTGCCGGTGGGCAAGCCCTTCGGCAGCTCCGCCTGCGAGACGAGCAGCCCGTAGCCGTGCGCGGCCAGGAAGCGGTCCATCTCGTCGAAGCGCCCGTCGGAGCCGTAGAAGAACGAGCCCGAGAAGCCCGCCTCGTGCAGCACGTCGGAGGCGCAGCGCACGGGGAAGGGCTGGAGGTCGCGGATGAAGGCGAGGTTGTAGGGCAGGGTGCCCAGCCCGCACGTCATCGCGCCCAGGCCGTGCGCGGTCCGCACGCCCGCCTGGTACGCGCGCCGCGCGGTGAGCGCCCGGCCGCCGGCCCACGAGCCGTCGTAGAGCGAGGTGACGAAGGGCGCGAGCACCGCCGGCGCGGCCGGGTTGAGGGCGTGGAGATCGTCGCCGCGGAAGCCCTCGAGCGACACG
The DNA here is from genome assembly GCA_964449625.1 of uncultured Archangium sp. Lineage (GTDB taxonomy): Bacteria > Myxococcota > Myxococcia > Myxococcales > Myxococcaceae > Archangium_A. Next base: position 8,345 of record CAYUZK010000125.1, read on the forward strand.
AGCAGCACGGCCAGCGGGGCCGGCGCCTCGGGCTGCAGAGCCGCCGACGCGCGCGCCAGCGCCTCGAGCAGCGCCCGGCCGCGGGGGTCTTTCGTCGGCGGCTCGTTGGTTACGTCGAGCGGCCGAGCGTAGGGATGCGGGCGGCAGGGCCCCGGGCCGTCCTCACGTCGGGATGGCGGCGGCCAGCCCAGCCGCGCGGCGCCCACGGGCACCAGCGTCGCGGGCAGCTCCGCCCCCAGCACGAGTGCGCGGGGCGTGCTCGGGCCCCGGGCCACCACCACGTCGAGCGCGCTCTCGACCAGGCCCGTCATCGGGTCGCCGAGCGCCGCGACGCCGTAGCGGTTCGAGAGGGCCCCCTGCGCCGTGGCGCTCGCGAAGAGGGCGAGGCTCCCGGTGACGAGGCCCAGCGCGAGGCCCGCGCCCCAGGGCCGCCACGGCAGCGCCTGCGCGTCGCGCGGCCGGGCGAGCGCGAGCACCAGCCCGAGGAGCGCGAGGCCCACGAGGCCCGGCATCCACACCCGCGCGTACGAGAGGTAGCCCACGGTTCCGAGCACGAAGGCCGCGTTGGTGCCGCCCTCGGCCAGATCGAAGACGGTGGGGAAGGCGCCGCGCTCCGACTTGACCTCCTGCGCGGTAACGGTGAGCACCCACAGCGCGAAGCCCAGCGGCACGCTCGCCAGCGCCGGCCCCAGCACCTGCCAGGCCCCGCGTCGTGCGCGGGGCACGACGAGCGGCAGCAGGGCCGCGAGCCCGAAGAGCAGCGGCGCGAGCACGACGAGGGCGCCGGCGAGGTCGAGCAGCGCGCCCGCGACGGTGCGGAGCAGCGCCTCGCCTGAGCCCGGCACGGCGCGCAGGCGCGAGGGCACCGCGGCGGCGCCGAGGCCGGCGAGGGCGCAGAGCGCCGCGACGAAGCCGCGGAGCACGGCCGGGCGTGAGGAAGGGGGTGTCACCGCGTGTTACCGACCGTCCTTCATAGGCCAGCCGGCGCGGCCGCGCGAGGGGCGGCCCTGCCCCAAAGGAATGGGCGTGCGCGGCGCACGGTTGGGTGGCACAACGGCCGCATCCTGTCGCCCGGAGTCTTCACGCTGCTGGTCCTGAGTCTGCTGGTCGCTGCCCCCGTCTTCGCGGCGACCGATGCGGGGGTGTCCTGCGTGGAGGTCGAGCAGCGCCTCGCCTCGGTGCAGCGCACGCTGGCCACGTGCCAGGAGCAGGCCCGCGCAGTGGGCTCGGCGCGCGATCGCTGCCTGGCAGAGCTCGACGACACCGAGCGCTCGCTGGAGCAGTCGACGGCGAAGGCCGCAGCGTGCGTCGACGAGAAGGAGCAGCAGTGTCGCGACGCGGCGGTGATGGCCGCCAGCTTCCTGCAGGGGAGCGCGCGCGGCGTCGGCGCCTGCGTGCCGCCGGCCACGGAGGCGCAGATCCAGGAACTCCTCGACGGGTGGTTCGCGGTGTCGAAGGCCCTCGCGCAGCTCGACGAGTACGTCAGCGGCACGAGCGACACGCTCCCGCGCCCCGCGGGCCCCACCGAGACGGAGCGCCACCTCGCGCGCGTGCTGGGCGTGCGCCAGGGCGCGCCGCTGTGGAACCGCCGCGTGCTCCTCGAGGCCTTCAAGCTGACGGCGCCCCGCGCCTGGCAGAAGACGCGCGCCCAGGGCGCTCCCGCGGTGGAGGCCTTCTTCGACACCCTGGGGCCGCTGCCCGAGGCCATCGTCACCGAGGCCAACGGCGAGCACCCCGAGCCCCCCGGCCCGGCCGGGCCTCCGCTGAGCGCGGCGCTCAAGCTGACGCAGGCCTACCTCCACGTCTCGAGGTGCGAGGAGCGCCCCGCGTCGCGCGAGTGCGCCCGCGCGCGGCAGCTCGTCGAGCTCCTCGACACCACCGGGCCGCTGCAGGTGCGGCGGCGCATCGAGGAGCTCTGGTCCACGCCCTGCGAGGCGCTCGGGCCCGAGGCCATTCGCGCGTGGCTGCAGGACTTCCCGGCCAGCAAGCGCGAGAAGCGGGAGGAGGCGACCGACGAGCTCTCGGCCGCGGCCCGCGAGAAGCTCTACCTGTGCTTCCTCGCCAACCCCGAGGCCGGGCCCTCGTACCGCGCCTGGGTCGGCCCGCGGCTGCCCGCGCCCGCGTCGCTCGACGCGCGCACGCTCCCGCTGGTGGACTCCTTCCGCACCTTCGTGAAGGACGGCGGCCCGATCGATCAGTGCAGCGCCGCCGTGCGCGTCATGCAGCGGCTCCCGGTGAGCGGCTGCCGGCTCGAGCGCCCGGAGCTCGTGGCCGCGCTCGAGGCCTGGGCCCTGGCGCCGCCGCCGCCCACCACGCCCGAGGGGCGCGCCTGCGAGCGGGCCGCGGCGCTGCTCTGGAACGGCGTGGCGGTGCGCTTCCCCCGCACCCCGAGCGAGGGCGTGCAGGAGGACGCCGACGCGCCCCGCACGCCGGTGGCCCTGCTCCGTGACGCCTGCGATGGCCGGCAAGGCGTCGGCCCGAGCCTCGCGGCGACCCTCGCGTCGCTGGCCCGCGTGGCCCAGGCGCGCGAAGAGAACGTCGCCCTCGCGCCCTGGCGCGTCGACGCCGCCTCAGGCCGGCCCCTCGAGCTCGTGCGGCTCGACGCCTCGGCCACCTGGCGCGCGTGGGCGGGGGCCCAGGCGCGGCGAGCGTCGGCGTGCGACGCCCTCGGCCTGTCGCCGGGCCGCTGCGGCACCTGCCGGGACCGCGGCGAGGGCGTGCACGGCGACTGCGACGCGCTCTTCGCGCTCGAGCGGCGGTGGGCCGGCTTCCGGGAGCTGGCGCTGGCGAGCGGGGCGGGCCTGGGCGGGCTGCTCGTGCTCGGCGCCTGGGGCCGTCGCCTGCGCCGGGCCCGCCGCAGCTTCGCGGGCCCCTTGCGCGCCGCCGCGGAGCACCTGGGCGGCCTCGGCCTGCAGGCCACGAAGGACCCGTGGCGTTTCCTGCTGCCGTCGCGGCACGACCTCTTGCGCATCGAGCTGCCGCGCACGCCCGCCTGGGAGCGCTGGGGCAGCCGCGCCTGCGCCGTGCTCGCGCCCGGGACGAGCGGGCTGCGCGAGGCCGACGTCAACCACGCCGGCGGCGCCGCGCTGCGCGAAGACGCCCGCGTCGTCTTCCTGCTGCACCCCGACAGCGCCACGCCCGACCTCGGGGCCGTGCGCGCGACGCTCGACTGGGCGGCCCGCGGCGGCAACCGCGCCGTGCAGGTGCTGCCGCTGGCGACCTCGCGGTTGGCCTGGGCCACGCGCGACGAGGACCTGCTCGATCTCGTCGAGTCCACCACGCTGCGCGGCAACCCCTTCGAGGTCCGCGGCCCGGTGCGCAGCTCGAGCCAGTTCTGGAACCGAGAGCGCCTCGTGGCCGGGCTCCTCACCGAGGCCCGCGCCGGCAACTGGGTGGTGGTGACGGGCCTGCGCCGCTTCGGCAAGTCGTCGCTCGCCCTCGAGGTCGCGCGCCGCGTCACCGGCCCGTCGGCCTACGTGGACCTCGCCGGCTTCCACCACGAGGTGTCCTACGGCGAGACGCCGGCGGTGGCGGTCGACGCCATCCTCCGCACGCTGGTGATGCGCCTGTCCGACTCCGCGGCCGCGCGCTACCCGGCGGCGGTGGTGCCGCCGGTGCCCGCGGGCACGCTCGACGCGCCGGCCCTGGCCGCGTGGCTCCGGGCCCTGGCGGGCGCCTGCGGCACCTCGAGCGGCACGCCGCCGCCGCCGATGCTGCTGGTGCTCGACGAGGTCGAGCAGCTCCTCACCGCGCCGCCCGACAAGCTGGGCCGCGCGCTGGAGGTGCTGGCGACGCTCACCGGGCGCCTGCGCAGCGCGCTGGCCGAGCCGACCTCGCCGCACGCCGGCAGCACCGTGGGCGTGGCGCTCTGCGCGGCCATGCACCCGCTCTTGTGGGCGCCGCTGGCCACGCTGGGCGGGCAGTCGCTCATGGGCGCCTTCCCGTCGATCTGCGTGCCGGCCCTCGACGACGAGGGCGCGCGGGCCATGATGCAGGGCCTGGGCGCGCGGCAGGGCATTCGCTTCGAAGACGACGCCCTGGGCGCCCTGGTGCGCGCCTCGCACGGCGTGCCGCTGCTCCTGCGGCGCCTGGGCACCTCGGTGCTGGAGCTCTACGACGCCGACCGCGCGCGCCACGGGGCCCTGGGCGCGGTGCGCATCGGCGCCGAGGGCGCGACGGAGGCCGTGCGGCGGGAAGAGAAGGGTGGCTCGCCGCTGCGGGTGTGGGTGGAGTCGGAGATCGCCTCGGCCGACAGCTCCGCGGGGGTGCTCCTGCGCGCCCTGGCCCGGGAGCCCCGGGTGCCGGTGGCGGCGCTGCAGAAGCTCGTGGAGAATCAGGTGATGGAGCGCTTCGCGGCCTCGGGCCTCACCTTGCACCTGGGGCCCGTGGAGCTCAAGCGGCGGGCCCAGGAGGCCGCCAGCGTCATGGTGCGGCTGCTGGCCGAGTCGAAGCTGCTTCAAGCTCACGGCGACCTGACCGCGCCCGACGCCTACTCCCTGCCCGACGGCGTGCTGCGGCGCATCCTGGGAGAGGGGAAGGCGCCGTGAGCGGCCGCCTGCGACGCTTCGGCGGAGCGCTGGCTGGTGCGTCGCCGCTCATCGGGGCGGTGATCAGCATGGTGTGGCTGGGCTGGTCGAGCGAGTCGACCCTGGGCGCCGGCTCGCGCGCCTGGGCCATGGTGAGCCACCCCATCGGGGCCATCGCCGCCATCCAGGCCGTCTACACGGGGCTGCTCTCGCTGTTGTGGCTGCGCTACCGGCGCTTCCGCGCGCCCGAGGGCTACGAGCTGCCGAAGGTGACCGTCGTCATCCCCGCCTTCAACGAGGGGCCGATGGTGGGCCGCAGCATCCGCTCCGTGGCGGCCTGCGCGTACCCCAAGGACAAGCTCGAGGTCATCGTGGTGGACGATGGCTCGCGCGACGACACGTTCTTCCACATGCAGCACCTGCGGCGGGAGTTCCCCGACCTGGTGCGGCTGGTGCGCTTCGTGGGCAACCGCGGCAAGCGCTCGGCCCTGGTGGCCGGCTTCCGGGCCGCCACCGGTGACGTCGTGCTCACCATCGACTCCGACAGCGAGATCCAGCCCGACACGGTGACGCAGATGGTGGCGCCCTTCGCGGACCCGAAGGTGGGCGGCGTGGCCGGCCGCGTCTCGGTGCTCAACCGCGACAACCTCATCAGCCGCATGCTCGAGGTGCAGTTCGCGCTCGCCTTCGACTTCGGCCGCGCCGCGCAGTCGGTGTACCGCGCCGTGGCCTGCTGCCCGGGGGCCCTCTCGGCCTTCCGCCGGTCCGTCATCCTCCCCTTCATGGACGAGTGGGAGAACCAGCGCTTTCTCGGGCGTCCGGTGAACCACGGCGAGGACCAGGCGCTCACCAACATCGTGCTGCGCGAGGGCTACGACACCGTCTACCAGCGCTCGGCCATCATCCACACGCTGGTGCCCGTCAACTACCAGCAGCTCTCGCGCATGTTCCTGCGGTGGGACCGCAGCTACATCGTCGAGGGCTTCTCCTTCGCGCGCTTCATGTTCACGCGCTACCGCACCGACAACCGGCTGCTGCCCATTCTCACCTTCTTCGTGTCGAACCTGCGCTTCGTGCTGGTGGCCGCGGCCCTCATGGAGCTGCCGCGCATCTTCGACACCAACCTGGACTCCATGGGCCGGGCCCTCGTCGCCCTGGCCCTGGGCTCGGTCTTCTCGGCGGCCTACTACCTGCGCTTCGAGCGCAGCTTCCGCTGGGTCTACGGCGTGTTCTACGCCGCCTTCGCGGTGGTGGCCCTGCAGTGGATTCTGCCCTGGGCCCTGGTGACGGTGCGCGACGAGCGCTGGGGCACCCGCTGACGGGAAGAGTTGCGCGCGCGCCCGCTTAGCGACAAGAGGCGCCGCAGCATGCCCACCACCGAGCCCGAGAAGCGCAGCATCGCCCTCGTCCAGAAGGCCCTCGCCGACATCCGCCGCGGCAAGATGGTCATCCTCACCGACGACGAGGACCGCGAGAACGAAGGCGACCTGGTGATGGCCGCCGAGAAGGTGACGCCCCAGGCCATCAACTTCATGGCCCGCGAGGGCCGCGGCCTCGTCTGCCTCTCGCTGCCCGAGGAGCAGGTGCGGCGCCTCAACCTGCCCTTGATGGTGACCGACAACACCTCGCCCCGGCAGACGGCCTTCACCGTGTCCATCGAGGCGGCGCAGGGCGTCACCACCGGCATCTCCGCGGCCGACCGCGCGCACACCATTCGCACCGCCATCGCCCCCACGGCGCTGCCGGCCGACCTCTCGCGGCCCGGCCACGTCTTCCCCTTGCGGGCCCGCGACGGCGGCGTGCTGGTGCGGCCCGGCCACACCGAGGCCAGCGTAGACCTGGCGCGCCTGGCCGGCTTCACCCCCGCGGGCGTCATCTGCGAGGTGATGAACGACGACGGCACCATGGCGCGGCGGCCGCAGCTGGTGCGCTTCTCGAAGAAGCACCGGCTCACGCTGCTGGCCATCGCCGACCTCATCACCTGGCGCCTGGCCCACGAGCGCCTCGTGCGCCGCATCGGCGAGGTGCTGGTGTCGCGCCCGCCCTACGGCGACTTCAGGGCCTACGCCTACCGCACCGAGGTGGACCAGGCGGTGCACCTCGCGCTCGTGCTGGGCAAGGTGGCCGGCAAGAAGCCGGTGCTGACGCGGGTGCACCGCGCCACGCTGCTGGCCGACCTCTTCGACACGGCCACCGGCGAGGGCAGCCTGCGCCGCGCCTTCGAGGCCATCGCGGCCGAGGGGCGGGGCGTGATCGTGCTGCTGCAGAAGCACGTGGCCGGCCTCGACGCGCTCTCGCTGGTGCCGCCGTCGAACGAGAAGCCGGTGGCCGGGCAGGGCGGCCAGGCGCGGCTCAAGGAGTTCGGGCTCGGCGCGCAGATCCTCCAGGACCTCGGCGTGCAGAAGCTCAAGCTCCTCACCAACACCCCCAACCGCATCGTGGGCGTCGAGCGCTACGGCATCGAGGTGGTGGCGCAGCTCGGCCTGGGAGGGGCCACGCGCGCTTCCCGTAGTGAATCGCGGCGCAACTGAAAGTAGGGTGGCCTCAATGCCTCGCACCATCGAAGGTCAGCTCGTCTCGCCGAAGGGCCGCTTCGCCATCTGCGTCAGCCGCTTCAACTCGTTCATCACCGAGCCGCTGCTGTCGGGCGCCGTCGACGCCCTCGTGCGCCACGGCGTGGCCGACGGCGACGTCGACGTGTACCGCTGCCCCGGCACCTGGGAACTCCCCGGCGTGGCGCGCAAGGTGGTGCAGTCGGGCCGCTACGCCGGCGTGGTGGCCCTGGGCTGCGTCATCCGCGGGGGCACGCCCCACTTCGAGTACGTCTCGGCCGAGGTGACCAAGGGCATCGGGCAGCTCTCCTTCAGCGCCGACTGCGCGGTCACCTTCGGGGTCTTGACCTGCGACAGCGTGGAGCAGGCGGTGGACCGCGCCGGCGTGAAGGCGGGCAACAAGGGCGCCGAGGCCGCCGTGGCCTGCATCGAGCTGGTGAACCTCTACGCGGCCATGGGGGCGAAGTAGCCGATGGGCGCCCGTCGCCTCGCCCGCGAGCGCGCGCTCCAGGCGCTGTACCAGCTGGAGCAGGACCCCGGGCTGACCCCCGCCGCCGCCGTGGACGCCGCGTGGACGGCCCACGACGACGAGGGCCCGCGAGACCCCTCGGCCGACACCTTCGCGCGCGAGCTGGTGGCCGGCGTGCAGGCGAACCAGCCGGCCATCGACCAGCTCATCGAGACGCACTCGCACCACTGGCGCCTCGAGCGCATGCAGCGCATCGACCGCAACGTGCTGCGCCTGGGCGTCTTCGAGCTGCAGCACCGCACCGACATTCCCCGGAAGGTGACCATCAACGAGGCCGTGGAGCTGGCGAAGGCCTTCGGCAACGAGGCCTCGAGCGCCTTCATCAACGGGCTGCTCGACAAGATCGCCGGCACGGTCGAGAAGGCGTGAAACCCCAGCAGCTCACCGCCGGCCTCGAGGCGCTCGACGCGCTCGGCGGCGTCGAGTCGCTCTGCTGCTTCGTCACCCTCGACGAGCGCCCCTTCTCGGGCGCCGCCGGCTTCCTCGACTGGCGCCTGTGCGGCGAGCTCTCGCGCGTGGTGGCCTCGGGCTTCTTCACCGGGGCCCCGGGCGAGCGCCTGCTCTTGCCGACGCGCGGCCGGGTGCCCGCCCGCCGCGTCTTCCTGGTGGGCCTGGGCCCCGCCGCGGGCGTGTCGGCCGACGCCCTCGAGCGCGCGCTGGAGGCCGCGGCCCAGATGCTGGCCCAGGCCCAGGTGCCCGCGGTGGCCCTCGCCTTCCCCGGGCTCCCGGGCGCCGTGGCCGAGGCGCGGGAGCGCCTGGTGGACCGCGCCTTCGCCCCCCGCTTCCCCGGCGCGGTGACGGTCTTCACGCCCTGACTTGGTGCTAGCCTTTCAGGCGCCGTGATGACCTCCCGCAAGGTGCTCATCGTCGAAGACTCCAGCGCGACCCGCGAGGTGCTGCGCGCGGCCGTCGAGTCCGTCGAGGGCGTGGAGGTCTACGCGGCGGCGAACGGCTTCGAGGCCTTGAAGGTGCTGCCGCGGTTCCACTTCGAGCTCATCATCACCGACATCAACATGCCCGACATCAACGGGCTCGAGCTCATCAACTTCGTCAAGAAGAACCCCCACTACCGCGAGACGCCGCTCATCATCGTGACGACCGAGGGCCGCGAGGTGGACCGCGAGCGCGGGCTCCGGCTGGGCGCCAACGAGTACCTGGTCAAGCCGTTCCCCACCGAGCTCATCTGCGCGGTGGTGCGCCGGTACCTGAAGCTCTGACGCATGCCCCCCTCGCGCGCCGTCACCGAGTTCGTCGCCGAGGCCACGGAGATCCTCGAGCTGCTGGGCCGCGAGCTCCTCGCGCTCGAGGAGGCCGCCGACGGCGAGCCCGAGCCCGCTCGCCTCAACGCCATCTTCCGCGGCGCCCACTCCCTCAAGGGCCTGGCGGCGATGTTCGGCCTCGAGCGCTTCGCGGGCGTGGCCCACCGCGCCGAGGACGTGCTCGACGCCCTACGCCTGGGCCGCGTGCCGCTCGACCGCGCGCTCCTCGACGCCCTGGGCGACACGGTAGACCTGCTCCAGCAGCTGCTGGCCGAGCTCGCCGCCGGGGAGGACGGCACCGACAGCCGCGCCGACGCCGACGCGCTCCTGGCGCGCCTGCAGGCCCTGGCCGAGGGCGGCGCCGACGAGGCCGTCGACGTGCTCGACGCGGTGGGCATCGACCCGCAGGTGCGCGCCGTCTTCACCGAGTACGAGGAGCACCGGCTCCGCGAGAACGTGAAGAAGGGCGTCGGCCTGTGGAAGGTGCGCGCCGTCTTCAGCCTCGACGACTTCGACACCCGCCTCTCTGCGCTCAACGGCTGCCTCAAGCCGCACGGCGAGGTCGTCAGCACGCTGCCCAGCTCGCGGCCCGGCGACGAGGCCTCCATCGCCTTCGATCTCATCTTCGGCAGCGCGCGGCCCCTGGCCGAGCTCGAGGCCGCGGTGGGCACGGCGGCCACCGTCGAGCCGCTCACCACCCGGCCGCTGCCTGCGGTGTGGCAGACACCTGAGCTACCGAATGAGCACCCGT
>CAYUZK010000126.1:0-17770 GCA_964449625.1 uncultured Archangium sp.
GGCGCGGGCGCCTCGTCGGGCCCTGGCGCCGTCGCGACGGGCGGCGGCACCTCGGCGGCAACAGGTGCGGGCTCTGGCGCCCTCGGCGGCGCTGTCGGCGGTGGGGTGGGCGGGGAGGTCGCTACGCCGGGGACGTCGCCTTGCCCCTGGAGCGCGAGCGCGGCCCCGAGGCCCGCGACGACGACGGCGAGCACTGCGCCCGTGACGACGAGCGGCGGCAGTCGCCTCGTCGGTGCCGGCGTGGGGCGCTGCAGCACCGTCACCCGCCGCCGCACCGGCGCCGTGCCGGGGTTGGTGACGACGGGGCCGTCGAGGAGCGCCAGGAGCCGCAGCCGGACGGCGTCGCTCGCGGGCCGGTGCGAGGCGTCCTTGGCCAGCATGTCGGCGACGAGGGCGGCGAGCTCGGGGCGCACGTCGGGCAGCCGCTCCTCGAGGCGGGGCGGCGGCGTGCGCACGTGGGCGTACGCCACCTCGAGCACGCTGGCGCCGGTGAAGGGCAGCGTCGCGGTGAGGAACTCGAAGAGCATCACGCCCAGCGCGTACACGTCGGTGCGGGCGCTCACCGGCGTGCCGGTGGCCTGCTCCGGCGCGAGGTAGTTGGGCGTGCCCACGATGGTGGCGCGCTTCGTCTGCTCGGTGCTGGCGTCGAAGCCCTCGGTGCGCCGGGCGAGCCCGAAGTCGAGCAGCTTCACGTACTCCGCGCCGCTGGCCTCACGGCACACGAAGACGTTGGCGGGCTTCAGGTCGCGGTGGATGACGCCCGCGCGGTGCGCGGCCTCGAGCGGGGCGCACAGCTCGAGGGTGAGGCGCGCGGCCTCTCGCCAGGGCAGCGGCCCCAGCCTCGCGAGGCGGGCGTCGAGGGCTTCGCCGTCGAGCAGCTCCATCACCACGTAGGGCCGGCCGTCGGGCAGCAGCCCGAGGCTGAAGATGTCGACGATGCCGCGGTGCTTGATGGCGTTGACGGCCCGGGCCTCGGCGATGAGGCGCTCGGCGGTGTCGCTGCCCTCGCCGGGCGGGCGCTTGAGCACCTTGATGGCCACGTGCTTGCCGATGACGGGCTGGGTGCCGCGGTACACCAGCCCCATGCCGCCTTCGCCCAGCACGCTCTCCACGCGGTACTCGCCCACCATCGTGCCGATGAGCGCGTCGCGGAGCGGGATGGGCGCGGTGGTGTGGAGCGACGTCACCGTCGAGCGAGGCTAGCAGGGTGTCGCGCGGCCCCGGTCGGTGATCGACCCGAGCCGGAGCGCGACGCGCGGGCCTTCAGAGCGACTTGAGGTACGCCACGAGGTCGTCCACCTCGACCTCATTCAGGCGCGAGGTCTTGCCGTGGAGGTCCTTGTCCTTGCCCACGAGGATGCGCGCCTTGAGCGTCGTGGCGCTGCCGTCGTGGAGGTACGGCGCCGTGCGCGAGAGGCCCAAAAGCGACGGCGTGTTGAGCCCGCCGAAGGGCAGCAGGTCGAGGCGGTCCACCACCGGGCCCGTCGTCACGAAGGTGCCGACGTCGGCGAAGGTGTTGTCGGTGAAGGCCTCGCCGCCGTGGCAGGTGCCGCACTCGGCCTTGTCGTAGGCGGCCTGGCCGCGCGCCCTCTGGTCGGCCGGCAGGTCGCGGTGCGGGTTGTCGGCCACCGGCATCGACTCGATGAAGGCCGCGACCTGCTTCTCCATGGCCGCGGTGACGCCGTTGCCGCCCATGCGCTTCTGCACGGTGTGCGACATGAAGGCCATCAGGTCGGTGAACTCGCCGTTCCAGTGGAAGGGCGCCGTCTTGCCCAGCATGCGGCCCTGGAGCGAGGGCGTCTGCCGCGGCCCGTCGGGGAAGTTCCAGACGTGGCCGTCTTCGCGGCCCTCGAGGTGGCAGGTGCCGCAGCTGATGCCCATCGACGGGTCGTTCATGCGGCTGTCCACCGCGCTGAAGAAGAGGCGGCGCCCGGCGGCGGCCTCGGCGCTCAGGGCCTCGCGTGTCGTCAGCTTGCGCGTCGAGACGTTCGCCACGCGCCCGCCGATGGACTCGAGGCGCGACACCGAGTGGTCGAAGGCGTTGTAGACCCACGCCGTCTTGCCGTCGCGCGCCACCGCCACGCCCGTGGGCCCGGCGCCCACCGCCACGAGCTGCTGCACCGAGCCGCTCGCCGCGCCAAAGCGCGGGTCGAAGGGGCCCGTGTCACCGCTCGTGGAGCGGTCGTTCGTCTGCGCCGTGGGCACGATGGCCACGTTGTTCGACTCGAAGTTGGCGATGAAGAGGAAGGCGCCGGTGGGGTCGAGGGCCAGCGCGCGCGGGCCCTGCACGGGCATCTCGGGCACCGGGCTGGTCAGGAGCATCGGCGGCCGCTCACCCAGGCTGGCGCCGCCCTGGCAGGTGGCGACGTCGTCGACCAGCGGCTCGCCCTCGGCGTCGAAGGTGAGGAGCGCCGCCGCGGAGACGGCCGTGGTGCCGCAGCTCCCGCCGCCGTAGCCCGAGCCGCCGCCGCCCAGCCGCGGGTCGGGCGCGGCGGTGCTCTCGGGGGCGGTGTTGAGCACCATGTCGGTGGCGATGAGCGAGGCGACGTAGAGCTGCGTGCCGTCGGGCGACACGGTGAGGGCCTCGAAGCCCCGAGGCCGTGAGGTGCTGGGGCTTCTCTTGTCGGGGAAGAAGGGCTCCGGCGAGGGGGCCGGCTGATCACCCCCGGTGGTGATGCCGAGGGCCGAGCGGTTGAGCTGCTCGAAGACGCGGGTGCCCGACCGCACGACCTTCGCCTTGGCGAGGTCCACCATCACCAGGTCGCCGTCCTTGTAGAGCGAGATGGCCGCCTTGCCGTCGCCCAGCAGCGTGATGCCGCGCGGCTCGTGGCCCACGGCCAGCTCCCACTTCGTGGCCAGCGTCGCGGTGTCGACGGCCAGCAGCGTGCCGAACTCGGCGTCGGTGCGGCTGGCCGCGTTGACGACGTAGAGCGTGCGGCCATCGGTCGAGAGGGCCAGGCCCACGGGCTCCACGCCCACCTCGAGGCGCGCGGCCTCGCTCGCTTCCCCGGGGCGCAGCACCGAGACGCTGCGGCCGAGGCGGTTGGTGACGAAGGCCGTGCCGTCGGGGCCCACCAGCACCTTCTCGGGCTGCCGGCCCACCGCCACCTCGCGCACGACCTCCTGGGTCGTCGCGTCCACCACGAAGACGACGTCGAGGTCGGCGTCGGCGACGTACAGGAGCGCGTCATCGCGCGTCACGGCGATGGAGCCGCTCGCCGAGTTGCCCCCGCCGGCCGCCGGGCCGCTGCAGCCGGGCACGAAGGCGAGGGAGACAGCGAGGGCGGCGGTCAACAGGCGCTTCTTCATGGGGACGACCTCGGTTTTCTGAGGAACGGCAGGGGACAAAGGCGCGGAATCGCGTCGGAGGAGAAGTCTTGAGGTGGATCAATGCAGGGCTGACGCCAGCGCGCAAGGCGCCGGGGTCACTCGGCTGACAGCCTCCCTCTTTCCGGGGCCCCGCCGGGCGCTACTCGGTGACGAAGCTCATCGCGTTGGCGCACTCTGCCTCGGCGGCGGCGCGGTCGGGGTACTTGGTGCCCGCGTAGTACCAGTTGGTCTGCTTCGAGCCGTCGGCGTTGGCCGTCTGGCACCCGCCCAGGGCGGCGGCGGAGTCGCAGCGCGCGCCCGGCGTGTAGGTGCCGCCGTCGAGGGCCGCCGTCAGCGAGGCGCACACGCCCTCGAAGGTCACCAGCGTGGGGCCCTTGAAGTCACGGATGTCGGTGCACTGCGCCTTCGCGGGCCGCAGGTCGCAGCGGCCGTCCTGCGAGGGGAAGGGGTTGAGGCTGCCGCAGCCGACGACGAGGGCGGCGAGGGTCACGACGGAGAGGAAGGAGCGCATCGCGCCAGTTTCCCTCAATCCGCCGTCACCGCAACTGTTGAGTCGCCCGGCAACCCCTGGAGAGGGCTCAGTAGCGCACGAGCACGGTGTCGCCCTGCTGCACGGCGTGCTTCGGCGCGCGGGCCAGCTCGACCACGAGCTGCGTCTTGCGGCCCTTCGCCTGCACGGTGATGCCGCGCAGCTCCGGGTCGTTGAGCGGGAGCGCGTGGGGCGCGATGGGCGGCAGGCCGGTGACGTCGATGACCAGGCGCGCCGGGTGCTGCAGCGTGCGCACGGCGCTGACGTGGCCGCCGGCGACGACGTCCACCGAGAGGCGCACCGCGCCGCCCACCCGCGAGGCCGTGACGAGCCGCGCGGCGCCCGACGGAATGGGGGTGCTCGAGAACGGTGCGGGCCGCGCCGCCGATGACACGGTGCGCGTCAGCGCGGCCTCGGCGCGCGGCCCTTCGGCCAGGCGCGCCTGCTTGCGGCGCGGGGGCGTGGGTTTCGAGACCGGGGCGGCGACGGGCAGGGCGACGGGCTCCGGGGCGGCGACGGGCGGCGCGGCGTCGGCGCGGCACACCGCGTTCGGGTCGAGCACCGGCTCCAGGGGCGGCAGCTCGGCGCGCGTGGCGACGAAGAAGGTGAGGAGCGCGGCGAGGGCGGCGAGGCCGGACCAGCGGCGCCGGCCGGGCGGGGTGGGGCGGATCTTCAGCACCGTGCCGCCCTCGACGTTCTCGCAGAGGAAGCCGACGAGCGCCTGCGCCCGCGGGTGGAGGAAGCGCGTGAAGCGCACCCCGAAGCCGCCCCGCGCCTGGGTCCGTCGCCACGCCACCTCGCCCTCGGCGAAGGGCAGCACCTTGCCGCCGGCCTCGAAGGCCAGCACCACCACCGTGCCCGCCTCGGGGGGCTCGGCCATGCACAGGAACATGCCGTGGGGCGAGAGGTCGCCGGCCAGCACCCGCACCACGCGCTCGCCCGCGATGGTGACGCGCACGGGGTACTTGAAGGGGGCGCGCGAGGAGCGCTCGGGGAGGACTTCGCTGGGGGCGACATGGTGCATGCGACACCTCGAGGCGGCGGCGTGGAGTGCTACAAGTGTGTGGCGCTCCCGCGCAGGCGCAAATTTTCAGCCCGTGTGCCCTCAAGTGACTCGAGCCGCGCGCCGCGGCTCACCCGCGCCGTGGATCAGCGCACTTCGCGCGGCGGCGCGGCGGGCCTTCGAAGTAAGGAGCCACGCGCATGACGAGCGAGAAGGTCGTCGACATCTTCACGGACGGCGCGTGCCGGGGGAACCCGGGGCCCGGCGGCTGGGGCGCGCTCCTGCGCTGGGGCAGCACCGAGAAGGAGCTGTGCGGCGGCGAGCCCGACACCACCAACAACCGCATGGAGCTGACCGCCGTCATCCGCGCGCTCGAGGCCCTCACCCGGCCGGTGAAGGCCCGCGTGCACACCGACTCGACCTACGTGCAGCAGGGCATCACCAAGTGGATCCACGGGTGGAAGCGCAACGGGTGGAAGACCTCCGCGAAGGAGCCGGTGAAGAACGCCGACCTCTGGCAGGCCCTCGAGCTGGCCGCGAGCCGCCACGAGGTGCACTGGCACTGGGTGAAGGGGCACGCGGGGCACGTGGAGAACGAGCGCGCCGACGGCCTGGCGAACCGCGGCATCCCCTCGCGGTAGCGCCCGGGCAGACGGGCGGGCACGGCCGCGCTAAGGCGGGTCCATGGCCTTCACCGCCCTCACCATCGCCGGGAGCGACCCCTCGGGTGGCGCCGGCGTCCAGGCAGACCTGAAGACGTTCCACCAGCACGGGGTGTACGGCATGGCCGCCCTCACGCTCCTCACCGTGCAGAACACCCGCGGCGTCACGCGGGTCGAGGTGATGCCCGCGGAGCTCGTGGCCCAGCAGGTGGCCGCCGTGCGCGAGGACATCGCCCCGGCCGCCGTGAAGACGGGCGCCCTGGGCTCGGCCGTCGTCATCGAGGCCGTCGCCCGCGCGCTCGAGGGCCTCGAGGTGCCGCTGGTGGTGGACCCGGTGATGATCAGCAAGCACGGCCACCCGCTCCTGGCCCCGGACGCGCAGCAGGCGCTCCGCGAGCGGCTCCTGCCCCGCACGACGCTGCTGACGCCCAACGCCCACGAGGCCGCCGCCCTCACCGGGCTCGAGGTGACGTCGCTCGCCCAGGCCGAGGCGGCGGCGAAGGCCCTCGGCGCGCTGGGGCCGCGGGCGGTGCTGGTGAAGGGCGGCCACCTCGAGGGCGAGGGCGCGGTGGACGTGCTGTGGACCGGCGAGCGCCTCGTGCACCTGACGGGCCCCCGGATCGACACGAAGCACACCCACGGCACGGGCTGCACCCTCTCGGCCGCCATCACCGCCCGCCTCGCCCGCGGCGACCGCCTCGAGCAGGCCGTGCGCGGCGCCAAGCAGTGGCTCACCGAGGCGCTCCGCACGGCGCCGGGCCTGGGCGGCGGCGTCGGCCCGGTCAACCACCACGCCCCGGTGCTGCATGCGGGCCCGGGCTGACGCCCCGCAGGCGAGGCTCGCCGAACGCCGGCCCCGCGCGTAGGCTCGCCCGCCCCATGGGTAACCGCACCCGCGAGTTCTTCGAGCTGGACGAGCCCCACACGCAGCTGGCCGTGCGGGTGAAGGGCTTTCGCCCCCAGAGCTCGCGGCCGCACCTGCTCGAGGTGAAGAGCGGCCCCGGCAGCCCCGCGCGCTACGTGCTCTCCGAGAAGTCGTACACGCTGGGCCGCGGCACCCAGGCCACCCTGGAGCTGGGCTCCGAGGAGGTGAGCCGCCAGCACGCCACCCTCTCGCGCCACGACGGCGAGTACACCATCGAGGACGCCGGGAGCCGCAACGGCATCATCTTGAACGGGCTCAAGGTGCACGCGGCGCTCCTGCGCGACGGCGACGAGCTCCAGCTGGGCGACGTGATGCTCACCTACCGCGAGGGCACCTGACGTGGGCGACCTCTTCGTCCGCTTCTGGGGCGTGCGCGGCAGCATCCCCACGCCGGGGCCGCGCACCCGCCGCTACGGCGGCAACACCTCGTGCGTCGAGGTGCGCACCGCCACCACGCTCCTCGTCTTCGACGCCGGCACGGGGCTGCGCGAGCTGGGCGTCGAGCTGCTGCGCGGCCCGCCGAAGCCGCTGGCCGTGCACCTCTTCTTGAGCCACCCGCACTGGGACCACATCCAGGGCTTCCCCTTCTTCGGGCCGGCCTACGTGAAGACCACCACGCTGTCGGTCTACGGGCCGCAGGGCGACGACAAGAACTACCGGCTCCTCTCGGGGCAGATGTCCAACGCCTACTTCCCCGTGCGCTTCTCGGACCTGGGCGCCAACATCGTCTCTCGCAGCTTCCAGGGCGCCACGGTGAAGGCCGGCGACGTCACCGTCACCTGCTTCGACCAGAAGCACCCCGGCGGGAGCTACGGCTTCCGCGTCGAGCACGACGGCAAGACGCTGGTGTTCGCCACCGACAGCGAGCTCGACCAGGTGCTGCTCGACCCTGAGCAGCCGGTGGACGACCCCGAGGGGCTGCGCACGCTCCCGCCGGCCCTCGTACAGGCGGCCCGCGGCGCCGACCTCCTCATCGCCGACGCCCAGTACACCGAGCGCGAGTACCTGCAGAAGGTGGGCTGGGGGCACCCCCGCGCCACCACGGTGGTGGACTTCGCCGTGCAGGCCGGCGCCCGGCAGCTCGCCCTCACGCACCACGACCCCATGCACTCCGACCGCGACATCGACCTGCTGGTGATGGAGTGCCAGGAGCGCGCGTCGCTCCACGGCGCCGACCTCGAGGTCTTCGGCGCCCGCGAGGGCGTCACCCTGAAGCTGTAGCGAGGAGCACCCCGTGCCCACGCGCCGCCAGCGCCTCTGCATCCTCTCCCGCACGCGCGCGCTCTACTCGACCAGCCGCCTCGTGGAGGCCGCCCGCGCCCAGGGCGCGCGCCCCCTGGTGATGGACACGCTGCGCTGCACGATGGTGGTGGCCTCCGGGGGCAACACGCTGCTGTACCGCGGCGTCGACGTGCGCGGCCTGGCCGCCGCCATCCCCCGCATCGGGGCCAGCATCACCGGCTACGGCATGGCGGTGGTGAGCCACCTCGACACCATGGGCGTGCCGGTGGTCAACAGCGCGGCCGCCATCTCGCGCAGCCGCGACAAGCTGCGCTGCCTGCAGCTCCTCGCCCAGGGTGGCCTCGGCGTGCCCCGCACGGTGATGGCCGCCGCCGGCGCCAACGTGCCGCGCCTGGTGGACGCCGTGGGGGGCCTGCCGTGCATCATCAAGCTGCTCCGCGGCACGCAGGGCGTGGGGGTGATGATCGCCAACACCGCCGCCGAGGCCGAGACCATCGTGCAGACCTTCTGGGGCCTGG
Source organism: uncultured Archangium sp. (assembly GCA_964449625.1). Classification (GTDB taxonomy): domain Bacteria; phylum Myxococcota; class Myxococcia; order Myxococcales; family Myxococcaceae; genus Archangium_A. The sequence goes on from CAYUZK010000126.1 coordinate 8,210, forward strand.
GGCAAGACGTGTGCCTGCAGGAGTTCATCGCTGAGTCGAAGGGCCGCGACGTGCGCGCGCTCGTGGTGGGCGACGAGGTGGTGGGCGCCATGCGCCGCAAGGCCCGGCGCGGCGAGTTCCGCTCCAACCTCCACCGCGGCGGCGAGGGCTCCGCCGCGCGCCTCGACCCCCGCTACGCGAAGACCGCCGTCGCCGCCGCGAAGCTCATCGGCCTCACCGTCTGCGGGGTGGACATGCTCGAGGCGACGGACGGGCCCCGGGTGATGGAGCTCAACTCCAGCCCCGGCCTCGAGGGCCTCGAGCGCGCGACGAAGAAAGACATCGCCGGCGCCATCGTCGCCCACGCGCTGTCGCTGGGCTGACCCCGCCCGTCCAGTCCTTCCGGTGGGTTGGCGGCAAGAGACCGAAACCCGTCGGCGCGCCGTTGAAGGCCGCCATGGTCACCTCCATCGCCCTCGCCCTCGCGCTCTCCTGCCGGCCGTATCACCCGCCCCCGCCCCGCCCGCCGCAGGAGGTCGTCACCCGCTGTGAGGGCAGCGACCGCGTGAGCCGCGACGTCGAGGGCTTCGAGGTGCGCCGGCATCGCAACGCCTGCACCTCGGTGCAGTGCGAGGGCCCCGACCAGGTGCGCCGCACCTTCGAGGGCCTGCAGGTCTCGCGGCAGCTCAACGCCTGCACCCTCGCGCGCTGCGAGGGCCGCGACCTGGTGGTGCGCAGCCACGAAGGCCTCGTGGTGTCTCGCCAGGCGTGGCGCTGCGGCCCGGCGCCGCGGCCGGTGCCGGCGCGCCCGAGCGAGCCGCTCCGCTTCGGGCTCAGCGCCCGCTGATGCTCACGTCTTCTTCCGCCGGGACAGGTCGATGGGCGGGTTGAGGGTCGTCTTGAGGCCGGCCCGGCCCGCGCCACGCGGCGGGCGGCCGACGGGATCGGTCGGCCCGCTCAGCGCGCCCACCTTGATGGTCGGCTGCGCCCCCTCGTCGCCCAGCGTTCGCAGCCGCAGCGTGTCGGCGTCGGGCAGCAGCACCGCGGCGAAGCGCCGCCCCAGCTCGGCGGCGGAGGGTGGCCGGCGCGCCGGGTCCTTCGAGAGCACCTCGGTCATCACGGCCACGAGCGCGTCGGGCGCGTCGAGGAGCGCGTCGCGCAGCCGCGGCGCGTCCATGCTCAGCTGCACGCGGATGCGCTCCTGCAGGTTCTTGCCCTGGAAGGGGTCTGTGCGCGTGAGGAGCCGCCAGGCGGCGACCCCCAGGGCGTAGAGGTCGGACTGCACGGTGGCCGTCTCGCCGTCGAGGAGCTCGGGCGCGACGAAGCCCACGGTGCCCATGAGCAGCCCCGCCGCGGTGACGCGCGTGCCGTTGCTGTCGCGGGCGAGGCCGAAGTCGATGAGCTTCACCGTGCCGTCGAGGCAGCGGAAGAGGTTGCCCGGCTTCAGGTCGCGGTGGAGCACGCCCGCGCGGTGCACCGCCTCCAGGCCCGCGCAGGCCTGCACCAGCGCGTCGAGGACCTCGTCGCGGGGGAGGAGCTCTCGCTTGAGGCGGTCGGCGAGCGGCTCGCCCTCGAGCAGCTCCATCACCAGGAACTGGCCGTTGCCGCCCGGGAGCTCGCCCGAGTCGAGGAGCGCCACCACGTTGCGGTGGGACACGGCGGCGAGCGCCTTCACCTCGACGCGGAAGCGCTGCTCGTTCGCCTCGTCGTCGCTCAGGTGCGAGAGCAGCACCTTGATGGCGACGGGCTTCGCGGTGAGCGAGTCCTTCGCGAGGTAGACGGCGCCCATGCCGCCTTCGCCGACGCGGCGCTCGACGAGGTAGCGGCCCAGGCGCTGCCCCTCGAGGGCGTCACGAACCCGCCGCGCGGGCCCCGCGCCGGCGGCGAGCGCGCGCCGGCACGCCGGGCAGGCGTCGAGGTGGCCCATGAGGGTGCGCCGCAGGGGCTCGGGCACCTTGCCCTCGGTCCACGCCGTGAGGAGCGCGCGGGAGATGTGCTCCCCTGGCTTGAGGTCGGGCAGACCGCGCTCGGTGGTGGTGTCGTGTCGCTCCCGCACAGGCGACAGCTTGGCACACCATGGACCTCAGCGGCGCCGGCGCCGGTGGCCCTGGGGCGGCGGCCTCGCCGCGCGGTCGCCCTCTGCCGGGCGGGCCGCGGAGCTCACCTCGGGGCCGCGGGGGCCCGCTCGCTCGAAGGGCCGACCGCTCCCCCCTCGCCGGATCGGGGGATCAGTCGGCTGCGGGCCGCGCTGGCTGTCACGGTCGAAGGGTCGGCCACCGCCGGGGCCGCGGGCGGGCGCATCCATCGGCTTCGCGCCGCGAGGGCTGTCACGGTCGAAGGGCCGGCCACCGCCGGGGCCGCGGGCGGGCGCATCCATCGGCTTCGCGCCGCGCGGGCTGTCACGGTCGAAGGGCCGGCCACCACCGGGGCTACGCTGCGGGACCTCGCTCGGCTTCGCGCCGCGCGGGCTGTCACGGTCCAAGGGCCGGCCGCCGCCGGGGCTACGCTGGGGGACCTCGCTCGTCTTCGCCCCGCGTGGGCCCCCGCGGTCGAAGGGCCGGCCGCCCTCTGCGCGCGGCCCGGGAGCCTGACCGCCGGGGGGACGCCCGTGACGCCGGGGTCCGCCGCTCGGCCCTGCCCGAAGCCGCGGCTCGTAGCCGGGCGACAGGTCGCGCCGCACGTACGCGCGCCACACGTCGTCGGCCTCGAAGGCGAGGGCCTGCAGCGACGGGTCGAAGCTCGAGAAGAAGCGCAGGAGGTTGCCCAGGTCCCGCCGGAAGAACTGCTCCGAGCGCGAGTTCTTCGCCGCGGTCACCACCTGGGGAAAGTCGATGATGACGGGGCCGCTCGCGCCGAGCAGCACGTTGAACTCGGAGAGGTCGCCGTGGATGAGGTCGGCGCAGAGCATCTTGATGGCCTCGTCACGGAGCTGTCGGTAGAGCGGGCCCGCCTGCTCGCGCGTGATGGCCGCGTCCACCAGCCGGGGCGCCACGCGGCCCTCGGCGTCGCCGATGACCTCCATGAGCAGCACGCCGTCGTAGAAGAGCACGGGCCTGGGCACGCGCACGCCCGCGGCGTGGAGCGCGAACATCGCGTCGGCCTCGGCCGACTTCCAGGCCTCCTCGGCGGCGTCGCGGCCGAAGCGCGAGCCCTTGTCCATCGCGCGCTGCGTGCGCGTGTTGCGCACCTGCCGGCCTTCCTTGTAGCCGGCGTCGTTCTTGAAGCTGCGGAACTCGCGCGCCTTGTACAGCTTCGCTGCCACCGGCTCGCCGCGGTGGCTCACCAGCCACACCTCGGCCTCCTTGCCGCTCTTGAGCTGGTTGTAGACCTCGTCGATGACGCCGTCTTCGAGGAGCTGCTGCAGTCGATCCATCCCCACGTCCTCACTTCACCGTGTTCGCCGCGCAGCATCGCAAAGGTCGCCCCGGAGGGCAGCAACGGAAGCCCCACTGGGCTGGCCCCTGGGGCGCATCGTTCATAAACTGGAGGTTCGCATGAGTGGCGCTGCAAGACTTCTCCTGGTGGGCCTCGTGGGGGCCGTGGTGTTGCCCGGCTGCTGGCTCCGGCCGCTCGACACCGACCGTGACCTCATCCCCGACGCGGTGGAGGACGCCAACCAGAACGGCGTGGTGGACCCCGGCGAGACGGACCCCCGCCGGGCGGACACCGACGGCGACGGCATCGCCGACGGCCTCGAGGACCGCAACCGCAACGGCCGGCGAGACCCGGGTGAGACCTCGCCGCGGCGCGCCGACACCGACGGCGACGGGCTGCCCGACGGCCTCGAAGACGAGAACCGCAACGGCCGCGTCGACCCCGGCGAGACCTCGGGGCTCCTCGCCGACACCGACGGCGACGGCATCGACGACGGCGTCGAGGACCAGAACCAGAACGGGCGCCGGGAGCCCTGGGAGTCGAGCCCGCTCCTCGCCGACACCGACTTCGACCAGGTGCCCGACGGCGCCGAGGACCGCAACGGCAACGGCCGCCTCGACCGCGGGGAGACCTCGGCCGTGCTGGCCTGCCCCACCTGGGGCCCTGACGGGCACTGCGCGCCCTCGGTGCCCGAGCCCATGGTCATCGACTTCGTGCGCGGCCTCGGCGCGCGCCGCGGCGAGCTCGAGGCCAACGTGCTGGCCGTGGTGCGCCTCGAGGAGGGCCGCCTGGGCCTCGCCTGGGCGCCAGAGGTGGAGTGGGCCTTCGCCGACGGCTGGGCCGCGGAGGTGGAGCTCCCCTTCCACGACCTGGCGCTCGAGTCGGTGAAGCTGGCGCTCCAGGGCACCCTCGCGGTGACGCACGGCGGGAGCGCCGTGCACGGCATGCAGTTCATCGGCGAGGTGGGCGTGGCGGAGCCGGAGGTCACCCTGACGGGGTACTACCTCGCGAGCGCGCGCCTGACGCCGCGGCTGTCCGCCAACCTCCTCGCGGGCCCGGCGGTGCGCCTGGCGCCCGGGGAGCTCGCCCAGGTGCACGGCCTCTTGAGCCCGTCGCTCTTCGCGGACCTGTCGCCCGGCTTCACCGTGGGTGGCGAGGCCCAGCTGCTCCTCTCGAGCCGCAAGGGGCTGTCGGCCTCGCTCATGCCGCAGCTGCGCTGGCGGCCGCACCACGCCTTCATCGTGCAGCTCGGGCTGGGGCTCACCGTCGACGGCGCGGGCGTCTCGCCGATCGCCGGCTCCCGCGTGGCCGTCGAGTTCTGACGGGCCGCGGTTAGAGCTGCAGCTTCTTCACCGTCGTCTTGTTGGGGGCGATCTCCACCTCGACGGTGCGCTCGAGGGCGGAGTCGGGGTTCACCAGCCGCAGCGTGTGCGTGCCCGCGGGGAGCGGCACGGCGATGAGCGGCGTGTCGCCCAGCCTCCGCTTCTTCAGGTACACCGTGGTCCACGGCTCGGTCTTGAGCGTGAGGCGGCCGGTGGGCTCCTTCACCCGCTTGCCCTTGGGAGGGGCCGCGTCGAGGGGCGCGAGCGGGGCGAGGTCGGCGACCGGGTCCGGCGTCAAGGCCAGCACCACCTCCACGCGCTCGCCGCCCTGGGCGAAGGTCACCTCGCGCTCGGCCGCCAGGTGCCCCTCGAGCGTGGCCTTGACCACGTGGGTGCCCACGGCGAGCTCGAGCCGGAGCGGCGCGGTGCCGCGCGGCTCGCCGTTCACCGCCACCGCGGCGCCCGGCGGCGAGGTGTCGACGAGGAGCGCCGGCGGCGCGAGGGGCGTGGGCGTCACCACCACCACCGGAGGAGGCGGAGGCGGTCGGGTCAGCTTCCAGGCCACGAGCCCGAGGATGGCCGTCGTCACCAGCGCGCCCGCCAGCACGGCGTTGCGCAGGCTCGGGGCCTTCGTGACCAGCGAGCGGCTGCCCGACGTGTCGCCGCCCAGGCGGCGGAAGGTGTTCGCGGAGTGCGGGGTGAGCTCGGCCTTCATGGCCGCCTCGATGAGCGCCCTGCGCTCGGCGATGCGCTCGGCGAAGACGCCGCGGAGGTAGTCGGACACGGCGCCGGCCGACGCCTGCTGCCCCTGGTCGCGGAGGTAGCCCTCGAGCGCCTCCTGCATCTCGCGCGCGCTCTGGTACCGGTCCTCCGGGTACCGGGCCATGGCCTTGAGCACGATGCGCTCGAGCTCGTAGGGCACGTCGGCGCGGCGCTCCGAGGGCCGCGGGAGCTGCACCTCGCCCGCGATGGTGGCGAGGATGTCGGCGTCGGTCAGCTTCGGCAGCAGCCGCGTGCGCGTGACGAGCTCGAAGAGCACCACGCCCAGCGAGAAGACGTCGCTGCGGGCGTCCACCGGCTCGACGCGCGCCTGCTCCGGCGCCATGTAGCCCAGCTTGCCCTTGAGCTTGCCGGACACGGTCGACTGCGTGGCCGCCTTGGCGATGCCGAAGTCGAGGACCTTCAGCGTGCCGTCCCAGGTGACGATGAGGTTCTGCGGCGACACGTCGCGGTGCACGATGGTCAGCGGCCGGCCGTCGTGGCCCGTGCGCGTGTGCGCGTAGTGCAGCCCGGCGGCGGCCTGCGCGAGCAAGAAGGCCACCAGGGCGTCGGGCATGGGCTTGCCGAGCTGGTTGCCGCCCCGGCGGATGCGGGCCAGGTCCTCGCCGTCGAGGTACTCCATCGCCATGTAGAAGGCGCCGGCCTCTTCGCCCAGGTCGAAGATCTGCACGATGTTCGGGTGGCTCAGCTGCGCCGCGAGCCGGGCCTCGGTGAGGAACATCTCGACGAACTCGGGCTCCGCCTCGGTGGCGTTGGCCATGCGCTTGATGACCACGAGCTTCTCGAAGCCCTGCATGCCCGACTGCCGCGCCAGCCAGATCTCCGCCATGCCCCCTTCGGCCAGCGGCGCGAGCAGCACGTAGCGACCGACGGTGGTGCCCGTCTCCCAGGTCGGCGTGGAGGTCAGCGAGGCCAAGCAGGGCAGTGTGTGAGGGGCCGACGGCAGGTGTCAATTTCGACTACGCTCCCCGCCCTGATGCGAGCCATGGCCGGGGGGGTCTTCGTCGCGCTGCTGTCCTGCGCGGCCCTGGCTGCCCCCAACGACAAGCTGGTGCAGGCGCAGCGCCTCTTCGACGACCTCGAGATGGAGGCGGCGGGCAAGGTGCTCGACGCCGCGTTGACGCAGGGCAGCCTCGATCGCGAGTCGCTGGTGAAGCTGTACGCGCTGCAGGGCCTCGTGCGAGCGACGCTCGGCCGCGCCGGGCCGGCCCGCGACGCCTTCTACCGGCTGCTGCTCCTCGAGCCTTCGTGGACGCTGCCGAAGAACCAGCCGCCGCGGGTGAAGACGCCCTTCTTCGAGGCCAAGGGCATGGCCACCGAGAACGGGCCCACCAGGGCCGACTCGTCCTTCACCACCGCGCCGGGGCAGGTCACCGGCCTCGTGGTGGCCGTGCGCCGCGACGTGCTCAAGCTGGGGCGGGCGGTGGTCTTCACCGTCACCGACGAGGGGGCCGAGCGCACCGAGCGGGTGGAGCTCGTCGACGGCGTGGCGACGCTCCCCGTGTCTGGCCAGCAGCTGCGGTGGCACGCGCGGGTGCTGGCCGAGAACGACAACGTGCTGCTGGAGCTCGGCGCGCCGGGTGCGCCCCTCGAGGCGCTCGCGCCAGCCTCGGCCCCCGCCGCGGCCATGGTGACGGCGCCGCCCGCCTCGGCGGGCCCCTCGCGCCCGGGGAGCTGGCGACGCCCCACCGGCTTCGTGCTGCTCGGGGTGGGCGCCGCCGCCGGCATCGGCGGCGCGGTGCTGGGCGCCCGCAGCGTGGCGATGCGCGACTCGTTGACGGACGCGGCCCGCACCGATGACGGCGTCGTCACCGGCCTCACGCAGCGCCAGGCCTACGCCATCGACGCCGACGCCCGGGGGAGCGCCGCCGCGGCCAACGTGCTCTTCGTGGCGGCAGGCGTCGTGGCGGCCGCGGGCGTGGGCCTGGTGGTGTGGTCGCTGGCGGGTGACGCGGTGGCCGTGGCGCCCGCGCCCGGTGGCGTGGTGGTGAGTGGTTCCTTCTGACGGCGAGGTCCTCCGCATGACGCCCACCCGGCTCCAGCTCTTCTTGCCGGCGCTCCTCGCGCTCGCCGTCGCCGGCTGCGACACCGGCCCCGCGGTGGACCCCGGCACCCGCTTCGCCTGCGTGAGCGACGACGACTGCGCTGACGGCTTCGCGTGCGCGCCGGGGCTCGGGGAGTGCGTCGAGGTCGGCACCTCCGTCGACGGCGGCACGGGCGGCGGCGGTGGCACGGGTGGTGGCGGTGGCACGGGTGGTGGCGGTGGCACGGGGGAGGACGGTGGCACGGGCGGTGGCGGTGGCACGGGCGGCGGTGGGGGCGCGGGCGGCGGGGGCGGGTCGGAGGACGACGGCGGCACGGGCGACGACGGAGGCCTCGCGGGCGACGGCGGCGTGCCGGCCTCGGTGCGGTTCTCTTCGACGGCGCAGACCCTCTACACGACGCGCTGCTCCGCCGCGGTGACGCTGCAGCTGCGCAACGCCCTCAACCAGGTGGTCGCGGCGCCGGCGGCGACGCCGGTCGACGTGCTGGTGAGCGACGCGGGCCTCTCGCTCTTCACCACCACGGACTGCAACGACGCCGGGGTGGCGAGCCAGTTCGTCATCGCCGCCGGGCAGACCTCAGTCAGCTTCCGCTACCGCGCCGAGGCGGCGGCGACCTACAGCCTCATCGCCACCTCGCCGGGCCTGGCCGGCGACAGCCAGACGGCCACGGCGCGGTGGCTCCCTGACGCGCTCGCCTTCACCACCACGCCTCCGTCGCCGCTGACGCAGGGGGCCTGCTACCGCGCGACGGTGCAGTCGCGCTCCGGGGCGATGACGGCGCCCGTCACCGGCACCACCACCCTCACGTGGACGGTGTCGCCCGCGGGCGCCGCGCGCTTCTATTCGGACACCGGCTGCGCCACGCAGGTCACCACCTCGTCGATGACGACGAACGCCTCGACGTCCTCCATCTCCATTCGCCCCATGGGCCTGACACCCTTCACCGTCACCGCGACCTTCGCCTTCGGCGCCGGGAGCCAGGACCTCGTACCCGTGCCAGTGGTGCGCCGCGGCGACTGCGCCTTCGCCACCGACGGCGGCGCCGAGGCCCTCTCCATCGCCTGCGCCGTCGACCCCCCGGTGGCGACCCTCGCGCGCGCGCTGTTGGTGACCCAGGCCACCTCGCCATCGCCCTCGCCGCCGGTGGCGCAGGCTCGCTGCCGCCTGGAGAGCGTGGGCTCCGTGCGCTGCGACCGCACCCTGGGCACCGGGCCCGCGACGGTGGGCTGGCAGGTCGCGGAGCTGCCCGTGCCCTTCCGGGTCGAGCGGCTGACGAGCCCCACGTGCCCCGTGGGGGCCGCCACGCTGCCGCTCCCCGCGGCCGTCGCGGCGGCGCGCAGCTTCGTGCTCAAGAGCACCGTGCCGCCCGCGAGCGGCCTGAGCTTCGACGACGACGACATGTCGGTGGTGCGGCTCTCGGCCGACGGCGGCACGGTGACGCTGCTGCCGGGGTCGTGCGCGGGCTACGACATCCAGGTCGTCGACTTCACGGGCGTCACGGTGCTGCGCGGCGACGTAGCGGGCGGTATCCCCTCCGGCACCAGGGTGGTCGCGGTGCCGGGCCTGCCGGGCGCGGGGCTCAACACCGCGCTGCTCACGCAGGCGAACGCGCCGGTGATGTCGACGGGCGTGCCGCTGTGCGCGCTGCTCGTGCGCGGGCGCCAGAAGAGCATGTCGGAGCTGGAGTTCACCCGGGCGTTCACCTCGAACACCCCGTCGTGCCGCGCCGAGGGCGTGCCCACGGTGTACTGGGAGCGCCTCGACTTCGGCGCGAAGGCAACGGTGCGCGAGTACACGGCCGCCTTCCCTTCGACCGGCTCCGGCACCCTGATGGTCGACGTGCCCATCACCCCGGTGGACCCGACGCGCACCCTGGTGCTGGCCACCAGCCAGGTCGCCGGCGGGCAGGGCACCGGCGAGTCGGAGTTCAGCGGCAGCGCCAGCTTCCCCCTCGGCGAGGGGGCCTTCCGCTTCGAGCTGCCCACGGGAGACACGGTGCGCGTGCGCCGCGAGGTGACGTCGGCGGCTGCGCAGGTGACGTTCTCCGTCGTCGAGCTGGT
>CAYUZK010000127.1:0-17585 GCA_964449625.1 uncultured Archangium sp.
AGCGCGTCGGACGGCTCGCGCGCCCCGGGGCCGAGCTCGTCGGGCGGCTCGCCCGCCCCTGCCCCGGCGCGGCGGGCGCGGGCGTCACGAGCTGGCCTTCGACCGGCGGCGACGAAGCCCGCGAGCCCCGGGCCGGGCCGCGAAAGAGGTCGAGCTGGCGGGGCGCGAGCTGCACGAGGCCACGTCTTTAGCCGACTCGCGGGCCGCTTGAAAACGACGACGCCCGGCCCCTGGGAAGGAACCGGGCGTCGAAGCCTGTCGGCGCGGGGCGCGCTACCAGGCGCTGCCGAAGATGTCGTACAGGCCGCGCATCATCTCCAGCGTGCGCGTGGCCTGGCGAACCTCGGTCTCCCACTGGGCGGCCGACATGCCGTCCACCGGCTGGTTGGTGGTCTTCGCCAGCTCCCACTTGGTGCGGTAGCTCGCCGCGCGCTCCACCATCGCCGCGCCGGCGGGCGGGTTCGTATCGCCCGTGCGCTTGAGGCCCGCGTAGATGTAGCCGCCGCCGAAGGGGTCCTCGTAGGTCACCACGCTGAAGCCCGCAGACGGCGTCAGGTTGTCGCCAGAGCCCAGGCGGAAGACCTGGTTGAAGTTGGCGAACTCGAGGTTGAAGTTGGCGGTGAAGAAGGCCATCGACCAGACCTGCGCCCAGAAGCGCGCGCTCCAGGTCGACACCGGCGCCACCTTCGACATCACCATCGGCTGGCCGTTGCCGTCCACCGGCACCGAGGCCGGCGCCGGGTACACGAACCCGGGGATGTACTTCTCCGCCCGCAGGAACACGGGCAGCTGCACCACCGCCGTGCCGTCGGCCTGCTTGGCGAGCTGCGGCGAGTAGAACGGCACGTTCTGGGTCCAGTAGTTGTTGAAGAGCGGCGCCAGCTCCTCATTGAACGTCATGTAGTAGGGCAGCGAGTACCGGAGCGCGTCGGAGCCGCGGTCCACGCCGAGGAAGTTGGTCTCGCTCGTGGTGAGCGCGAGCAGCGAGGCGTAGACGTCCCAGAAGTGGCCGGCCTCGTTGACGCGCGAGAAGCCGTCGTAGCCGAAGGTGTCGTACACCGTGAACATGTTGCGGCCCGGGCCGCGCGGCACGTACACGATGTCGGCGTAGGCGCCGTTCTGCGGGCGCGCGAGCTCGGCCTTCAGGTTGGCCTCCGCCGCCGTCTCCAGGCGCCGGTTCTGCGGGTCACCCGTGGGCACGAACTCCCAGGTGCCGTCGGCCTTCTTGCCGTGGTACCCGGCCGAGGGGATCGAGATCTGCTCCATGAGCAGGTTCGTCGAGTCCACCACCGCCATCGTCCAGTAGTTCTGCCAGATGGGGTCGCCCAGGCCGAAGTACTTGTCCATCTCTTCGGGCGAGAGCTCGTAGTAGTTGGCGAGGAAGTAGATGTTGAAGAGCCACTGCTGGTACACGTTGGGGATGTTCCCGAGGAAGCGGCCGAACTTGCCGCTGGCCACGGCCGCCGGCGAGTAGAGCAGCCGGTCGCGCCGGAAGTTCGAGAACACGTACGACTGGTTGAAGCGCTCCATCCACTTCGAGGTCATCTCGAAGACGTCCGCGCCCTGGTCGTTGCGGTTGCACATCAGGTTCGCGCCGACCTCGTAGTCGGAGCAGAACATGAAGGGCACCTCGACGGGGATGTTGCGCCCGCCCGCCGCGTTGACGATGTCCCGCGCGCGGCTGAAGTCGTCCTCGCGCAGGCCCGTCTGCGACAGGTTGTAGTTCTTGAGCTCCGCGCGGATGCGATCGTAGTGCGCCTGCATCTCGCTCCACTTGCGGAACGAGCGGTTCTTCATGCGCGAGATGCCCTGGTTCAGCATCGCGTCGAGCGACGGCTGCTGGTCCGCGAAGTGGAAGGGCAGCGTCGTGTAGTGGTACTTGTCGGTGTAGAAGTTCGAGACCGGCGTGTAGTGCTCGACCTGAGCCAGCGGGATCTCGACGTGCGCGCCGCGCACCGTGAAGACCTTCGCCTGGTTGTCGAGCGGAATGGTGATGTTCGGCGTGCCGTAGTTGCTGCGCGTCTCGTTGAACACCTCGACCCAGCCCGGCTCGTAGCCGCCGCCGTAGACGAAGAGGATCGCCGCGTCGTCGTACTTGCCGGTGCCCATGTTCTGCGCGTTGACGCGGGCGCCGTAGTCCATGATCGACGAGTAGGTGTACTCGTACATCGCCGCGTCGATCTGGCGCTGGTTCGGCTTCGAGGCGTCGAGCAGGTTCTGCGGCGTCACCGGCATCACCCGGCGACCGCCCACCTCGACGCCGATGGTCTCCTTGCGCAGGTCCCAGTAGCCGTCGTGGTAGTTGAGCGCGTCGGCCGAGGCGATGAAGTTGTGCATCATGCCCAGGGTGTGGCCGATCTCGTGCTCCATCACCGAGCGGTACGCCTCGCGCCGCAGGCTGTCGTAGACGTCGGCCTTGGCCAGGGTGAGCGCCTCGGCGTCGGAGCACGAGGCCTTGTTCGCGCAGGTGCCGTGGCCCGACTGCTTGTAGCGCGACACGAGGTCGCGCTGCAGCTGCACCTTGCGCTTGGCCAGGCCGAGGTAGTCCTCGTCGGTGTACGAGAACTCGTAGAAGCAGCCGACCGTCGAGTCAGGCGTGTGGCGCACCTTGTTCATCGCCTCCTCCACGGGGTCCTTGCCCAGGAGGATGTTGCGCGCGACCTGCCGGTAGAAGGCCGAGTCGGTCTGCACCTTGGCGCGGAAGCCGGCCTGGGTGGTGAGCGACTGCACGGCGACGCGCACCTCAGGGAGGTTCACCAGCTCCTCCTCGAGCGCCGGGTTCTGCTGGATCAGCTTCTCGACCACCTCGCGGCGGTTCTCCTTGGCGATGGGCATCGAGCCGTCGGCCCGCCACTTGAGCGCCAGGTTGCGCAGCTTGCCGTCGACCGCGGCGAAGGTGCTCATCGGCCGGGTGCTCTCCGACACGAGGCCCTGCTGCGAGCTCCACGGGCCAGACGCCGGGCGCCGGGGGTCGGTGGCGTTGAGGTTCGCCGCCACGTAGTCCTTGATGTCCTTGCCGGCCACGAGCTGGCTCAGGCTGACCTCGCCGCTGACCACGTCGATGACCTGCTGCGAGCTGCCCGCCCAGGTGTCGAGGCCGGGGCCGTAGACGTTCGCCGCCGCGTGCACGACGCGGCCGGTCTCGGGGTCCATCGCCGAGGGGCCCAGGCCCAGCAGGCCGCCGGCGTTCTGGTCGACGTAGGGGGCCATGTTGAAGCGCAGGTCACCCATGCGCGCGAAGGTGCCGGGCTTGCCGCAGAAGGCGGGCGAGCCCTCGCGCACCGGCGACTCGCAGACGTAGAACATCTGCGGCACGTCGCTCACCTCGAGGCCACGCGGCACGGCCACTGCGCGGCGATAGGCCCTGTCCCACGAGGCCTCGATGGTGGTCTCCGGGTTGGCGCCCACGGCCGTCGCGAGGTGCCGCGAGGCCGCGCTGAGGAGGAACTCGGGGGTGTTCGCGGTGAGGTGGTACACGATGGGCTTGAGCGGCCGCTGGGTGACGGGGATGGTGTTGCCCTGCGCGTCGTGCGACTGCGCCCAGATGTTGTGGCGCATCGCGAAGAACTGCTGGCCCGAGTAGGTGTAGTAGTAGTCCTTCGAGTAGGTGTAGGACTCGTTGCGGAACCAGCCGAACTTCACCATCAGCTTGTCGTTGTAGACGAGGGGCTCGTAGTCGTGGGCGTCGTGGTCGTCCACGCGCAGCACCGAGGTGCGCACCCGCACGTCGACGCTCTCGCAGTCCACGGTGGGGTTGAAGAAGCAGAACGGCAGGTTGCCGTAGCCCGGGTAGAAGATGCTGGGCGGGTCGAGCACCACCTGCGAGACCCAGTCGAAGTACTCGAGCTCACCCTTCGAGCCGTAGACGAACTGCAGCGCCTCGTCCTTCGGCTGCTGGTCCTGCGCCGTCACGTAGCGCATGTTGAGCGGGAAGTTCTTGAAGTTCCCGCGGCAGCCGAAGAGGCCGCCCATCGGCGTGGTGCAGTCGGAGTCGTAGTTCATCGCCAGGTTCTGCGCCCAGTTCACGCGCATGAACTCGCGCTCGTACCAGGGGCGATCGAGCGAGTCCTCGACGAGCACGTTGCTCATCTCGCCGGTCGACGCGTTGTACATGCGCTGCCGGTCGAAGTGGCTCTGGATGCGGTAGGCGAAGACGGGGTTGCCCTTGTAGGGCCGGCCGTCCTGGAAGACCACGTGGCCGATCTTCGACTTCTCGCGGTCCACGCGGGGGTCGGCGCCGGGCACGATCTCGTAGGAGCGATAGGCGACCAGGAGGTCCTCCTGGATCTCCCAGCGGATCTTCTCGAGCTTGCCGCCGTACCCGATGACCCCGAAGCCCGTCGGCGTCTTCGGCGCGTCGACGATGGTCTCCTTGATGTACCAGGTGCCTTCCATCAGCTCCGACTTCTTCACGTGGTTCGGCTGGGTGCGGTCGATCAGCTCAGGCTGACCGCAGCCCACGGCCACCAGGGTGGCCGTCGCGGCGACAATCGTACGGAACAGGCGGTTCATGTTCGTTCCCTCAAGAGTGCGAGCGGTCATGGCTTAGAACGCCTTCCCGTAGATCTGGTACATGCCGCGCTGCAGGTCGAGGTCGCGGATGGCGTCCTGGAACTGCTCTCGCCAGAACTTGCGGCGGTCCTCCACGAGGGCGGGGTTGTTGGCCTGCTCCTGCGCCATGCAGTTCCACCCGAGGAAGAAGAGGTAGTCGGGCACCGGGCAGGTGGTCGGGTCGAGCAGCATGGTGCGGTAGTCGTTCGCGATGTTGATCATGCGCACGGCGCCGGTGCTGTCCTTCGGAGCTCCGTCTCGCTCGATGGCCACGTAGCGGTGGCCGGTGATGACGTCCTCCACCTCGACCTTGTGGAAGCCGGTCGCGAGCGTGAAGTCTTCGCCGGTGCCCAGCTTGTAGATCTGGTTGGCCTTTGAGTAGTCGAGGTCGTAGTTCACCTTGAAGAGCGCCATGCCCAGGAAGAGCCCGTAGATGCGGCTCGTCCACGTGAGCTGGATGTTGATGGGCGCCGGGCGCTGGCCGGGCACCCAGCAGTTGTCCTTCGAGGGCTTCTCCCCGTTGGCCGTCACGCAGTTGCGCATGGTGCGCGGGTGGTTGAAGCCTGTGAAGAGGTCAGAGCCCTTCACGTAGGTGCGCCAGTCGATGGCGGCCGTCGCCGTCACCTGATCCGCGTCGTTCACCGTGCGGTAGGCGATGGGGCGAATCTTCTCTTCGTCGTTCGACCACAGCGAGCTGAAGGTGTCCTGGAACTCGTCGCGGAAGACCAGGTAGTAGGGGATGTTGTACCGGTCCTGGTCGGCGATGACGTCCACGCCCTGGATGTCGATCTCGGGGATGACGGCCGCGAACATGGCGCCGACCTGATCGTTGTAGTGGCCGGCCTCCAGCATGCGGTTGAAGAAGTTGAAGCCCGACTTGAAGTCGTAGCGGCTGTACATGCGCCGCCCGAGGCCGCGGGGCACGATGAGGAAGTCCTGCGCCTGGAAGCGGCTCGTGTAGTACTCCTCGATGACCTGCCGGCCCGTGGGGTTCAGGTAGTCGAAGTCGTCGCCCTGGTTGACGAGGTCCCAGCGCGCGCCGCCCCGGTTGGCCAGGTTGCGGTACATGAAGAGGCCGTCAGGCGGCACCGACATCACGTTGAGGTGCTGGTTGACGCCGTCGAGCACGGCCATCGTCCAGTAGTCCTGCATGAGCGGGTCGAGCTTGAACTTCTGCACCTGCTCCTGGTTGCGCTGCGACTGGCTGTAGTACTCGTACACCCAGTGCCGGTAGGAGTTGGCCACGAAGTAGAACGTGCCGAAGGTGCGGTTGAGCGCGCTGTTGCCCGAGAAGAAGGCGCTGTCGCGGCGGAAGTGCGAGTCGATGTAGTAGTTCCAGTAGTCCTCGAGCTTCGTGCGCACGAGCTCGTAGTAGTCCGGGCCGCGGTCGAAGCGGTTGCACGAGAGGATCGGGCCGTCGGCCGACTCGTCGCTGCAGAACATGTACGGCACGCGCAGCAGCGGGCTGCCGATGACGCCGGCCGCGCGGTCGGGGTCGTCAATGAGCGTGGGGTCGGCGTCGAGCGCCGCGGCCACCCGCGCCTCGTCGGCGCGCACCTCGGACCACTTCACCAGGCGGCGGGTGCGGAGCTTCTGCACGCCGTCGTTGATGATGGCCGTGACGTCGTTGCCCTCGCCGAAGTGCAGCGGCACCGTCGTGTAGTGGAAGCGCTCGGTGTAGTTGCGGATGTGCGGGGTCGTGTGCGTGACGTTGACCATCGGCAGGTCGGCGCCGGCGCCCGAGATGGTGAGGTTGGCGCCGTCGGAGCCGGGCACCACCTTCGAGGTCTTGCGCGCGTTCTCGAAGACCTCGACGTAGCCCGGCGCGGTGTCACCGGAGTACGCGAAGATGATCGCCGCCTCGTCGTACTTCCCGAGGCCCTTGAAGTCGCTGAAGATCTTCCCCGAGTAGTCCATGATCGAGGAGTACTCGTTGTCGTGCATGCCGGCGAAGAGCTGCGCCTCGGTGCCGGCGGCCGCCGCCTTCATGTCGGCCGGGGTGCGGGGCAGCTTCTTCTGGTTGTTCTGCTCGACGGTGATGGTGTCCTTGCGGATGTCCCAGTACTCGTCGAAGTAGTTGATCGAGTCGTACGAGCCCTGGAAGTTGTGGCGCAGGTTGAGCGTGTGGCCGGCCTCGTGGAGCGAGGTCGCGAGCCACACCTGCTGGCGGATCTGCTTGGCGATGGTGTCATCGGCGATGCGGCGCGCCTCGACGATGGTGCAGCCCGCGGTGTTGGTGCACTTGGGGTGCCCCTCGTTCTGGTACCGCGTCACGTCGGAGTTGCGCTGCGCGAGCTTCTCGAGCGCCAGCCCGACCAGGGTGCGGTCGTAGAAGTCGAAGGTGGTGATGCTGTTCTTGGTGAGGAAGTCGATGCGGCGGCGCTCCCAGTCCTGCGACTGCTTGATGTTGGTGAGCACCGAGCGCGACGCCTGGCGGAGGAACGACGGGTCCTTCTGGGCGGCGAGGCGCGCGGGGGCCGGCAGCAGGTTGATGAGGTCGGCCTGCACGTCGGGGTTGTCGAGCACCGCGGCCTCGAGGGCCGGGTTCTTCGCCAGCTCGTCGGCGGCCTTCTTGAGCGCGTCACCCTTGCCCGCGATGATCGACTTGTCGGCCTGCAGCCGCGCCAGCAGCGTCTGCATGCGCTCCGTCGGCTTCTGCCAGACACCCAGGCTCGGCTCGTTGCGCTGCGGCACGCTCTGGAGCTCCGACTGAATGGCGCCCACCGTCTTCTTGAGCTGCGCGATGTTGTAGGTCGGGTTGGCCTTGATGAAGTCCTCGACCTGCTTGCCCGACATGAAGTTCTCGACGCTCAGCTCGCCCGTGAGCAGGAGGATCCAGTTGGTGACGGTGCGGCCGTAGAGGTCGACACCCCAGGTGTACGTGTTCGACATGCCGGAGATGAGCTGACCGCTCTCGGGGTCGGCCGAGCTCGGGCCGTAGCCCAGCAGGCCGTTGGCCACGGGCTCGGCGATGGTGTTGATGAAGCTGTAGCGGAGGTCGCCGATCTTCGGCGAGAAGCCCGGCTGGCCGCAGGCCGCGGGGTCGCCGTTCTTCACCGGGTTGTTGCAGACGTGGAACATCTGCGGCACGGCGTCGGGCGTCTTGCCCTGCGCGGCGGCGATGGCGCGGCGGAAGGCGCGGTCGTAGTCGCCCTCGATGCGGCGGCCCGGCTCCCAGAACTCGTCGTAGCGCTCCTGCCCACCCATGCGGTTGGCCGGGGTGAAGTAGTACTTCACGGGCGTCGGCGTGCGCTCGGCCATCGGAATGGCCTGGTCGGTCACCTCGCCGTCGGCCTTGGTGTAGTACTCCTTCCACACGCGGTGGCGCTGCCCGAGGCGAATGACGGCCGAGTCGGTGTAGCCGAACTTGCGGTCGAAGTTCAGGCGGTCCGTGCGGAAGTAGCCGAAGTACGACATGAGGTCGTTCGGGTACACCAGCGGCTCGTAGTCGCGCGACCAGGTGCGATCGACCTTGGCCAGCGAGACGCGCATGTGGATCTCCGCCGAGGCGCAGTCGTAGACGCCGTAGGCGAACCAGCACAGGGGGATGTTGCCGAAGCCCTCGTAGTAGAAGGAGTCGGGCACCGCGAGGTAGCGGCCGGTGACGTCGAAGTACACGAGCTCGGCCTCGCCGTCGCCGTTGCGGTCGTCGTACTCGAAGGTCGGCCAGTCATACGGGTCGCTGCCCGGCTCGTTCGGCTGGATCCAGTTCGCGTTGCCGGTCTGGAACGGGTCGTTGGGGTTCTGCACCGTGCCCCAGCTCATGCCCGAGAAGCGGTTGAGCACGTTGGCCGCCCAGTTCACGCGGATGTACTCGCGCTGGTTCCAGGGGCGGTCCGTGACGTTCTCGGCGATGACGTTGGTCTGCTCAGCCGTCGCCGGGTTGTACCCGCGCTGAATGTCGAAGTGGCTGGTGATGGGGAAGGCCACCACCGGCGCGCCGTAGTACTTCTGGCCGCCCTTGCACGCCCCGGTGTGGTCGCAGTACTTCGCGGTCGTTCCGGAGATCTTCGACGACGGGTCCACCACCGCGTCGGCGCCGGGCGAGAACGCGTAGGAGCGGTACCCGACGAGGTTCCCTTCCTGGATCTCCCAGACCAGCTTCTCCATGTTGCCGGTCTGGCCGGGGAAGGTGAACTGGGTGTTGAACGGCGTCCAGGTCACGGTGTTGCGGAAGAACCACTCACCGTCGAGCAGGTCGGCCTTGCGCACCACGTTCGGCTGAACGCGAACGACGTCGCCGACGCTCTGCGCGCAGCCAGCCGCGAAGAGCGCGGCGAGCGCGGCGCCGAGCCAGCGCCGAGAAGAGGTGTGACGGGTCATGGAGCCTCCGGTGATCTGCAGGTCGTTGCGTGAAGTCATCGTTCAGTACGCGGCGGTGAGAGAGAAGGTGAGCGAGGTGGTGTTGTCAGCCCAGGCCCCGAAGCCAAGGAAGGGGAACCGCACCTGGCCGGTGGCCGTGAGCGGCGTCTGGAGCGTGAAGACGTAGAGGTCGAGCGAGTAGTGGTCGGACAGCTGGTAGCTGGCGCCGAAGAAGGCCGAGGTGCGGTCGATCTGCCCGTAGCCCACCTTCGCCACCGGGTCGCCGGCGACGTCGAGCGCCTGGGGCGTGAACTCGTCGGCCTCGGCCGTGGCCATCTCGCGCCAGGTCTTGATGAACGTGTAGCCGGCGAAGAAGAGCAGGCTGCCCGTGGCGCGCCACTGCACCTGGCCGCCGAGGGACATCATCCACGCGGTGTTCCAGTTCGAGAAGCCGCAGAAGGTCTCGCCCGGGCGGCAGGTCAGCGTGGCGTTGCCGCTGCCATCGGCGGCGATGCTCCCGCCGTTGAGGGTGGGGTTCCGCACGCCGTTGAAGGACTGGCCGAAGAAGCCACGCGAGCCCGAGACGACGGCGCGAAGGTCGATGGGGCCGGCGCGACGCGACATGGTCAGGCCGACGTTGAGCATCGTGATCATGCCCGCGTTGAAGCTCTCCGGCGAGGTGGGGATGGTGAGGCCCAGCGACGGCGTGAAGGCGATGCCGGTGATGTCCTTGTCGCGGAAGAGCGCGGGCGCCGACACGCCGATGCGGGTGTCGAAGAGCGACCAGCGGCGCCCGGTCTCGACGTCGGGCATGGTGAACTCGTACACGCCGCGCACCGTCGCCGAGGCCACGAGGCGCTGCTTGCCGATGCCGAACAGGTACTGCGGGATGATCATCAGGCTGCTGGCCAGGTACGAGTACTGCCGGGTGTCCACGAAGGTGCCGACGCCCAGGTAGGTGTCGAGCACCGAGATGAACTGAAAGCCCGACTGGAGCGCCTGCTCTTCAGGCGTGCGGGCCTGCACGGCGTTGGCGAGGGGGTTGCTGCCCTTCTCGTCCTTCTTCGGCTCGGCCTTGGCGGCGGCCTCGCCCGCGGGCGGCGTCGTCGAGGAAGACTCCGAGGTCTGCGCCTGTTCAGGCTGCGCTTCTTCGGCACGGCTCGCGGTCGCCGCGACGAGCGACGCACACAGCAGCATGGGTACCAGGTTCTTCACGCGGACCTCCACAGGCGGACCGGGCGCAGGGGCAATTCGCGTGCCGGCTGCGCGCTGACCAACAGATTGGCTGAAGTGCTTGGAATCTCTTCGGAAACGAGGACCGCGGCGCACGACAGGAAGTGCGCGGGGCTGACCGGCGCCGGGGCGAGCGTTAGCGGAGCGACGGCACTGGGGAGCGGCAACGCCAACAATTCGGCACCTCGAAGCCCGTGTAGGGGCACGTCCTGAAAGGGGGCGGGCTGTAACACAGCTTTCAGTGGAGGATCAACGAGGGCCACCTGACGCTTTGCGTCAAGCCTCGACGGAGGCCAGAAGCCGCTGCAGGCGCTCGGGCTCGAGCCGCACCACGAGCGTCTTTTCTCGCGTGTAGCTCACGGCCCCCGGGCCGGCGCCCTTCGGCTTGTGCACGAACTTCACCGGCGTGTAGCTGACCTCCGCCCGGGGCTCGCCCTTCGCGTCGGAGTGGTGCACGGCCAGGTGCGCGGCGTCGATCAGCACCTCGGGCCCCAGCGCGTCGTGCTTGTCGAGCGGCACCACCACGTGGGCCCCGGGCACGCCCCGGGCGTGGAGCCAGAGGTGAAAGGGCCGGGCCACGTGGAAGGTGAGCGCGTCGTTGTGGGCGCTCCCCCGCCCCACCCAGATGCGCTGGCCGCCGTGGCCCCGGTACTCCCGGTACGGCGGCAGTGGCGCCTGCGGCCCCTTCGCGGCGCGGCGCGCGGCGGGCGCGGGGGCGCTGGCCGGCTCGGCCTCGAGGTCGGAGAGCTGCGCGACGAGGGCCTCGCGCTCGGCGGCGAGGGTCGCCAGCCGCGCCGTGGCGAACGCCGCGCCCCGGGTCAGCCGCCGGTACTGGTGGAAGCGCCACTCCACCTCCTGCTGGGGCGTGCGCTTCGGGTCCAGCGGCACCTCCACCTCGCGCGTAGAGCCGTCCTCCAGGTACTCGGTCAGCACCGCCACGGCGTCGCCACGGCGCAGCGCGTGGAGCTGGTGGCGCAGCAGCTCCCCTTCGCGCCGGTAGGTCGCCGCGAGCGCGCCGCGGCCGGCCTCGGCCTCGACCTTCGCCACGGTGCGCTCGAGGCGCTTGAGCTTCGCCACCAGCGGTGCACGGCGGGCGTCGACCCACGCGCGCTGCTCGACGCCCGCGAGGAGCGCCTCGGCGGCGTGGGCCAGGCGCAGGAAGACGTGGTCGCCGGACAGGCGCGAGGGCGCGTCCTTCACCGGCTGCTCGGCCAGCGGCGTCCACGGGTGGCCGACGCGCAGGCCCTCGCGGGAGGGGCTCGAGAGCGCCAGCACGCGGGCCTCGGCCGTGCACAGCGCCAGGGCCGGCGCCGCGGCCAGCTCCAGCACCAGCGTCAGGTGCCGCGTCTCCCGCGTGAAGTGGAGCAGCAGCGTCTTGCGGCCCGGCAGCGCCTCCACGTCGCGCAGGCGCGCGGAGGTCAGCTCGCGGCGCAGCACCGACTGCCACGCGGGCGGCGTCGGCGGGTTGGGGGGGCGGCCCTCGACCGCCGACAGCCGCGCCGCGCCCGGCTCGCTGCACGCCAGGAGCGTCACCGTGCGGCCTGGCAGGCGCAGCTCGAGGTACACGCGCGCGGGCGTCGGCGCGGCCACCTTCTGCACCACGGCGTTGGCCAGCTCGCGGGTCAGCTCGTCGGCCAGCGGCGCGAGCTCCTGGGGGCGCAAGGACACCGTCAGGCCCCCTGCCCCATCGCCAGGAGCCGGTCGAGCGCGAAGGGGTGCGGCGGCACGAGCTGCGCGGTGGTGCACTCGCCCGGGCGCTTGTCCTCGCGCCAGCGCAGGAAGGTGGCGGCGTGGCGAAAGCGCGGGCCCTGGAGGTAGTCGTAGCGCACCTCGCACACCAGCGAGGGCGTCAGCGCGACCCAGGTGCGGGCCTTGTCCTTGCTCCAGCGGCTCGGGGCGTCGGGCGTGCGCCCCCGGCCGAAAGACTCGCCGCCCACCAGCGGCTGCAGGCGCTCGAAGAGGGCCTTCTTCTCCTTCGCCGTGAACGAAGAGGTGTGGCCGACGTGGTGCAGCACGCCCGCGTCATCGTGGAGCCCCAGCAGCAGCGAGCCCACGGTGCCTGCCGCCTTGCCCTCGCGGAAGCCGCCCACCACGCAGTCCACCGTGCGGCCGTGCTTCACCTTCACCATCACCCGCTCGCCCGGCCGGTAGGGCAGCTCGGCGCGCCGCGCGATGACGCCGTCGCACCCCGCGCCCTCGAAGTCTTCGAACCAGCGCTGGGCCTCGTCGGCGCTCGTCGTCTGCGGCGTGACGAAGAAGGCGCCGTGGGCCGCGAAGAGCCCCCGCAGGGCCTCGCGCCGCTCGCGAAACGGCTGGGCCCGCAGGTCTGCGCTGCCCGCGGCCAGCGCGTCGAAGGCCACGAAGCCGGCGGGCGTCTGCTGCGAGAGCTTCGCGACGCGCGAGGCCGCGGGGTGAATGCGGGCCTGGAGCGCGTCGAAGTCGAGGCCCCGCTCGCCGGGGAGGATGATCTCCCCGTCCACCACCGCCGGGCCCGCGAGCGCCTGCACCAGCCCCGCCACCACCTCGGGGAAGTAGCGCTCGAGGGGCTGCCCGGTGCGGCTGCACAGGTGCACGCCCGCCGCGTCGCGGAAGGCGATGGCCCGGAAGCCGTCCCACTTGGGCTCGTAGACCCAGCCCTCGCCGCGGGGGATCTCGTCCTGGGCCTGGGCGAGCATCGGCTCCACGGGGGGCGCGAAGGGCAGCATCGGCGCGCATGGTACCGCGGCAGACACGGCGCGGTGTTTGAAGGTAAGGAGCTGACTCGTGGCTCCCCGTGACGACTCCCGACGGCTGCTGGCGCTCGTCGCGCTGTCGGTGCTCGTGCACGCGGGCGTGCTCCTCGGGCTCTCCGGCGAGGGCCCTCCCCCGCAGGCGCGCGCGGCCAGGCCCCTCGAGCTGCAGCTCGCGTGGGTCGACGCCGAGCCGCCGCCCCTCGTCGCGAGCCGCCCGCCGCCGCCCGGCCCGCGAGCCCCTGCGACGCCGGCGCCGAAGGCGAAGCCCGTGGCTGGCACCGTGACCCCGGCGCCAGCGTCCGGCGACACCCCGGCGCAGACGGGCGCGGAGGTGCCGACGGCGCGCGGCCTGCCCGGCGACGCGCCGCGGCCCGGCGGCTTCGTGCTGGTGCCCGGCCTCGACTTCGCGCTCCGGCTCCCGGGTGGACAAGGAGGCGGCGAGGCGCCCCGCGGCACCACGCTGCGCAACGGCCCCGGCGAGCAGCCTGACGAGGCGTCGCTGCGCGAGTACACCGGCGAGCAGCTCTCGCGGAAGCTGACGGCCAGCCTCCAGCAGGACATCGCGC
Source organism: uncultured Archangium sp. (assembly GCA_964449625.1). Lineage (GTDB taxonomy): Bacteria > Myxococcota > Myxococcia > Myxococcales > Myxococcaceae > Archangium_A. Next base: position 13,385 of record CAYUZK010000127.1, read on the forward strand.
TGGCGGCCGTCGGCGCGGGCAACGTGCCCGGGCACTTCAAGCACTACGAGGCGGCGATGCGGCGGGCGCTGCCGGGCGCGAAAATCGACCGCACCCCGATGACGGGCGGCGAGGTGGCGCGCGACGTGGCCGGCATCCTCTTCAACGCGGGGCCCTCGGCCGCCGCCGCGCAGCGCGTGGCCGACTCGCCGCTGGGCCGCAGCGTCGCCAGCCAGGCCGTGATGATGCCCAACGTCGACGATCAGCGCGCGCGGGAGCAGATGCTCCAGCTCCTCGCGCAGGGCGAGAACTTGAAGGAGCGCATCAGCCGCGAGCGCCTGCGCACGGTGCTCGAGTTCACCACCGACCCCAGCGGCGCCCTGTCCAACGCGGCCATCGTCGAGCGCTCGGGCGATCAGCGCTTCGATGAGTCGGTGCTGCACTTCAGCCGCAAGCTGGCCCGCGGCCTGCCCGAGCGCGACGACAAGCAGCTGGGCGCCGCGAGCTGGCGCTCTCGCTGGCAGTTCACCTGGGAGCCGCCCGAGGTCCGCGTGCGGCTCCTCAACGCCTGGCGCGTGCTGGAGTGAGCTCCCTCGACGCGCACCTGCTCTCGCTGCTGGTGGACCTCACCGCCGAGCTCCCCGAGGTCACCGGCCGCCGCATGTTCGGCAGCGACGCCCTCTTCGCCAACGGCACCATCTTCGCGATCGTGTGGGACGGCCGCGTGACGCTCCGCTTCCCGCCCCAGGCGCGCTTCGACGCCGCCCGCGCGCTCGAGGGCGCCGGCCACTTCGACCCCATGGGCGCCGGTAAGACCATGGGCCGCTGGGTGTGCATGCCCGAGGCCTTCCACGACGACGTCGAGGCGCTCGCGCCCTGGGTCGAAGAGGCCCACCGGCACGCGATGAGCGAGCCGCCGAAGCGCGCGACGAAGCGGGCGCCGAAGAAGAAGGCTACGGCAGCTCGCGCACGCGCACGCCGAAAGGCGTGAGGGCCAGCAGCGCCAGCTTCACGTGCTGCACCGCGAAGGGGATGCCGATGAGGCTCAGGGCGAGCGGCACGGCCGCGGCGAGGTGCGTGAGGAAGATCCACACGCCCGCGAAGAGGAACCACAGCACGTTGAAGATGACGTGGCTGGCCCCGCGCCGGCCGCCGTCGTCGTAGTCCTTGCCGAAGGGGAAGAGGGCCAGCCCCGCCAGCTTGAAGCACTGCAGCCCGAAGGGGATGCCGACGATGGTGAGGCAGCAGACGAGGCCGGCCAGCAGGTACTCCAGCGCCAGCACGATGCCGCCGCCCAGGATGGCCCACAGCAGGTTGAGGATGAGGCGCATGGTCGGCTCCCTACGGGGTCAGGCGTGAGGTGATTGCTACTCGCGGGTCACGGCCCGCAGAATGAATTCGCGCCGCACGCCCAGCTGCTCGAGCGCGAGCGGCAGGGTCGCAAAGTAGACGGCCCAGCCCAGGCCCGCCGCTGCCAGCACCACGCCCAGGGTCGCGAGCGTCGGCGCCTCGGCCCCGCAGCGGCGCAGCGCCCAGGCCAGCGGCGAGGTGCCCACGCCCGCCGCGGCGAGGCCCAGCATCGAGGCCACGAAGGGGAGCTTGTCGCGGCGCTTGAGGTTCGCGTGGAACTTCACCGGAAAATACAGCGACAGCCCGTTGCCCACCGCCAGCACCACGGGGATGAGGGTCGCCACCGAGCCCAGCGCCAGGGCCACGTCGAGGGCCGAGCCGTGGCCGAAGTAGAGCACGTAGAAGACGGCCACCAGCGCCGCCAGCCCGCCGCCGGCCAGCGCGTGCACCACGTTCTTCGCGCGCAGCACCTCGCCCAGCTCGATGGGCGCCGCGACGAAGGCCGAGAAGCCGTGGCCGTCGTAGGCGAAGGCGTTCTGCGAGAAGGTCGAGCCCAGCACGATGGCGCCGTACACGCACAGCCCGCCCAGGAGCCACGCGTCGGCCGTGGCGCCGAGGAAGAAGACGAAGAGGTCTCGCCCCGACAGCAGCCGGAAGAGGATGCCCAGCACGAAGGGCACCGCCGCCAACAGCCGCGCGCGCGGGTTGTGGAAGAGGTCCACCGCCTCGCGCACCACCAGCGTGCCGAAGAGCGTCTTCGGGCGCACGAAGGGGTTGGTGCCCCGCCGCGTGCCCACCGCCGGCCCCGCGCGGCCCGACTGCCGGTGGAAGTCGTAGAGCAGCCCCCAGGCCACCACCATCGCCAGCACGGTGAGCTCCACCAGCGCCAGCACGTCGGCCAGCACGCGCAGCCCGCGCCCCTCGGCGGAGGCCCGCAGCGCGTGCGCGAAGTACCCGGTGGGGAAGCGCCCCAGGGCCACCGTGGCGTCGGCCACCAGCGTGTCGGGCACCGCCTGCACGCCCGCGCGGCCCAGGTCGAAGAGCCAGCTCGTGTTGACCGGCGGAATGAACGACGCCACCACCAGCGTCACCAGGAAGCCGCCACCCAACAGCTCCGCGCTGCGCTGCTGCCGCAGCACGTTGAGCACCAGGTGCAGCCCTACCCGCGAGAGCCCGGCGTTGAAGAGCACGTAGGCACCGAAGCCCACGGCGAGCAGCGCCGGGTGGTGCACCTGGCGCACCGAGAGGTAGCCCAGGGTCGCGCCCACCAGCGGGCCGTAGAAGACGAGCGAGCGCGGCTCGAGCAGGCTCGCCAGCGTCGAGGCCAGCATGAGCCGCAAGGACGAGATGGGGTACGCCGCGTAGCGAGAGAGCTCGGAGTGATCGTCGACGCCCGCCGACAGCACCGGCCAGGTCACCCACACGCACGAGGTGACGAAGGCCAGCAGCCGCAAGATGAAGTCGGGCCACAGCCCGAAGTCGAGCTCGCCCGAGAGCCGCACCAGCCCGAAGAAGACGAGCGCGAGGCCCACCGCCGGGGCGCTCGAGAAGACGAAGCCCGCCGCCGCGAGCCACCACCGCGAGGGCGCGCCGCGGTTGAGCCCGATGCGCAGCCGCAGCCCCCACAGGAGCCACAGGTGCCGCAGGAAGCCCGGCGGCTTCGGGCGGGCCAGGGCCGTCACGGGGGCCCCGCGCCGTAGAAGCTCAGGCGCGCGTCGCGGGCCACCGGCACCGCGATGAGGCGCTCGAAGACGTGCTCCAGAGAGTCCACCTGGTGCCGTGCCTTGAGCTCGCCCACGGGCCCCTCGTCCACCAGCTTGCCCGCGCTGATGACGCCGGCGTGGGTCGCGAGCCGGTCGGCGATCTCCAGCACGTGGGTGGTGAGCAGCAGCGTGACGCCGCGCCGCGAGAGCTCCGAGAGCAGCTCGCGGATGACGCCCGCCGCGAGCACGTCGATGCCCTCGAAGGGCTCGTCGAGGAAGACGAGGTCCGGCGCGTGAATGAGCGCCGCCGCGATGGCCAGGCGCCGCCGCATGCCCTTGCTGTACTCCGCCACGAGGTTGTCGCCCTTCGCCGTCAGCTCCGTCAGGGTGAGCAGCTCCTCGGCGCGGCGGCCGGCCTCCTCGCCCGCGAGGCCGTGCATGCGCCCGCTGAAGACGAGGTACTGGCGGCCGGTGAGGCGCTCGAAGAGCGAGAGCTCCTCCGGCACCACCCCCAGCCGGCGCTTCACCGTCAGCGGCTCCTTCACCGCGTCGACCCCGAGGATGCGCATGGTGCCGCCGTCGGGGCCGTAGATGCCCGTCAGCAGGGAGATGGTGGTCGACTTGCCGGCGCCGTTGGGGCCCAGGAAGGCGTAGAAGGCCCCCTGCGGGATCGTCATGTCGAGGCCATCGACCGCGGTGAAGGCGCCGAAGCGCTTGACGAGCCCGCGGGCCTCGACGGCTGCCTGTCCAGTCACGGCGCCGACTCTACCGGCCCCATGGCCGGCTCGCGCGAAGTTTGCCCGCGCCCTCGCCCTCGGGTACGACGCGGCTCACCTCGCCCGCGGCCGCCGGGCCTCTTCGGAGCACCATGAACACCAAGCCCCTCGTCGCCGGTTTCATCCTCGGCCTCTCCCTCGCCCTCGCCCCCAGCTGCGGCGGCACCAAGGCCTGCGGCCCCTCGAGCTGCACCGGCTGCTGTGACACGAAGGGCGAGTGCCAGCAGGGCGCGTCGAACAACGCCTGCGGCCAGCTCGGCGGCGTCTGCAACGTCTGCCAGCTCGGCCAGAGCTGCAACTTCGGCACCTGCTCCGGCGGCATCGGCCAGGGCGGCGGCACGGGCACCGGCGGCGGCACAGGCACCGGTGGCGGCGGTGACCCCACGGGCGGCG
>CAYUZK010000128.1:0-17553 GCA_964449625.1 uncultured Archangium sp.
TGGCGGCGGCGGCGGCGGCGGCGGCGGCGGCGGCGATGACGCTGGCGCTGGCGGCGGCGGCGATGACGCTGACGCTGGCGCTGGCGGCGGCGGCGGCGGCGGCGATGACGCTGGAACTGGCGGTGGCGGAGGCGCCAATGACGCTGGGACCGATGGTGGTACCCCAACTGACGGCGGTGGAGGCATCGGCGACGCGGGCTGGTACGCGTTCAACGACAACCTCTTCGGAGGCAACGTCATCGCCATGGCCGGAGACAGCCGAGACGGTGGCTTCCTCTTCGCCGTCGCCGAGTCGGGTGGCCTGTACCGGAGCACCAACGGCGGGCAGAGCTGGCACAGCGTCCAGGCGGGGCTGCCGACCTTCAACGTGCTCACCGTGGTGACCGCCGAGGACACGAAGACCGTGTACGCCGGGCTGCGGTACGACCTGGCCGACGACGGCCTCACGCTCGCGGCTGGTGGTCTCTTCAGGAGCACCAACGGCGGCGACACGTGGACGGCGCTCCTCTCTGAGAGCGTGAGGTCCATCGCGCTCGATCCACTTGCCCCCGACCGCATCACCGTCGCCATCGACACCGACTCCGGGAACGGCACACGAGTGCTCGTCAGCGACGACTCTGGCAACAGCTGGGCTGATGTGGGCGCCGCGTCGCTGCCTGCCTCGCAGAACCCCCACTTGCTGAAGCTCGACCGGGCTGCGCCGCGCCGCGCGTTCGTCACCATGTCCGGCGGCCAGGGCCTCTACCGCTCCATCGACGGTGGCCCGTGGACGGCGATCGGCCCTGAGGAGAGCCTCGCGAACTTCTTCGTCGACGGGCCGACCATCTACGCCGCGACCTACAGCGGCATGCTGCGCTCCACCGATGACGGCGCCACCTGGACCAGCAGCACCCTGCCTTCGGGGCGGTCCATCACGCCGCACCCGACGAGCCCGGGCTCGTTGCTCTTCTTCGGCTTCAGCGGGCACGTCTCCGAAGCGCACCCTGATGGCGGCACGCAGGCGCTGTGGGTGTTGCCGCACACGCTGCAGGCGGCGCACGTCGACCCCTCCGGCACCACGTGGCTCGGAGCGCTCGGCGACGGCATCCATCGGCTGGAGCTCGACGGCGGCACGAGCCCGCGCAGCACGGGGCTCACCGCGACCATCATCGGCGAGCTCCTCTATTCCCACGTCGACCACCAGCTCTACGCGGCGACGACTTCCGGGCTCTTCACCTCGATTGATGGGGGCGCGTGGTCGCGCCTGCGCGCCGGCTACTTCAACCGCGTCTCGCTCAACCGCTCCGGGAACACCCTCTTCGTCCTCGGTGAGCGGGGCGCGGAGCGCTTCGTCGGCGGCTCCTGGAGCACCGTGTCCACCGGCTACGGCATGTATGACATCGGAGGCACCTCGAACGGCATGACGCTGGTGGCCGACCATTTCGGCATCGCGCGCTCGACGGCGGTGAGCTTCACGCGCGCGACCGGCGTCGCCACGCCGGTGCGCGACCTGTGGGTGTCCACCGACGGCGGCGTGCTCTGGGCCGCGAATGGATCGCCGCTCTTCTCGACCGACGACGGGGTGAGCTGGTCGGCCGACGCAGGCACGGCCGCGATGGAGGGCTTCGTGTTCTCCGTCTCCGTCGACCCCACGGACCAGCGTCGCGTACGGGCGGGGAACTACCTCAGCACCAACGGCGGGGTCTCCTGGGAGCTCCTCCCCTCGTGCGGCGTGAGCGCCTCGGCCTTCGCGGCCGCCGGCGACCTCTACGTGGCCTGCGGGTCTCGCCAGGTGTTCTACCGGACCAGCAGCGGTGCCTTCATTGACCTCGACGTTCGGCTTCGCACCAACCCGCTCACGCTGGCCGCGCACCCCGCCGACCCCGGGCTCGTCTGCCTGGGCACCTCCGGGCGCGGCGTGTGGTGCCGGCGCGCGTCGCCCTGACTCACGGGCTCCCGTCGGTTGACTGACCTCGACAGCGTCCTGGTCGGCGCCACCAGCGGCGGGACTACTTGGCGAACTTCCACACGCGCCCCGTGCCGGCGACGTACCCGCCGGTGCCGTTGGGCGTGCCGCGGTCGGCGCCGTAGACGGTGGCGGCGTCGAAGGCGAGGGCCGAGGGGCTGCGCAGGCCCGTGCGCACCGTCATCGTGCTCGCGCACGACGGGAGCATGCAGGCCATCACGCGGTTGTCGTTGATCTCCGTCCACGCGAGGGCCGCGCCGTCCACCACGAGGCCGCCGGTGCCGTAGGCGCTGCTGGTGAGCGACGTCGCCGGGCCGCTGGCCGTGTCGGGGTCGGAGAGCGGAATGCGCCACAGCCCGCCGGTGAAGCCCGAGACGTAGACCGCCGCGGCGTCCACCGCGACGCCCGTCACCGGCACCCCGTCGAGCTCCGTGCCCGAGTAGACCGTGGTGGGGCCCGCGCCGCAGCCCGTCAACGGGCAGGCCTGGATGCGCCGCGACGAGCCAGCCTCCGCCAGCCAGTACACGCGCGAGTTCGCCACCACGAGGTGCGCCGGGTAGGTGTTGGCGCCCAGCGCCGCGAAGGTGCTCAGCGTGCAGCCGCTCACGTCGCACTGCTTCACGTTCTGGAAGTCGGTGGTGACGAAGAGCGTGCCGTTGTTCACCGCGAGGCTGCTCGCGTACACGTTGGTGACGAGCGTGCCGGTGCCCGTGCCGCCGCAGGCCGCCGCGCCGCAGCGGTTCACCGCGCCGCCGCCCAGCGTGTAGAGGCTCGCCTGGCCGGGGTCGAAGGCGAGGTCCACCAGGTCGGTGAAGCCGTCGCCGATGAACTCCACGCCGAGGCCCGCATCCACGCCGGCGTCGATGCCGGCGTCGGCGCCGATGCCGCCGTCGGCGGGCGTCCCGGCGTCAACGGCCGTGGTGCCCTCGGGGACGAAGACCATCTCGCGCATGCCGGCGGAGACCTGCTCGTAGAACGTGACGGTGCCCGCCGTCGCCGAGTACCCGAACACCTTGGTGCCGGGCTGCGGACAGTTGAAGGTCACCGTGAGCTGCGTGCCGCTGAAGGCCGCGCTGCCGCTGACCAGGTCGAGGGCGTCACCGGGCTCCTGGTAGACGCTGTCGAAGCGCAGGCTGCCGCCGACCTCGCTGATGCGAATGGCCTGCCGCACCTGCCGCCCCGTGGGCCCGGTCACCCCGCCGACGCCGGTGTAGATGGTGCTCGCCGCGCGCACCCAGGTGCCGGGGCTCACCGTGCCGCCCGCGGGCACGGGCGCGGTCGTGGCGACGCGCTGCTCGGCCACGAGGTTCCCCGAGTTCGGCACGCTGTTGCACTGGCCGACGCCGCCCACGTCCATCACCACCACGCCGTCCGCCGACGCGCCGGCGCCGTCCGCCACGCGCACGGTGAAGACGAAGCTGCCCGCCTGCGTGGGCGTGCCCGAGAAGACGCCCTGCGCGCTCAACGCGAGCCCGGGCGGCAGCGGCCCGGCGACCACCGTGAAGGCATACGGCGCCGTGCCGCCGGAGACGAGGACGGCGCCCGAGTAGGCCACCCCGACGCTCGCCGCGGGCAGCCCGGTGGTGCTGAAGGTGAAGGGGTTGGTGCTGGCCACAGGCACGATGACGGAGAAGTGGGTGAGCTGCGCCGTCAGCACCTCGCGCGCGCGGTCGACGGTGGTGGCCAGCTCCACGAAGGCCAGGGTGTCCTGCGGCGCGAGGCGCAGGCGAAGGTCGTCGACGTCGGCGCCGAGCTGCTGCACGAGCGCCGGGTCCACCGGCACCTCGATGAGGAGCGGCGCGGCGAACTGCTGCCCGTCGGGCCCGAGCACGAAGGCCTGGCCCACCGACGGAGCGCCGGCCTGCGCCGCGCTGGGGGCCGCCGCGCCGGTCATCGAGAGCTCGACGTCGGCGGTGAGCGCGCCGGCCGGCACCACCAGCTTCGCGCCCGTGGGGTGCTGGAGCGAGCCGCCCGCAGGGCCCACCACCTGCGTCACCGTGCTGGTGTCGAGCGGCTTCGGGGCCGGCGTCGAGGCAGGACAGGCCGAGAGGACCACGACGAAGAGTGCAGCGGCTGCGACAGCGCGGACCGGCGACGACACGTTCATGTGGTTCCCTCAGGAGGCGAAGGCGCAGCGTCTAGCACCTGGTCGCCTCGGCGCCTGCGTCAGCGCGGAGTCGAGGCAATTCACCCCGGCCGCGTGGCCATCGGCGAGGTGCGAGTGCCGGCAACGCGCCCACCCTGCGCGCCCTCCGGCCGCGACGCGGTCCGCTAGCATGCGTGCACGATGGATGACGCCCTGCGCGCGCGCGTGCACCTCACGGACTCGCTCCCGCCGGGCACGTGGGAGCTCGTCTTCGTGCCGACCTTCCACCCGCCGCTGGGGGTCCGCGTGCGCGGCGCCGAGGTCGAGCTCTGGACGGAGCGCGACCTCGAGCTCGCGCCGGCCCTCGACTTCGCCGAGCTGACGGCGAGGGCGAACGCGCTGCCGCTCCCGGCGCCCGCGGCACCAGGTGGCCGCGATGGGCTCCTGCTGCTGCTGCGCACGGCCCGGGGCGAAGGGCGCATCTGCACGAGCGACGAGCCCGAGTCTGCCTGGCTCACGCTGGGCGACGACGTCCTCGCGGCGCTCGAGCCGGTGACGACCGGGCCGCTGCGAAGGCTGATCTCCGACCTGCGCCGCGCCTTCGCGTGACGCCCCGCCTCGCAGGCAGGAGGGGTTGTGGAGGGCGCCCGCCGCGCGCGGCCTCCGCCGCCTCGTGGCCCGGGCACTGGGCTCCTGTCGGTCGACGCCACGGACTCGCCGCGCTGGCGCCACTCACCCCGGCATGACGCGCTGGCTCCTGTGCTGTCTCCCGCTGCTGGGCTGCTCGACGAGCGACCTCGGGCTCCCCTGCCGGGCGACGGGGCCGGGCGACGGCGGAGCGTCGCTGCGCGCGAACCAGGCGCTGGTGCGCTTCGGGGCCATGGCGTGCGAGTCGGCGGTGTGCGTGGCCACCGCCGACGAGGCAGGGCTGTGCAGCGCCCCCTGCCTCGACGACACGAGCTGCGCGCCAGCCGGCCTCACGTGCCAGGCGCTCGTGCTGACCGAGGAGACGCTCGCGGCGCTGGAGGCCGACGGCGCGTGGCTCGGCACGCGGCAGCCCCGCTTCTGCGCCCGCGCGCCGCCCGCGGGCTGACGGCTTCAGCCGCGTGCGCGCCCCCACGGCCCGCGCTCGCGGACGACCGGGCACGCATGCCCTGCCCTGGCCACCCACGCGCGCGACGGTGGCGGCACGCGCGCCGTCGCGCACTACGCCCGCCGAGGTGATGCGTGAGGCGCCACGCGCGTCAGCGAGGCTCCTCGCAGAGCTGCACGACGACGCCGCCGAAGCGCGCCTCCGCTGCGCGGCAGGAGAGCCCATCGATGAAGCACAGGGGGCTCTCGCGGGGCTCGCGCGTGTCCCGGTAGACGACCGCGAGGCCGCCGCCCAGGTCGGTGTTGAAGAAGTCGAGCGGCCGGCCACCCTCGTCGCACGCCCGCGCGACGCACGCCGCGCACACCGCCCGCGGGTACCGCGCCGAGAAGGGCATCGTCGCGCGGCAGGCCGGGCACGCGGCCATCGCCGGCGAGGCGCGAGCCTCCTGGTCGACGGGGCGCTCCAGCCGCTCGGCCAGGTCGACTGCGAGGCCGATGCTTCGGTGGGCGGCCTCCAGGCCCTCCGAGGTCATCGCCGCGTCGAGACGAAAGCCGACCGCGCCGTCACCCAGCATCACATCATCGAGGCGGTGCGCCTGGGTCAACCACGCCACGAGCGAGGGGTCGAACAGCTCCTGCTGGGACACGGGGCCGAAGCGCCGCTGCGCCTGCGGGGCGGTGGTGCGCGCACGGATGACGAGGGCCTGCCGGCTTCGCTGCCGGCGAAGCCCACTCCCTCCGCCAGCGCCTTCGACGCCGGGGGCCGCGTGGTTCTCGAAGGCGACCCAGACGAAGCGCCCGCGGAGCTCGCCGGACAGGGTGAAGCTGGCGAGCCCGGGGAGGAGGTCGGGCGTCTCACCCAGGCGCAGGCCCGTCCTCTCCGCGAGCGGCGCCAGCAGGCCCCGGAGCCTCCGCTGGCCGGCGACGAGCATCACGGTCAGCGCGCTGGCGAGCCCGAGCACGAGGAGGCCGAGCACCGCCGGGACGACGTTCCTGAAGTGCACCCCCGCCACGAGCAGCCCCGTGGGGATCAGGAAGCCCAGCAGCAGCACGCTCGTCGAGGCGATGCCTCGCATCAGCCAGAAGAGGACGCGCTCTGTCAGGGGCCGCGCGGGCGGGCGCGTCACGGCGCCGCGCCTGAGCGCCGCGCGGAAGGCCTCGTCGGTGGGCGGGTGGTTCGACACAGGGGGCCTCGCTCGCCCGCCGCGGGGCTCAGGGGCCGTTGCCGCTGGTCCGCCGCTGGCGCTTCTCGGCGCGGATGGCCTCGCGCTTCGCGGCCGCCTCTTCGCGCGACAACCCCTTCTTGCCTGCCGCGGGGCCCTTCGGCGTCACGCCCGCCGCACACTCGGCGTCCTCGCGGTCCTCCGCTTTGATCAGCACGTGCCATCGGCCCTCGATGGAGGGGGCGATGCGGAACTTCGCCACGGTGCAGGCACAGGTGGGCCCGGAGTTGTGGCACACCCGCCCGTCCTGGATCTTCTCGGGAACGACCACCTGCTTGAGCCCCCGCGTCTGCGTCGTCGACCCGTCGCGCATCGCGCCCGACGTCGTCACGTTCCAGAACACGATGCCGCTGGGCGCGACGAGGTTCTCTGGTGTGATGGGGGGCAACGCCGCCGCCGTTGCGCTGAGCAGCACCACCGCGACCCATGCGACTTTCCCGAGGCCCATGGGTGGACTCTACGGCCGCCTCAGCGCGCGGGCCACCCTGGCCTTGCTCGGCTCGCCAGGCGTCAGCCCTCACGGCACTGCGCCCGAGGGCCTCGAGGTGCCACGCCATCATGAAGAGGCGCTTCTGTGCACGGGCCAGCGTGGCGCGAAGCTGCCCGGCGAGCCCCCGGCATCGCCAGCGAGGACATCGTCCCGCGCTACGGGGCTCCCGGGCTGCACGCCGACTGGAGGCCGAGCTGGCAGGCGCGAGCGCGGGCCGTCGCGGCCGCCTCTGGGTCACCGCTCGCGGCCAGCACGCTGGCGAGGGTCGCGCACTGCGCGGCCATGCCGCGCTCGCACGCCTCCGAGAGGAGGCGCCGCATCGCCGCCGCGCCGCGCTCGACCTGGAGCGACTGGGTGCAGGCCTGCACGTCGAGCTTCTCGCCGTCAGGCCAGGTCACCACGAGAACGCTCGGGTGCCACGCCCCGCCGCCCTTCGAGAGGTCGTAGTCGAGCGAGGCGGTGCCGCTCGGCCCGCGAACCGAGAGGCGGCCCCAGGCGTGGCCGGCCCCCCCCTCGCTTGGGCCCGAGGCGTAGTTGCCATGGCCAAAGGCGAGCAGCCGGAACTCGACGGGCTGCCCGAGGCGCTCGACCACCTGAGGACAGGCTGAGAGCAGCTCGAGGGTCGCCGGGCCGTAGCCCGTCACCTGCCCGCACCCCACGAGGGCCGGGGGGCCGCAGGCGGCGTAAGCAAGCAGGCCGACGAACGCGACGAGGGCTCCGCTGACGGGCAGTGCGCGGCTCGCTCTCGCCATCGGGTGACGGTACCACGCCCGTCGGGTCGCCCTCAGCAGCGCACCGGCGTGTCCGCCGCGCTGAACACCGGGCCGGGCACCACGCCGCCTGGCCGGCGCAGCTTCGCCTCGATGGCCGCCAGCAACGCCGCGGCGCCGAAGGGCTTGCCCAGCACCAGCTCCGCCCCCAGCTCCACCTGCCGCTCATGGAACCCCGACATGACCACCACCGGCAGGCCATGGTGCACTTGGACCTCGCGCGCCAGCTCCACGCCGCCCAGGCGCGGCATCACCACGTGGGTCAGCACGAGGTCCACCGCGTGGCTGGACTGCCGCAGCGCTGCCGGCCGCGATGAGGAGGCCCTCTTCCCCGGTCGGAGGAGGCCGCTGGGCGAGCCGTGCGGGTCGCGACTGCAGCGCCGCCCCGAGTCGTGAACACGAGGCCGGGGCGCGCCCTCAGGGCGGGAGCCGCCAGGGCACGTCTTCGAGGATGAACTCGACGGTGCGCAGCAGGCCCAGCGTCGCCTCGTCGTCCTTGCCGAGCGCGAGGGCGCGACGGAGCAGCAGGCACGCGCCGGTGAGCGCTCCGCCCTGGCGCAGCACCGCGGCCGCCGCCACCGCCCTGGCCGCATCGTCGGGCGCGGCGCGGGCCTGCGCGAGCGCCTGCTTTCCCTGCGCGGCGGGCGCTTCGTCGGGCGCCTCGACCCAGCTCGGGCAGGCGCCCGCCGGTTGGCGCCCCACGGGCTTCGCGTAGGCGCCCTTGAGCGCGCGCTGGAGGAGCGCAGCGAGGCCGTTGTTGTGGGCGCTCCAGCGGCCCGTGTCGTCACAGACGCCGAGCACCACGAGCCAGAAGCCCGGCTTGAGCCCCGCGATGGCGCTCGACTCCACGAGGGCCGGGTAGCCCGCGCGCAGCACCAGGGCCTCGGGGACACGGAGGTCCTCCAGGGCCTGCTGCGCGGCCGCCTTCGTCTTCGCGCCCGAGGCGATGAAGACGCGGCTCTCTGCGGGCGCGGCGGCGACGAGGGTGAGCGCGAGGGCGACGGTCGGCACCATTCGCCAGACGCTAGCCGAGCCCCGAGCTCCGATGCGGGGCGCAGCGCCCCGTGAAGCTGGCTGGCGTCGCCCGCCCGGCGACGACCGGGGAGCGCACCTCGTGATGGGCCGCGCCCCACCAGAATCTCAGCCAGCGCGCGCGGCCAGCCACGTCGCGGCGAAGGCTGACGCCCGGGTGCCCGGCTGCTCGGCGACGACGCGGGCCATCCACCCAGTGCCCTCCTCGACGCGCGAGAGCTTCTCGGCGAGGAGCCGCGCGAGCATCACCCGCGCCCTGCCCACGGACTCGGCGTCGCCCCGGCGCTGCGCGGCGCGCGAGAAGGCGAGCTCCGCCGCCTCGTAGTCGATGCGCGCGCTCGCGGCCTGGCCCACCCACACCAGCTCCTCCAGGGTCATCGCCCCGGCCGCCGACAGGCCCATGGCGCGGAAGGCGTCGAGCACCGCGTCGTGGTCGCCGCGCGCGATGGCCTGGCGGATCTCCCCCGCCGCCTGCTCGCCGTGCGAGGGGAGGAGCGCCGCGTCGAGGCCCGCGCCGCTGGGCGCGCCGCGCTCGAGCTGGAAGTCGACGGCGAGCGAGGCGTCGAGCGGCGCGGGGCCCGGGGGCCGGTGCGCCGGGTCGAGCTCGAGGGCGGCGAAGCGGTCGGCCGCGGGCGAGACGGCGGGCGAGGCCTCGGGCTCGAGCTCGATGGCGTCGGGCAGGTGCGCCGGCAGGCTGCGGCGCTCGGGCAGCGCGCCGCGCGGCTCGACGCCGGCCAGCACCGGCTCGTACTGATCCACCGCGCCGCCCCAGCCGAAGACGTGCCCGTGCAGCAGCAGCACCAGCCCCGCGACGCGCGCGCCGACGAAGGGCGCGTAGAGCAGCACCGGCTGCGCGAGCAGGCTCGACACGAAGGGCAGCGGAAGGTTGGACAGGACGAGCGAGACCGGCACCGACACCACCATCACCGCGGCCGTCACCGCCAGCGCGCCGAGGTACACGCCGAAGTCGCGGCCGAGGTTCCGCGTCGCGCGCAGCACGCGCCAGGGGTTGAGGAGATCGACCGGGCTCGCCCCGGCCGCGGCGCTGATGAAGGCCGTCGGGCTCCACACCGCGGTGACGGCGAGCACCACCCACCACGCCCACCCCCCGCCGGAGCGCAGCGCGAAGAACGCCCCCAGCCACGCCGGGAGCATGGCGAGGGCGAAGCGCGCCAACGGAGCGAGGACGCCGCTGAAGAGGTCGCTCCCGCCGCTGAGCTCGATCTGCTCGCCGCCCCGGGCCGTCGAGCGGGCGAGGCCGAAGAGGGAGCCCACCGTGACGCCCCAGCCGACCACCAGGCCCACCAGGCCCAGCCACGACGTTACCCACAGCCACAGCACGATGCCCAGGAAGGCCGGCAGCCCCTCGCCGCGGAAGGGGAAGGCGAAGGCGCCCGGGAGGCGCTGGGCGAGTGACGCCGTCTCGCGGCGCAGGCGCACGAGCGGCTCGGCGAAGTTCCCGCACAGCCCGCACGCCACCAGCGACACCGGCGGCACCAGCTTCGTGGCGGCGCAGTCCGGGCACAGCGGCGCGTGGCAGTGCGTGCACTCCCAGCCCGCGAGCGCGCCGTGGGCCGCGCAGGTCAGGAGCGGAGGCGCCGGGGTCATCGCGTCGTCTTGATGTCGGGGTTCTTCGGGCCGGGGCCGGGGCCCTTCACCGAGGGCTTCTTCTTCAGCGTCAGCGCGAGCGACTGGCCCGTCATGTCCGTCAGCGAGGCCTGGGCGGGCTCATAGCCGTCGAGCGAGAGCCGCACGGCCACCGGCAGCTTCGCGCGCTCGATGACGGCGGCGAAGGGCGTCTGCCCCACGGCCTCGCCGGCGAGCTCCACGCGCGCCCCGCTGGGCTCCGACTCGATGCGCACCGCGAGCGGCTGCGGGGGCGTCGGCGTGCCCGGCCCCTTGAGCACCACGGGGTCCTCCACCGGCGGCGGCTTCGGCAGCTCCGCCGGCGGGCGCAGGGCGAAGAAGAGGCCCGCGGCCACCAGCCCCAGCACCGCCACCGCGGCCAGCACCTTCGGCACGGGTGAGCCGTGGCTCGGCGGCGGGGCGAGCTGCGTCACCGGCCCGCCGGCCACCTGCGTCTGCGGCCCCGACTGGCGCGCGCGGTCCACCACGGTCGCGCCGCCGGCCGAAGGAGGCGAGAGCCGCGGCAGCCCGCCGACGTCGAGGTCGGTGAGGCCCGAGTCCTCCTCGAGGAAGCGGGGGTTCGACTCGCGCGCGATGCGCTCGGCGTAAAGGTCCTGCATGAAGGCCGACAGGTGCGACGACGAGGTGGGGATGCCGTTGGCCAGCGCGTAGTCCTCGAGCGCGAGGCGGAACTCGGCGGCGTCGGCGTAGCGCTCCTCCCGCCGCTTCGCGAGCGCCCTCAAGACGATGGGGTCGAGGCCCGGCGGCACCGAGGGCTCGACCTGGCTGGGCGGCGGCACCTCGCAGGCGCGCACGAGGCGCTGCGTGGCGAGGTCGTTCTCGCCCTTGAAGAGGCGGCGCCCGGTGAGCTGCTCCCACAGCACGACGCCGAGGGCGAAGACGTCGCTGCGCGGGTCGAGGTCTTCGCCGTGGGCCTGCTCCGGCGACATGTAGGGGAACTTGCCCTTCAAGATGCCGGTGGCCGTGTGCTGCGCGCGCCCCGCGGCCTTGGCCACGCCGAAGTCGATGAGCTTGACCGAGCCGTCGAAGCCGACGAGCACGTTCTGCGGGCTCACGTCGCGGTGCACGAGGTCGAGCGGCTCGCCCTTCAAGTCCTTCGCCTTGTGGGCGAAGTCGAGGCCCGAGGCCGCGTCGGCGATGATGCGCAGCACCACCCCGATGGGGATGCCGCGGCTGGCGGCCGCCGCGCGCTTCTCGATGCGCCGCAGGTCCTCGCCGGCGACGTACTCCATCTCGATGTAGTGCACGCCGTTCTCGACGCCGAACTCGTTGATGCGCGCGATGTTCGGGTGGTCCAGGCGCATGGTGATGCGCGCCTCGTCCTTGAACATGGTGAAGAACTCTTCATCCTCCACCAGGTGCGGGAGGATGCGCTTGAGCACCACGAGCTTCTCGAAGTCGTCGCTGCCCTTCTTCGCCAGCAGCACCTGGCCCATGCCGCCCGAGGCAATCTTCCGCACCAGCTGGTAGCGCCCGAAGGGAATGGCCATGGCGAGACGCGGAGTCTACCGCCCGGGGGCGCGAAAGCCTCGCCCGTTCTCGTCAGCTCTTGAGCTTGTAGCCCACGCGCAGCAGCCACCACGCCAGGGCCGTGGCCGAGCCGGCGAGCCCCACCAGCAGCCCCAGGCCTATCGGCGAGCCGTGTGGCAGGCCCAGCATGCCCGCACGCAGGCCCTCCACCATGTGCACCACGGGGTTGACGAGGCTCACGGTGCGGAAGGGCTCGGGCAGGTGCCGCACCGAGTAGAAGACGCCGCCCAGGAAGGTGAGCGGCAGCATGAGGAAGGTGGGGAAGAAGTTGATCTGCTCGAACTTCTCGGCCCACACGCCGGCCAGCAGCCCCAGCACCGCGAAGACGTAGGCCGACAGGAGCAGGAAGAGCGCCGTCTCGCCCACGTGCACGAGGTGCCCGCCGGTGAAGAAGAGCGCCACGGCCCAGGTGAGGAGCCCCACGAGGAGCCCGCGCACCATGGCGCCGGTGATGAAGCCGAAGAGGAGCTCCACCGGCCCCAGCGGCGCCACGAGCAGGTCCACCAGGGTGCCCTGGATGCGGGTGATGAAGAAGGAGCTCGAGGCGTTGAGGAAGGCGTTGTTCGCCACGCCCAGGAACACCAGGCCCGGCACGATGTAGTGCACGTACGGCACGCCCTCGAGCTCGCTCTGGCGGCCGCCGAGCGTGTAGGCGAACACCACGAAGTAGAGCGAGGTGCTGATCAGCGGCTGCAGCACCGTCTGCCCCGGCACGCGCAAGAAGCGGCGCACCTCCTTCATCAACAGCGTCTTCGCGCCGACGACGTTCACGGGGCGTCTCCCTTGAGCACGCGCAGGAGCACGTCTTCGAGGCGGGCGGGCTTCATGACCACGTCGACCACCGGCAGGCCCGCGGCGAAGAGCCCCGCCAGCACCTCGGCCGCGCGCGGGGCCCCGTGGCGCTCGGTGAAGGTGAGCGAGCGCCCGTCGTCGGCCAGCAGCCCCAGCCCCGGCGCCGCCGCCACCGCCGCGCCGAAGCGCACCTCGAGCTGCCGCTCGCCCAGCCGCTCCATGAGCGCCCGCTTCTCCTCGAGCAGGAGCAGCCGGCCGTGGTCGATGACGCCCACGCGGTCGGCGAGCTCCTCGGCCTCCTCGAGGTAGTGCGTGGTGAGCACCACCGTGGTGCCCTCGGCCTTGAGCCGCCGCACGTAGGCCCACAGGTCGCGGCGCAGCTCGACGTCGACCCCGGCGGTGGGCTCGTCGAGGAAGACCAGCCGCGGCCGGTGCACCAGCGCCTTGGCGATGAGCAGCCGCCGCTTCATGCCGCCCGAGAGGGCCCGCGTCTGCGTGTCGGCGCGGTCCGTGAGCGAGAGCGCCGCGAGCAGCTCGTCGATGCGCGCGTCGTCGCGGGGCTGGCCGAAGTACCCCTGCTGAATGCGCAGGCACTCGCGGATGGTGAAGAACGGGTCGAAGTTGACCTCTTGCGGCACGAGGCCCAGGCGGTAACGGGGCGTGAGCGGGTCCACGTCCTGGTCGAGGCCGAAGACGCGCACCGTGCCGCTCGTCTTGCGCACCAGCCCGCAGATGGCGCCGATGAGCGTCGTCTTGCCGGCGCCGTTGGGCCCCAGCAGCGCGAAGATCTCCCCCTCCTCGATGCGCAGCGACACGCCGTCGAGCGCCCGCAGCGCCGGGTACTGCTTCACGAGCGAGTCCACCTCGACGACGGAAGTCACGGGGCCCTGCCTTGCCACAGTCGCCACGGCCCCGCATCGAAAGCTGCGGTGAGGGCTTGTCTTTCGCGGCGGAGGGAGGCAACAGGCGACCGTTCCTGATCGATTGGGGGTCTCCATGACGCGGCTGGGGTGGGTGGTACCGGTGGTGGCGCTGGGGTTGGTGGCGTGCGAGGCCCCGCCGACGGGGGCGTGCGGCGGGCAGGACTGCGGTGACGGGCAGCGCTGCGACGCCGACAGCCTCACCTGCGTCGAGGACACCGCGCCGACGCTGGCGCTGAGCGCGCCGACGGCCGTGGTGACGAGCGACCGCTTCACCGTCACCGGCACCGCGCGCGACGACGTGGCCGTCAAGAGCGTGAGCTGGTCGCTGCTCGACGGCGGCACCTCGCTCGCGGTGACGCCCGACGCCGACGGCGCCTTCGCCATCACCGTGCCCGCGCCCCTCACCGACGAGCAGGGCCTGACCCTCGTGGTCCGCGCGAGCGACGGCACGCGGGAGACGCGCGCGCAGGCGACGGTGCGGGTGGACCGCGTCGGCCCCACCTTCGAGTGGGTCTCGCCCGCGGCCGGCAGCACCGTCGGCGGCGAGACGACGACGGTCGAGGTGCGGGCCACCGACGCGAGCGGCGGCCTCTCGGCGCTGCGCATCGGCGACGTCACCATCACCGCGCCGGCCTCCGGCGTGGCGGCGAGCGCGTCGGTGCCGGTGCCCGCGGGCCTCGACAAGGCGCAGTTCGACGTCGAGGTCTCGGCCACCGACACGCACGGCAACGCCACCACCCGGCACTTCTCGGTCCTCGGCGACCGGGTCGCGCCGAGCCTCTCCTTCACCAGCCCTGCGCAGGACGACACCTGGGTTACCACCGCGACGCTGCAGGTGGCGCTCCTCGCGCAGGACCCGAGCGGCCCGGTGGTGGTGCGCGTCGACGCCTTCGACGCCGGCGTGGTCGAGGCCCTGGCGGGCGCTGCGGGCGCCTACACCGCGGTGCTCGACGTGCCGCCCGGCGAGGCCACCGCCGTCATCCGCGTGGAGGCCGTCGATGCGCTCGGCAACACGGCCACCGCCGAGCGCCGCGTGCGCGTCGACACGGTGCCGCCCACCATCAGCCTCACGGCGCCCGCGGAGGCCAGCGTTCACCGGCAGGCGCTGCAGGTCACCGCGACCACCGGCGGCGGCGTGGCGCTGGTCGAGGCGCGCCTGGGCGGCGCGGCGCCGGTGGCGATGACGGGCAGCGGCGCGAGCTGGAGCGCGACCTTGCCGGTGCAATCCACCGACTACAGCGCGTCGTCGCTCGACGTCACCGCCGCCGACGAGGCGGGCAACACCGCCACGGCCTCGCGCACCGTCTTCATCGACACCGTGGCGCCGACCATCACCTTCCTCGCGCCCACGAGTGGCCGCAAGTTCAACCTCGCCGACTTCGGCAGCACCAACGACGTGGCGGTGAGCTGGCAGGTCACCGACGGCGACGCCCAGGCCGCGGTGACGCAGGTCAACGGCGCGCCCAGCACGGCCACGCAGCTGCTCGTCACTACGTCCACCAGCGACAACGGGCGCGTCGTCACCACCACCGTCGCTGCGGCCGACCGCGCGGGGAACGCCTCGACGGCGTCGCGCAGCTTCTCGGTGGACCGGGTCGCGCCGACCATCATCGCCTGGAGCCCGGACGCCGGCGTGCGCAACCTCGAGCTGCGCGAGGCGAGCGTCACCTTCTCCGAGCCGGTCTTTGGCGCGACGACGGCCTCCCCGGGCCTGACGCTGACGCCGGCGGCGGGCGGCGCCGGCTCGTGGAACAGCGCGCACAGCACCTGGACGAGCGGAGCGCTGACGCCGTACGCCGTCTTCGACGCGACGCTCAGCGCGCTCGCCGACGACCACGGCAACCCGGTCGCGGCGGCGAGCCGGCGCTTCCACACCGCCGCGCTGGCGGCGAGCACCCCGGCGGCGCTGCCGCTGGCCACCGGCGTGGCCGAGTTCCGCGTGGCGTCAGACGCCGACGGCGTGGTCACGGTTGCCTACCGCACGCTGGCGACGCCCAACGCCGGGCAGCAGACCTTCGCGGTGCGGGCCCTGTCTCCGCAGACCCTCACGCTCGGGCCTGACCTGGCCTCGGCGACGAGCAGCCTCTACGCGTTCGGCCTCAACGCCTGGAGCGTCGCCAACGCCTCCACGCTGGAGGCCCGGAGCGTCGCCGCCTTCTCGTGGTCGGTGCCGCCGACCACCGGCACCGACCCCATCACCCATCGCCGGCGGGTCGAGGCGGGCGCCAGCACCCTGCCGCCCATCCTCGCCCAGGGCGCGGCGAGCGCCTTGAGCCTCTTCGCGCTCCCGCGCGAGCTGGACCAGGCCGAGTTCGGGCACACCCTGGGCGCCACCTACACGCGGGGCGCTACGAGCGTGACGCTGCCCCTCGCCCCGGACCTCCACGTCGCGCAGTCGAGCGACAGCTGGGCCGGCTTCCGCCTCGAGCCCGGGGCCGTGCGGTGGACGCGCTTCCGCTGCAACCGATACCTCTCGCCGCCGCCCGCGTACAACGTCTGCGAGGGCATCGCCTACGGGGCCCTGACGGCGATCGCGCCGACCCAGTTCTCGGCCGCGATGAACCCCTCGGGCACCTGCCTCATCGCGACCTGGAGCGAAGGGGGCACCCGGAAGGCGCTCCCCCAACCGCTCGCCAACTGCGACGGCGCGCCGGCCACGCTGTGCCCGTCCAACACCAACCTCGTCGCGGGCTCGGTGACGGGGGGCTTCTCGGTGGCCCCGTACAGCGCCGGCGGGCGGAACACCCTCCTCGCTGCGTACGGCGTCGGGCAGGGGGTGCAGCTGGGCACCATCAATGACCCGGCCGCGTGCACCCTCGCCCTCACCGAGGTCGGCGCCCCCATTCCCCAGGCGGAGGTGAGCTCGTTCGCCCCGGTGCAGCTCGGCCAGAAGGCCGCGCTCGTCTACGTCGACACCAGTGGCGCCCTGCGCCTCTACGTCCCATGAGGGCCGCCTCGCTGCTCCTCGTCGCCGCGCTTTGCCTGACCTCGGCGGGCGCGCGCGCAGAAGGTGGCGCCTCGCCCCGCGCCTGGCGCACCGGGCTGGGCGTGGGCCTCGTCGCGCTCGGGGCCGGGGGCCTGGGGCTGGGCCTCGCCGGGGTGCTCGCGGCGAACGACGCGCAAGGCCGGCTCCTCGCCTACGGCCCCGCGGCCACAGTGACGCCGCAGGACGCCGCGCAGACCCTGCCGGTGCTGACCCAGGAGCGCGACGCCTTCACCGCCCTGGCCGTCGCGGGCTTCGCGGCTGGTGGGCTGCTGCTGGGCGCGGCGGTGACGCTCCTGGTGCTCGACGGGCGGCCGGCCGCGGTGGCCGTCATGCCCACGCGCGACGGAGCCTTCGTCAGCTTCTCCCTGCGGCTGTAAGAGGGGGCATGGCCGACGCCGACGAAGTGAAGCGCATCCTCACCCTGACGAAGGGTGACCCGGGCAAGGGCTACGAGCTGGTGCAGTCGCAGTTCTCGGTGCTGGTGCTGCGCACGCAGGTGATGCTGTCGCTCTCGGGCATCGTCATCACCGTCACCGGCTTCTCGGGCCGGGCCATCGCGCAGACCAGCGAGCTGGCGCGCACCCTGGTGGCCGTCGGCATCCTCGTGGTGCTGGCGGCCGCGGCCGTGGCCATCGGCGGCGTGCTGCGGCTGCGGTGGCTGACGCAGGAGCTCACCGACGACCCCCAGTCGACGCTGGAGCGGATGCTGGACATCCGCGACGCGAAGTCGCGCTTCCTGAGCGCGGCGCTGCTGCTCTTCGTGCTCGGGTTCGCGTGCTACTGCGTGGCCATCGCGCTGATGCTGGTGGCGACGCCCACGGGCGCCTCCTGACGGCCCGCGCACCTTTGGGGCCGCCGGCGATTGACGGCACGGGCGCTGATCCCTTATCCGCCCACGAATGAGAGTTCTCCTCGTCGCTGCCCTCGTCGTCACCGTGGCCTGTGGTGCGCCCGTCGAGCCCGAGCCCGGTGATGGAGGCATGGGCGGCGGCACGGCGACCGGCGGCGGCACGGCCGCGGGGGGTGGCGGCGGTGAA